>JBMNUA010000025.1:0-17586 GCA_050945995.1 Christensenellales bacterium
CCTCGTCGTTTATGATGCACGAGGCGGTGAATTTGTCGCCGCCGTGCAGCACGCGGTGACCGACCGCGCCGATCTCGGAGATGGACGAGATAACGCCGTGGTTTTTGTCCATCAGCGCTTCAAGCACCACGTTCATGGCGACGGTGTGGTCGGCGACGGGCGTTGCGCGCGCGTATTCGCCGTCCTCGCCGAAGTTATGGGTGAGCTTTGCGCCCTCGATGCCGATGCGCTCGACGATGCCCTTTGCGAGGATGACCTCGCCCTCCATGTCGATCAGCTGATATTTGAGGGAGGAAGAGCCCGCGTTGATGACCAGAATTTTCATTGTCTTTCCCGCTCCTTACATTTGCGCCTGAACGGCGGTGATTGCGACGGTCGCCACGATATCCTCGACGCTGCAGCCGCGCGACAGGTCGTTGCACGGTTTTGCGATGCCCTGGAGGATCGGACCGTATGCTTCCGCGCCCGCGAGGCGCTGCACCAGCTTATAGCCGATGTTGCCGGAGTTGAGGTCGGGGAACACGAGCGTGTTCGCCTTGCCCGCGACGGGGGAATCGGGCGCTTTGAGCTTGCCGATTTCCGAAACCAGCGCGGCATCCGCCTGCATCTCGCCGTCGACGGCGATCCCGGGCGCCATTTCGCGCGCGATGCGCGTCGCCTCCTGCACCTTGGTCACCTGATCGTGCTTGGCGGAGCCCATGGTCGAGAACGAGAGCATCGCTACGCGCGGCTCCATGCCGGCGAGCGTGCGCGCGGACTCCGCCGCGGCGACTGCGATGCTCGCGAGCTGCTGCGCGTCGGGGTCGATCATCACCGCGCAATCGGCGAACACGAGGATGCCGTCCGTTCCGTACTCCTTCGCCGCGCATTCCATGAGAAAGCACGAGGAGACCGTGCGGATGCCGGGCTTTGTTTTGATGATTTGCAGCGCGGGGCGGAGCATATCGCCCGTGGCGTGCGCCGCGCCCGAGACGAGCCCGTCCGCGTCGCCGAGTTTCACCATCATCACGCCGTAATACATGGCATCGGCCACCTTTTCGGCGGCCTCGTCGGGCGTCATGCCCTTTGCTTTGCGCAGCTCGTAGAGCGTTTGCGCGTATTGCTCCGCTTTCGCGGATGTTTTCGGGTCGATGATCGAAACGCCCTCGAGATTCGCCCCCGCCTCGTCCGCGACCGCCCGCACTCGCGCGGGTTCGCCGAGCACGGTGACATGCGCGATGCCGGATGTCACAATCTGTGCTGCCGCAAGCAGATTGCGCCGCTCCTCGCCCTCGGGCAGCACAATGTGCTTGCGATCCGACGCGGCCTTTGCCTTGATTCTGTCGATCAGCGCCATATGGTATCCCTCCGTATATCGGTTGTAAATATTCGCACCTATCATTATACGACAGTCCGCCGAGAATAGAAAGCGTTTAATGGAAACATATCATATTCATCTCCGGCTTTTAAAAAATTGTTCGATGAGCGCGGCGCATTCGTCCGCAAGCACGCCGCCCTCGGTTTTGCAAAAGTGCGAGAACGCGGGGTCTTCCGGGATGCGGTAGATGCTGCCCGCGCAGCCTGCGCGCGCGTCCGCCGCGCCATAGACGAGCCGCGAAAGCCGCGCCTGCGAGATCGCGCCCGCGCACATCGGGCAGGGCTCTAAAGTGACATACAGCGCCATGCCGGTGAGCCGCCAATCGACGCTTGCCGCGCGGCGGATCGCGAGGATCTCCGCGTGGGCGGTCGGGTCGCGCGTGGTTTCGCGCTCATTGTGCGCCCGGGCGACGATCTCGCCGCCGCGCGCGATCACGCAGCCCACGGGCATTTCGCCGAGCGCAAGCGCGCACTTCGCCTGCGCGATGGCCTCGCGCATCAACGCCTCGTCGGACATATTTTGACACCTCCCATTGTATTTTTGCTTGGGTGGAGTATAATATACATAATCCAACCACCATTATATAACGAAGGGCGGTAAAATGAAATGGCGGAGAAGCTAAAGATTGGGATCATCGGCACGGGCGGCATCGCGCATTCGCACATTCGCTCGTATCTCGAGATGGAGGATGTCGAGATCATCGGCGCTTCGGACATCGTGCCCGGCAAGGCGCGCGCGTTTCTGGACGAGTTTCATCTGACGAATGTGCCCGCGTTCGAGGACAACGACGAACTGCTCGCACTGAAACCCGACGGCGTGAGCGTGTGCACCTACAACACCACGCACCACGATTGCGCCATCGCGGCGATGCGCGCGGGCGTGCATGTGCTGTGCGAAAAGCCGATGTCTGTGCGGCTCGACACCGCGATTGACATGGCGAAGGTGCAAAAGGAGACCGGGAAGATACTGACGATCGGCTTCCAGCCGCGCTACGACCCGAACATGCTGATGGTCAAAGAGCTTGTGCGCTCGGGCGAATTGGGCGACATCTACTACATACAGACCGGCGGCGGGCGGCGGCGCGGCATCCCCGGCGGCACATTTGTGCGCAAGGATTTGGCGGGCGTGGGCTGTCTGGCGGACATCGGCTGCTACGGGCTGGACATGGCGCTCAACTCCGTGGGCTACCGCAAGCCCGTCACGGTTTCCGCGTATGCGTCCGACCATTTCGGGAAGAACCCCAAGTATTTCAGCGAATCGGACGCGTTCTCCGTGGACGATTTCACCTGCGCGCTCATCCGCTTTGAGGACGGGCTGGTGCTCGATTTCCGCATGAGCTGGGCGATGCACATGGACACCATGGGCGACACGCTGTTTCTGGGAACAGAGGGCGGTCTGAAGGTGAAATCCCCCAACCCGCACCTGAACTGGGGCGGCGCGTGGGACGGCACGATTGGCGACGTGTTTTTGTACCGAGACGTCTGCGGCAACCAGACCGAGACGAAAGTGCCGCTCAAGCAGAACGCGAACAACCGCTTCTACCTGAAGTGCCGCGCCTTCTGCGACGCGATCCTTACGGATGGACCTTCGCCGATTCCGTGGCAGGAGATCATCTATAACCAGGCGATCATCGACGGCATCATCCGCTCCAGCGAGGCGAAGCGCGAGGTTGAGGTCGTCATACCGGAGATTTAGGGAAAAAACGAGAAACCGCACCGACCGGATGATATTCGGTCGGTGTCGTTGCTAAAATGGATCAAAGTTATATTAATATATTTAGAGGAGCGCGCGATGCGAACATTCTATTCCACATGTCCGGCAGGGCTGGAGGAACCGGCGCGGCGGCTGGCGGAGCGGGTGATCCCCGGCTTTCACGCGCGGGCGACGATGCCCGGCGCGGTCGTATACACCGCGAAGGTCGAAACGCCCGCGTGCGACGGGTTTACAAACACCTATCTGCAAATCGCGCGCGCGGACAAGTGCGGATCGATTGCACACGCTGCGCGGCTGTTTTTGTCGGATCGGCGCGCGCTGTCGGATGCGGAGCGCGCCATGCGCGCGCGCGGATTTTCGAGCTTTCGCGCGATGTTCTCGGACGCGAACCGGCGCGTCGCCGTTGAGAAGGTGCATCGCGAGGGGTTCGAGCGGGCGATCCGCATCCCGAACGACCGCGTGAACCCGGAGACGGAGCTGGTCATCTCCCGCCGCAGCGAAGGCAGCGCGATGCTGCTGTTGCGGCTGACAAAGCCCGCGGCAACCAAAAAGGGCGCGCTCTCCCCCGCCGTCGCAAGCTGCCTTGCGTTTCTCGCAAAGCCCGAGCCGAGCGGCGCGTTTCTCGACCCCTTCGCCGGCAGCGGCGCGGTCGGCATCGCGCGCATGGCGCTGGGCAAATCGCAGCGCATCTTCCTGGGGGACGCGGACGCGGAGGCGGTCAAGCGGCTGAAAAAGCGCATCCCCTCACGCGCGCAGATCGAGCGGCTCGACGCGCGCAACCTCGCCGAGCGGTTCGCGCCGGGTGAGTTTACGGAGATCGCGACCGACCCGCCGTGGGGGCTGTTTCGACCGCTCGAGATGGACGCGGACGCATTCTGCCGGGCGATGGCGCAGGGATTCGACCATGTGCTCGCGCCCTACGGCACATGCGCGGTGCTCACCGCGATGAAGGACGAGTTTCAACGCGCGCTTGCGGAAACATCGCTTGCGCTCGCGGAACGCTATGACATCTTGGTCAACGGCAAGAAGGCGGCGATTTTCGTGGCGCGCAAAGGGAAAGGCAGCGAATAATCGCCGCCTTTTTCTATTGCTTCAAATGTCAGTCAAAACTTCTCAGCGCCATCGCCTGCTCGACTGTGATCACCGCATCCCCCGCCTCGCGCAGCGCCTCGACCTGGGCGACGCTGCTCACGCCGACGATGGGGTACACATCAAACGGCTGGCAGGTGAGGTACGCCAGCGCGAGCGCGCCCACGGAGTGCCCGGTTTCGCGCGAGAGCGCGACGAGCCGATCATACGCCGCCATGTTCTCCGCCGTCATAAACCGCGTCTTCGCCTTCTCGGAGAGCGCGTTCACGCCGCCCTGCGCCAGTTTGGCAAAAAAGCCCTTCGCCTGCGACGAGAACGGGATGC
This sequence comes from Christensenellales bacterium, assembly GCA_050945995.1. Classification (GTDB taxonomy): domain Bacteria; phylum Bacillota; class Clostridia; order Christensenellales; family Aristaeellaceae; genus RUG11247. Next base: position 4,484 of record JBMNUA010000025.1, read on the forward strand.
AGGCAAGCCCCGTTTCCCGATGAAAATCGTACATCTCCTTGTCCATCTGGCAGAGCGTCGCATCCTCGACCATCACTTGATTGGCGAGTGAGAACTGCGGCTGATTCGCGCAGAAGCCGACGAGGTCATGCGCCTTTGCATAGTCGTTCGCCGCGCGGATGCGCGCGGGCGACCAGTTTGACGCGCCGATCGCGCCCACGCGCCCATCCTCGATGAACCCGTTGAGCGTCTCCATGATGCCGCCGACGGGGCGCGACACATCGTCCCGATGCAGCCAATACAATTCCACATGGTCGGTCATGAGCGCGTCTAAGCTCTCGGACAGGTCGCTATGTAGGCTCTCTGAATCGAGCCTGCCGACGCCCATCGCGGACAGCGCGGGATGCCCGCCCTTCGTGCCGATGATGAGCGCGTCGCGGTTTTTGCGCGCCGCCATCCAGTTGCCGATCGCGCGCTCGGCGATGCCGCCCACGCCGCCGGCGAAGTCCCCGTACACGCGCGCGGTGTCGAGGAAGTTCCCGCCGAGCGCGGCGTATGCGTCTAAAAACTCATTCGCCTGACGCTGCGAGGAATCAAAGCCCAAACCCGTCGAACCCATGACGATCACAGACGCCTGTTTGCCCAAAAAATCACGGTACCGCACATCGATCATCTCCTTTATGAAAGTATACCATTTCCCGTACATTTCCTGCAACCGGAAAATATTTTGACGAAAATGTGCCCTCGGCGTTCTCAAACTTTGACGGGGCGCATAAAATATGTTATAAATGCAACGAATATACGGTGCATATATACATTGTTTTCAAAATCAAACGCAGGATTCCCGGTTGTGCCGTCGTATATTTAAAGTGCATATTCAATGAATATACACAACGAGCATACCGTATATACAGTTGGTATACGTTATGACGGAGGGAGTATTATGGAGAACATCAAATCGAAAGTTGCCGTATTGCAGCGGGTAAACTGGCGGTTGACCGCGCGGATTGCGGTGGCGGCGCTGCTGATTTCAACGGTAATTTGGGGATGCATATCCACGTCCAATGCATCAATTATGCGCCGAAAATATACAGCCTCGCGCGACGCCGTGGGCGAGGCGCTGTACGGTTGCATCTACATGATGGCGTATAAATACAACGACGCCGCGCTCGCCGGTGCGGACGTGGAGGGCGACATCATGCCAGCGATGCGCGAATACTACGCGCAGGCGCGCGCGCTGGACGATGCGATTGTGCGCGCGTTCGGCGAGGAAGCCGCCGTGTTCACCGACGCGCTCATTGTAGACCTCGACCGCGCGTTCGGCGCATATGAGGACGCGTTCCGCGCGGGGCGGTCTACGGAGGAGGCGGCGCGGCTCATGACCCAGGCGATCGCCGACACGCGCGCGCAGCTCGAGCGCAAGTTCGATGCAAACGGGCGGCTCGCGATCGACTAGCGCACGCGCGCGGGCAGTCCGCGCACCCGCCGCGCCACGCGCGCGCCGCAAATACATACGCGGCATACAAAACGATGGTGATACCGATCGCCTCGCCCATCCCATCATCTCCTCAAAACAACATCAGCGACAATCGATACGTAAAAAGCGCGAACCCATAAGCGAATAGCAGCTGCAACACCGCCGCGCGGGCGAGCCAGCGCGGCGCGCCCAATTCCCGGCGCATCGCGGCGAGCGCGGAGATGCACGGGGTGTACAAAAGCGTGAACACCAGAAACGAGACGGCGCTCGCCTTCGTAAAATGCGCGCCCAATGACGCGGCGAGCGCGCCCGCGTCGGGTGCGGCGTAGATCACCTGCATCGTCGATACGACCGCCTCTTTCGCGACCATCCCCGCGAGCAAAGAGACGCATTTCGCCGCGTCGCCAAAGCCCAGCGGGCGGAAAAACGGGCTGATCGCCGCGCCCAGCGCGCCGAGCATCGATTCGGATACCTCGCCCGTCATCCGCATCGCCGGCGTGAACGCGCGCAGAAACCAGATCAATACGCTCATCGCGAAGATCACCGTGCCCGCGCGCTGCATGAAATCGCGCGCGCGGTCGGAGAGCCTGCGCGCGACGCTGCGCAAGGTCGGCATGCGGTATTCGGGCAGCTCCATCACAAACGGAGACGCCCCCTCCCGGAAATACAGCCGCTTGATCAGTGCGCCGCACAGCGCCATCGCAAATATCCCGAGCGCGTACAGCCCGAGCACCGCCCACGCGCCGGTCGTTGGGAAAAGCGCGGCGACGAACAGCGCGTAGATCGGCAATTTCGCCCCGCAGGACATAAAGGGCGTGAGCATGATCGTCATGCGCTTGTCGCGCTCGTTTTCCACGCCCCGCGCGGCGAGCACCGCAGTCGTGGTGCAGCCAAAGCCCATCAACATCGGGATGAACGAGCGCCCCGAGAGCCCCAGCTTTTGAAGCAGCCGATCGGTCATGAACGCCGCGCGCGCCATATAGCCGCTGTCCTCGAGGACGGAAAGGCATAAAAACAACAGCAGGATCTGCGGGAGGAACGCGAGCACGCCGCCCACGCCCGCGATCACGCCCTCGATGGCGACGGAGCGCGCCCACGCGGGCGAGCCCCACGCGTGAAACAGCCGCGCCGCGCCCGTGCCCGCCAGCGCGATCACCCGCTCCATGAGCGTGCGCAGCGCAGCCCCAGGCGCGCCGAAGGTGAATAAAAACATCGCCGCCAGAAACAGCGCGAAGATCGGGAACGCGAGGTAGGGGTTTAGCACGAATTTGTCGATGGCGTCTGACGCGGTGCGCTTGTACGCGCCGCGCGGGAAGCGCGCGCGGGCGAGCGCGGATTCGATGAAATCATAGCGCGCCTTCGCCTGCGCGGTGAACGCGTCCAGCCCCGGCGCGCGCGCATCGCGGTATCGCGGCTGTTTGCCCGCGGGCACGCCGCCGCGCGCGACCGCCGCCACCTGCGCCATCAGCGCGTCCAGCCCCTCCCCCTTGCGCGCGGATATCGGCACGACGGGCGCGCCCAGCGCGGCGGCGAGGGCGGCGATATCCGGCGAGATGCGCCGCTTTCGCAGCTCATCCATCAGATTGAGTGCGATCACCACCTTCACGCCGCGCTCAAGCAGTTGCAAGGTGAGATACAGGTTTCGCTCCAGCCCCGTCGCATCGACGATATTGAGCACCACATCCGCGCCCCCGCCGTCGATCGCCTCGCGCGCGATGCCCTCCTCGATCGAGTAGGGCGTCAGCGAGTAAACGCCCGGCAGATCGATCAGTTCGATCACATCATCGCCGCGCTTGAGCGTGGCCTCCTTTTTTTCCACGGTGACCCCCGGCCAGTTGCCGACGCGCTGGTTCGCGCCCGTGAGCGCGTTAAACAGCGTGGTTTTCCCGCAATTCGGGTTGCCCGCAAGGCACACGGCGTAGTTCATACATCCCGCTCCACATCGATCTGCGCGGCGTCGCGCCGGCGCAGCGTCACCGCGCAGCCGCGCAGCGCAATCTGCATCGGGTCGCCCAGCGGCGCACGGCGGATCACCTGAACGTGCGCGCCGGGCGTCGCGCCCATCTCCACGAGCCGCCGCAGCGCGGGGTTTACAGGCGCGATGCGGCGGATCACCCCGCCGCGGCATTGATCGAGCGGCAAAACCGCCATATGAAGCCCTCCCAACCGTAAAATTTTGCGCAAATCGCTGCTCGCGCGGCGCACATGCGGTATAATGGGGAACGATGGATATTGTGACATTGACATTGAACCCCTGCATCGATCGCACGCTGTGGGTGGAATCGTACGGCGCGCCCCCCGCGCGCACGCAGGTGCAGACGGGCGGTAAGGGCGTAAACGTCGCGCGTGTGCTCGGGAACCTCGGCATCCGCGCCGCGGCGGTTTGTCCCCTCGGCGGGGAGACGGGCGAGCAGTTTGCCGCCCATGCAAAGGGCGAGGGCATCGCGCTTTATCCCGTCGCCGTCGGCGCGCCCACCCGCGTGATCGACACCCATGCGCGCATCGGCGACATGGATCAGCGCGTGACATACGCGCGCGGCGGCGCGCTCACAGAAAGCGAGCTCGATGCCATCGAGGCGCGGCTGTTTGCATGCCTCCCCGGAGCGCGCGCGCTTGCGATCTGCGGCTCGGCGAGCACAGGCGAGGCGGCGGCGCGCATCCCGGGCATCATCGAGCGCGCGCGGACGATGGGCGTTGCGACCCTGCTCGACGCGAACGGCGATGCGCTGCGCGCGGGGCTTGCGGCAAAGCCCGACATCGTAAAACCGAATCAGGCGGAGCTGTTCTGGGCGACGGGCATCGAGGATGATATCGCCCGCGCGGCGGCGCAGCTGATCCAATCGGGCATCCCGGCGGTGCTCGCGTCCATGGGCAAAGCGGGCTGCGCGTACATCGCGGGCGATATAGAGATTTATTGCCCCGCGCCGAAGGTCGATGCGGTCAACCCCGTCGGCTCGGGCGACAGCTTTGTCGCGGGCTTTCTGTACGCCTCGCTCAAGGGATATGCCCTGGAGACATCGCTTATGATCGCCTGCGCGGCGGGCGCAGCGAACGCGGCGGTATTCCCCGCGGCACGGATGACAAAAAATGAGATCGAAGCGCTGCTCGGCTGGGCGCTTTTATGAAGATATGGTGAGTGGGATGGAGCGATACGACGTGGTGGTGATCGGCGCGGGGCACGCGGGCTGCGAGGCGGCGCTCGCGTGCGCGCGCATGGGACACCAAACGCTTTTGATGACCATGAATTTAGACGCGCTGGCGCTGATGCCCTGCAACCCGTCCGTGGGCGGCACGGGCAAGGGGCACTTGGTGCGCGAGGTTGACGCGCTCGGCGGCGAGATGGGGCGCGCGGCGGACGACGCGTTCATACAATCGCGGATGCTCAACACCGCGAAAGGTCCGGCGGTTCATTCCCTGCGCGCGCAGGCGGACAAGCGCGCCTACCAGCTGCGGATGCGAAAAGCGATTGACGATTGCGAAAATCTGCGCCTGACGCAGGCGGAGGTGCGCGAGATCATCGTAGATAACGGGCGCGTGACGGGCGTAGTGACGACGACGGGCGGGCGCTTGGCGTGCCGCGCGGCGATCCTATGCTCCGGCGTGTACCTAAACAGCCGCATCATCATCGGCGAATGCGCGTGGGACGGCGGACCGCAAGGTTTGGTCGCCGCCAATCAGCTGACGAAAAACCTGATCGACCTCGGCTTTTCGATGCGCCGGTTCAAAACGGGCACGCCCGCGCGCATCGACGGGCGCACCGTCGATTTTGCGAAGATGACGCCGCAGCCGGGCGACGAGCCCGTGATCCCCTTTTCCTACCTGACAGACCCCGCGCGCCTGAAAAACCGCGCGCTGTGCTACATGACATACACCACGCAACAGACGCACGCCATTATCCGCGAAAACCTGCACCGCGCACCCATGTACGCCGGCGGCATCCACGGCACGGGCGCGCGCTACTGCCCGTCGATTGAGGACAAGATCGTTCGCTTTGCGGACAAGGATCGGCACACGATCTTCCTCGAGCCGGAGGGGCTTGACAATATCGAATGGTATGTGCAGGGGCTTTCGACCTCCATGCCGGAGGATGTGCAGCGCGCGATCTACAAAAGCGTTCCGGGGCTCGAGCGAGCGGAGATCCTGCGGCTCGCCTACGCCATCGAATACGACTGCATCGACCCCACGCACCTGAATCTGTCCTTGGGCGCGAAACACATCGAGGGGTTGTACCTCGCCGGGCAGATCAACGGCACATCCGGCTACGAGGAGGCGGCGGCGCAGGGCGTATACGCGGGGATCAACGCATCGCTCTATCTGAGGGGCGATGCGCCGATGCTGATCGGGCGCTCGGACGGTTACATCGGCGTGATGGTGGACGATTTGGTGACCAAGGGCACGGACGAGCCGTACCGCATGATGACCTCGCGCGCCGAGTACCGGCTGCTGCTGCGGCAGGACAACGCGGATTTTCGGCTGACGGAGCGCGGCTACCGCGCGGGGCTTGCGACGAAGGCGCGCTACGACGCGGCGATGCGGCGCAGGGCGGAGACCGACCGCGCGATCCGCACGCTCGAGGAGATGCGCGTGGCGGAAAAACTCAAGCGACCGGAGCGGACATATGACGATCTGATCGCCGAGAACCCGGAATTGCCCGCGCTCGATCACCGGGCGAAGCGGCAGGTCGAGGTCGAGATCAAATACGAGGGCTACATCCGCCGCCAACGCGCCGAGGAGAAGAAGTTTCGGCGCATGGAGGGGATGGCGATCCCGCCGGAGATCGATTATATGAACATGGCGGGGCTGCGCATCGAGGCGCGCCAGAAGCTCGACCGCGCGCGCCCGGCGTCGCTCGGGCAGGCGTCGCGCATCCCGGGCGTGTCGCCCGGCGACATCAGCGTAATTATGATTCGGCTTTCAAAAGGTGGGAGGGAGCGGCATGCGTAAAATGATCATCGAGCGCGCGGCGGCGATGGGCATCGACATGTCCGCCGATCAGGCGGCGAAGTTTGAACAGTTCCATGAGATGCTCGTTTTGGCGAACGCGCGCATGAACCTCACCCGCGTGCCGGACGACCGCGACGAGGCGATCGACCGCAATTACCTCGATTCCATCGCGCCGCTCGCGCACGGGCTGCCCGCGGGCGCGCGCTCGCTGATCGACATCGGCGCGGGCGCGGGTTTTCCGGGGATACCGCTTGCGATCATGCGCCCGGACATCGAAATTACGCTGCTCGATTCGCTCGGCAAGCGCGTGGCGTTCATGCGCGAGGCGATCCAAACCCTCGGGCTGAACGCGCGCGCGGAGCATCTGCGCGCGGAGGACGCGGGGCGCAAGCCGGGTATGCGCGAGGGGTACGACATCGCCGTCGCGCGCGCGGTCGCGCGCATCCGCGTGCTTGCGGAGCTCGCGCTGCCGCTTGTGCGCGTCGGCGGGGCGATGATCGCCTACAAAGGGCCCGCGTGGACAGAGGAGCTGGAGGAGGCGCAAAACGCCATCCGGATTCTGGGCGGGCGGTTCGAGCGCGCCGCGCCCGCGCCGATCCCCGGGCGCGACTGGGCGCACACGCTGATTGATATAAAAAAGCAGTCGCCCACCCCGCACGCATACCCGCGGCGCGCCGGAATTCCTGAAAAAAAGCCAATTTAGCCCAATTTCTGTCACATCAATGTGTCATAATAGGGTCTGTAAGGTAATAATTAGATTGTTTTCAAATTCTTATCAAAAAACAGGTAATAAATAACCCTTACTCGAGATATACTACGTCATGTCATTAAGGGCATACGCCCAAAGGAGGTTCTCACTATGAAGAAGGCTTTGATATTGGTTCTTTCGCTTATGATGGTCGCCGTTTTTGCAGTCAGCTGCACCGCTAAGGACACGCCGGAAGTCACCGCCGCGCCCACCGTGGAAGCCGCGACCGACGCAACGGACGAGCCCGCCGTGACCGCCGAGGCCACCGAGGATGTGCCCGCCGAGACCGAAGGCGACGAGGGCACTGCCGACGAGACGACCGAAGGCTAAACCCACGGACGCGCCATTGGCGCGGCATCATCCAAACAGCAAGTTGTACACATAAAAAAGCCCCGTCGCTGAACTTAGCGATCGGGCTTTTGTGTTTTATCCGCATCTCAATCCGCGAAGCGCACCGCCTTGTAGCCGAGCCCGCGCACCGTGACGATTTCAAAATCGCCGTTTTCGCGAAACCGCTCGCGCAGGCGATTGATGTGCACGTCCACCGTGCGCTCGTCGGTTTCCGTCTCCATATCCCAAATTTCGTCCATCAATTGGCGGCGGGTGAAAATCTTATTCGGGTACGAAAGCAGTTTATAGATGAGCAGAAATTCCTTGCGCGGCAGCTCCGCGATGAAGCCGTCGCGGCTGACGGAGAACGAATCGTAGTCCAGAAGCGTGCCGCCGACGATGAGCCGCCGCTCGTTGACAATGCGCGAGCGGCGAAGGAGCGCGCCGATGCGCAGGATCATCTCCTCCTCGTCCACGGGCTTGACCATATAATCGTCCGTGCCGATCAGAAAGCCCTTGCGCTTGTCCGCCGGGGTCTCCTTCGCGGTGACCATCAAAATCGGGATATCGCGCAACGCGCCGTTCTCACGCAGGATTTCGGTGAGCGTGTAGCCGTCCATGCGCGGCATCATGATGTCGATGAGCATCAGATCGATGTGCTTTTTATCGAGGATCTCGAGCGCTTCCACGCCGTCCTTCGCCGTCACAGGCTCGTAGCCATGCTGATCGAGCACCGCCGCCATGAGCTTGCGCGTATTCGGATCGTCCTCCGCCACCAGCACGCGAAACATCGCACCACCATCCATCCATTTGTTGTTTGATGTTATTCTAACACAGCCCATTTGCCCTGTAAAGGTTCGCCATGTTGTGCTATAATATGGCTACGGAGGTGCATGGGATGGATACGGTGATGGCGAGGGTTCGGAAGGAAAAGATCATTGCGATCGTGCGCGGGCTCGAGCGCGAATATATGCTCCCGCTCGCAAGCGCGCTGGTGGCGGGCGGGATCACGCTGATCGAGGTGACGTTTGATCAATCGTCGCCCGCGTCGTGGCAGGACACGCAGGCGGCGATCCGCGCGCTGAACACCGAGTTTGGCGGCAAGGTGATCGCGGGCGCGGGCACGGTGATGACGATCGGTCAGGTGAACTTGGCGCACGAGGCGGGCGCGCGGTATGTGGTGTCCCCCACGGTGGAGGCGGTGGTGATCCGGGAGACGAAGCGGCTGGGCATGGCGTCGTTCCCCGGCGCGCTCACGCCCACCGAATGCGTGCTCGCCAACCGCGCGGGCGCGGACGCGGTGAAACTGTTCCCGGCGAGCACGCTCAGCCCGGCGTACTTAAAGGCGATCCGCGCGCCGCTCTCGGACATCGATTTTCTCGCGGTCGGCGGCGTGGACGAGAAGAACGCGGCGGATTTCATCGCGGCGGGGGCGATCGGCGTGGGCATCGGCGGCTCGCTCGTCAACCGGGCGTGGATCGAGCGCGGCGAATTTGACAAGATCACGGCGCTTGCCAGGCAGTGCAGAAAGGCGGTGGGATAATGGCACGGATCGTCAGTTTCGGGGAGATCATGATGCGCCTGAACCCGCCGGGGTATCTGCGCTTTTGTCAGGCGCACGGGTTTGAGGCGAGCTACGCGGGCGGCGAGGCGAACGTGAGCGTGTCGCTCGCCAACTACGGGCACGACAGCGCATATGTGACGAAGCTGCCCGCGCACGAAATCGGGCAAAACGCGGCAAACGAGCTGCGCAAATACGGGGTGGACACCTCCCAAATCGTGCGCGGCGGGGCGCGGTTGGGCATCTATTTTGTCGAAAAGGGCGCGTCCCAGCGCGGCGGCAAGGTGATCTACGACCGCGCGCACTCCGCCATCGCGCTTGCCGCGCGCGCGGAGTTTGACTGGCGCGCGATCCTCAAAGGCGCGGACTGGTTCCATTTCACGGGCATCACGCCCGCGCTCGGCGGCGAGCTGCCCGAAATCTGCATGGACGCGGTGACGACCGCGCGCGAGATGGGCGTGAAGGTGAGCTGCGATTTGAACTACCGCAACAAACTGTGGACGCGCGAAGAAGCGGGGCGCGCGATGGCGGCGCTCATGCCGTATGTGGACCTGCTCATCGCAAACGAGGAGGACGCGCACGATGTGTTCGGCATCGCCGCCGAAAACACCGACATCGAGGGCGGCAAGCTCAACCGCGAGGGGTATGTGTCCGTCGCGAAACAGCTCATGGCGCGCTTCGGGATGCGGCATGTCGCCATCACGCTGCGCGGCTCGATCTCGGCGAGCGAGAACAACTGGTCGGGCATGCTCTACGACGGGGAGCGCGCGTATTTTGCGCGCAATTATCTGATCCGCATCGTCGATCGCGTGGGCGGAGGCGACAGCTTCGGCGGCGGGCTGATCCACGCGATGCTGCGCGGGTGGGACAGCCAGCAGGCGATCGAATTTGCGGTGGCGGCGAGCTGTTTGAAGCAGACGATTGAATTCGACTTCAACCACGCGTCGGAGGCGGAGGTGCTCGCGCTCGCGGGCGGCGCGGGGTCGGGGCGCGTGCAGCGCTGACGGAGGGGTTTATGGACGCATTGACGAGAATCGAACACATCGGGCTGATCCCGGTGATCAAAATCGAGGATGCGGCGGACGCCGCGCCGCTCTGCCGCGCGCTTGCGGACGGCGGGCTGCCCGTCGCGGAGATCACCTTCCGCACGCCCGCCGCCGAGGAGGCGATCCGCCGCGCGAGCGCGGAGCTGCCCGATGTGCTCGTCGGCGCGGGCACGGTGCTGACTGTCGATCAGGCGGCGCGGGCGATTGCCGCGGGAGCGAAGTACATCGTATCCCCCGGGCTGAACCCCGCGGTGGTGGCCCATTGCGTCGAGCGCGGCGTGCCGGTATTGCCCGGCTGCGCGACGCCGTCGGACATCGAAGCCGCGCTCAGCTTCGGGCTTGATACGGTGAAATTCTTCCCCGCGGAGGCGCTCGGCGGGCTGAAACTCATCGAGGCGATGAGCGCGCCCTACGGCGGCATCTCCTTCGTGCCGACCGGGGGCATCGGCGAGAAGAACGCGCGCGAATACCTCGCGTTTCCCAAGGTGCGGGCGGTCGGCGGCAGTTGGATGGCGCCGGCGGGGATGATCCGCGCGCGGGACTGGACGGGCATCACCGCGCGCGCGAAAGCGGCAGTCGCGCTTGTGATCGGGCTTGAGTTGGAAGCGATTGAGCTGCCCGGCGCGCGCGCGGACGCGCAGCAGCTTGAGGATTTGCTGGGCGGCGTGTTGCGGCTGGGCGGCGCGCGCATCGCGCTGACGACGACCAACCTCAAGCGCGCGGTCTACCACCTCGGGCTGCGCGGCTATGCCTTTGAGCCCGCGCGGGACGGCGTAGCACACATGGCGGGCGAGATTGCGGGGCTCGCGGTCGAGCTGCGCGAGCGGTAGGAAGGAAAGCAGCATATGCGGACGATCTTTCGGATTCGGCACATAGGAAGCTCCGTCAGAAAAGGAAACGGCGAGACGTTTGACGGAGCCTAAGCAGAAATCGCCGGTAATGGGGCGCACGGCGCAGATGGTTGCGTTTGTTTTGCGTCGCCCGTTGCCGGCGGATGGATGGAAGGGTCGCGGACGTTTTGTCCGCGATTTTTTGTTGCGTGAAAAAGAAAGCGAGGGTACATTCATGAACAAATGGGACAATGGATTTTTGGGCGTTGCGGTGGACATGGCGGGCTGCCCGAACCAGTGCCGGCATTGCTGGCTCGGCGGGCATCGAAACGGCGATATGACAATGGACGAATTTCGGGACATCGCGCGCGCATTTCGCGATTGGCGCGACGAAAACGGCGTAGGCATCGCGGAGATCGGCTTTGCGACGTGGTGGCGCGAGCCGGACTATCACGATCAGTACCGCGCGCTCTGGGCGTTGGAGCAGGAATTGTCCTCCCCCGGCAGGGCGCAGCGGTTCGAGCTATTATCGACATGGCGGCTCGCCCGCGATCCGGCATACGCGACATGGGCGGCGACGCTCGCGCCGCGCGCATGCCAGATCACCCTGTTCGGCATGGAGGAGAACACCGATTGGTTCATGCGCCGAACAGGCGCGTTTCGCGACCAGATGACCGCGACCGAGCGGCTGCTCGAGGCGGGCATCGCGCCGCGCTGGCAGTTGTTTTTGACCAAGCGCTGCTTGGGCGAACTGGACGATTTCATGCGACTGATGGACGATATGCAGCTTGTGAAACGCTGCGAGGCGATCGGCATGAAGTTTGAAGTGTTTCTAAACAGCATGTCCCCGGAGGGAAGCGCGTATGCGGTGGATCATCTGCGGGTGGAGGCGGGCGATGTTGCGCGCATCCCGCAGGAATTGATCGCGTGCAGCCGCGAGGGCGCCGCGCTGTTGGGCGAGCCGGAGGATGCGCTCGTCGAGCGGTTTTTGGCGCGCGACGATGCGCCGAATCTGGACGCGACCTTCCCCTGCCTGTTCATCGACGCGGACTACAACGTGTATCCCAACATCGCCGAGCCCGTGCCCTGGTGGCTGCTCGGGAACATCAAGACAGACGGCGTGGACGCAGTCCTGCGCGCGTACCGCGCGGGGGCGACGCCCGGAATGCGCGCGAACCGGGAGATCCCCGTGCGGGAACTCGCGCGGCGATACGGCGACGCGGGCAGCAAGAAGCTGTATGCCGCGGGCGATCTGATCACGCGCTTTTTGCACGAATGGGGCGCGGCGCAAGCATAAAAAATGCGCCGCCGGAGTGACAAGCAGCGCGCACATGATCGACAAACCTCGTTTCCTCCTGGGGGATGCATGAAGGGGCTGCGCAGTTCCTTCATCGCTTCATCCGCAGGCGGCGGCGTGTGCGTCGCCGAGGAGCGCCCGTTTCAAACGCTTCCTGTATCAATGGGCGCGGCGCAAACATAAAAACTGCGCCGCCGGAAACCCCGGCGGCGCACATCCGATCACAACTCGTTGATCAAATCCTCCAACGTCTTGCCCTGCTCCCCAAGCTTCGCCTTGAGGGCATCCAGCTGCGCCATTTCGGCGGCCTTCGCGGCGCGCATCTCCGCATTTCGCGCGGGGCGATCCTGCGCGGCGATCAGCCGCTCACGCAGCGAAACTGCGTTTTCGAGCATCTGCGTGCTCTTCTCCAGCGCATTCTTGCGCGCAGCGAGCTTCTCCTCCGTCTTGGCGACGAGCACCTCGCGATCCGCGTTCAATTGCTCCAGTCTCTTTATCTTCTGTTCCGCCATCTCGATGCGTTCTTCTCGGGTGGGATAGGGTTTGCGCGTCCTCTTGGCAGCCTTCGCGCCGGCATCAGCGGTTGTATTCTGTTTGGGTGCGTTTGCACCTTTCTTTGACCTCGGCATAGCGATACCTCCTCTCCGATGATCCCATTCATATTATAACCCGATTGTACCCTTTATGCAACATATCATATAAAAGAAGGTTCATCTCACGCCGATGGGCAAACAGCCGCAAGTTATCATCCCTCGATCACATATTCCCCCGTGCGCTCCACGCGATATCTGCGCGCGAATTCGCGCACAAAATCGACCTTCGCGTCGAATATACCTTTTGAAACATCGAAGTTTAACCGCGTGCGCAGCCTTGCCATCTCGGGTTCAAAGC
>JBMNUA010000026.1:0-17149 GCA_050945995.1 Christensenellales bacterium
TGATCCACGCGGGCATGGGCGAGTTGAGCAAGCACGGCATCCAGGCGTTTTCCATCCGCCGGGTCGCCGCGAACTGCTCGCTCTCCTGCGCCGCGCCCTACAAGCATTTTAAGGACAAGCAGGCGTTCGTCACCGCGATCATCGCCTACATCAACGAGATTTGGGGCGTGCGCCAGCGCGAGATCATTCAGGCGCATCCGGGCGATCTGCGCCGCCAAATCATCGAGATCAGTAAGGCGTACATCCGCTTTTTGATGGAAAACCCGAACTTCCGCTCGGTGATCATGCTACGCGACGAAACGCTCGATTCCCAGTACGCAAAACTGCGCGCGGAGATGACGAGCACCACGCGCGAGGTGATCGACCGCTATTGCGAAGCGGTGCACATGGACGCGCCCACGCGCCGGCGCAAGACATACGTCGTGCGCTCGCTCATCTACGGCGCGGCGCTCATGTTCGACAACCGCCAGCTCGCCTTCAACGAGGAGAGCATGGCGTTTGTGGAGAGCGCGATCGACCGCGAGTTCGATCTGCCATAATGTTTTAAAGGGATTCCATCGCCCGCGCGCTTCCAAAAATACACGCGCCGCTTCTTGACAGATATTCACGCGTCCGCTATAATAAGCCAGGTTAACGCTGATAACCCGGCTTATTTCTTTTCGGTTGGCGGCGTACATGCATCCGCCTGCGCCATACCGCAGATGCAAACAAAGGGGTTTAACACCATGCGCGATTATGCGATACTGACGGACTCGTCCTGCGATCTGCCCGCCCCGCTCGCATCCGCGCTGGGCGTTACGGCGCTGCCGCTCAGCTTTTCCTTAGACGGCGACGCGCGCAAAAGCCACCTGGATTGGCGCGACCTCTCCCCCGATGCGTTCTACCGCAGCCTGCGCGCGGGCGCGCAGGCGCGCACCTCGGCGGTCAACGTCGCGCAGTTCACAGAAGCGCTCGAGCCGATACTAAAATCCGGCAAGGACGCGCTGGTGATCACGCTTGCGTCCGCGCTCTCCGCCACGGCGGTCAACGCGCGCGCGGCGGCGGAAATCGCCATGCGCGCGCACGGCGGACAGGTGGAAATCGTCGATTCCAAGGGCGCGTCCCTCGGCGAGGGGCTGCTTGTGCACCTCTCGGCAAAGGCGAAGGCGGCGGGCATGTCGCTTGCGGAAAACGCCGCCTACACGCGCGCGACCGCGCCGAACGTCTGCCACTGGTTCACGGTGAGCGACCCGCGCTTTTTACGGCGCGGCGGGCGGCTGTCGGCGAGTGCGGCGCAGGTGGCGGGCGAGCTACTTCACATCATGCCCGTGATGCGCATGGACGGCGAGGGGCGGCTGGTAGGCGCGGGACGCGTGCGCGGCAGGAGCGCGGCGATCCGCGCGCTTGCGGACAAGCTAAGCGCCGAGGCGATCAACCTCGCCGAGCAAACCGTGTTCATCAGCCACGGCGATTGCCTGAGCGACGCGCAATCACTCAAGGAGCGCGCACTCGCGCTCGGCGCGCGCGAGGTGGTCGTGGGCGACATCAGCCCGGTCATCGGCGCGCACGCAGGCCCCGGCACATTGGCCATCTTCTTTCTCGGCAATCAACGAACATAGGGAGGAACCCATCATGGAAAATTTGTTTGAGACCATCGCGGAGCTCGTCTCCGCGCACATCGATTGCGACGCATCCGAGATCACCCCCGAGACGAAGTTCACCGACCTCGGCATCGATTCGCTCGACACCGTCGAGATCGTGATGCAGCTCGAGGACAAGATCGGCAAAGAGGTCGAGCTCGATCAGAAGGTCGAGACCGTGCAGGAGCTCGTCGCGTTCATCAGCGAAAAATACGATGCATAATTCACCCGTCGCCTCCCTGTTGGGCATTGAATACCCCATCCTGCAGGGCGGCATGGCGTGGATCGCTGACGGCGCGCTCGCCGCGGCGGTCTCCGAGGCGGGCGGTCTAGGGCTCATCGCCGCGGGCAGCGCGCCGGCGGAGTATGTGCGCGGCGAGATCCGCCGCGCGCGCGCGCGCACGGACAAGCCCTTCGGCGTGAACATCATGCTCATGAGCCCGTATGCCGAGGACGTCGCGCGCGTCGCCTGCGAGGAGCGGGTGCGCGTGGTCACCACCGGCGCGGGCAACCCCGCAAAGTACATGCCGGCGTTTCGCGAATCGGGCATCCCGGTGATCCCGGTGGTCGCCTCCGTCGCCATGGCAAAGCTCATGACGCGCGTGGGCGCGTCGGCGATCATCGCCGAGGGCGGCGAGGGCGGCGGGCATGTGGGCGAATTGACCACCATGACGCTCGTTCCCCTGGTCGCGGACGCCACGCACCTGCCCGTGATCGCCGCCGGCGGCATCGCAGACGGCAGGGGCTTTGCCGCGGCGATACTGCTCGGCGCGTCCGGCATCCAGATGGGCACGCGCTTTCTCACCGCCGTCGAATGCCCCGCACACTCCAATTACAAACAAAAGGTGCTCAAGGCGAACGATCTTTCGAGCGTCGTCACCGGAAAGCGGCTCGGTCACCCCGTACGCTGCTTAAAAAACGCGTTCACGCGCGATTATTTGCGCGCGGAGTACGGCGGCGCGAGCGACGCGGAGCTCGACCAGCGCGGCGCGGGGGCGTTGAAGCTGGCGGCGGTGGACGGCGATACCGACGCGGGCTGCGTGCTCGCCGGACAGATCGCCGCCATGGTCAAAAAAGAGGAGACCTGCCGCGAGATCATCGAGGACATGATGCGCGGCGTCGAGCGCGCATGGGAGGGGGCGGCGGCATGGCGAAAATAGCGTTCGTGTTCCCCGGACAGGGCGCGCAGAAGCCCGGTATGGGCAAAGCCGCCTACGACGCGCTTCCCGATGTGCGCGCGCACCTCGATTCGCTCGAGGCGCTGCGCCCCGGCACGCTTGAGATGTGCTTTTCCGGTGAGCCGGACGCGCTTTCTGAGACGAAGCACACCCAGCCCTGCCTGTTCGCGGTGGAAACCGCGCTCGCGGCGGCGCTCGAAGCGCGCGGCGTGCGCGCGCAGGCATACGCGGGCTTCTCGCTGGGCGAGTTGACTGCGCTCGCCGCATCCGGCGCGGTGACGCACGCCGAGGGCTTCCGGCTGGTTTCATTGCGCGGCGCGCTCATGCAGCGCGAGGCGGAAACGGTCGCGGGCGCGATGGCTGCGATACTGAAACTATCAAACGCCGCGGTCGAAGCGCTCTGCCGCGAAAACGGCGAAATCTTCGCCGTCAACTACAACTGCCCCGGGCAAATCGTCGTCTCGGGCAAGCAAAGCGCGATGCCGAACTTCCTCGCCGCGGTCAAGGCGGCGGGCGGGCGCGCGGTGCCGCTCAAGGTGCGCGGCGCATTCCACACGCCCTACATGGAACAAGCGGCGCGCGCGTTCAAAGCCGCGCTCCAGGACACGCCGTTTGGCGCGCCGAAGGCTGCGATCTACGCAAACCTCACCGGTCAGCCCTACGCGGGCGACTTTATCGAAACACTTGCAAATCAAATCATGCGCCCCGTCAGGTGGCAATCGGCGGTCGAGCACATGCTATTCAACGGCTTTGACACCTTCGTCGAGATCGGACCGGGCACAACGCTCTCCGGATTGATCGCAAAAATCCAGCCGGGCGCGCGCACGATCGCGGTCGAGGACGCACAATCCATCGAAAGGGCGGTGAACGAACTGTGCTGACAGGAAAGGTCGCCGTCATAACCGGCGGCTCGCGCGGCATCGGTCGCGCGGTGGCGATCAAGCTCTCGCAATTGGGCGCGCAGATCGCGCTTCTCTACGCGGGCAACGAGACCGCGGCGGCAGAGACCCTCGCCGCGATTGAGACCAAAGCGCGGGCGTACCGCGCGGACGTATCCGATTTTAACAAGACCAAAGAGACCGTCGCCGCGATCCGCGCGGAGTTCGGCGCAATCGATATCCTCGTAAACAATGCGGGCATCACGGACGACGCGCTGCTACTGACCATGCGCGAGGACGCGTTTGACCGCGTGATCGACACAAACCTCAAAGGCGCGTTTCACATGATCCGGCACATCAGCCCCATCATGCTGCGCCAAAAAAGCGGAAAAATCATCAACGTAAGCTCGGTCACGGGCATCATGGGCAACGCCGGGCAGGCGAACTACGCCGCCTCCAAGGCGGGGCTGATCGGGCTGACGAAGACGGCGGCGCGCGAGCTTGCGCCCCGGGGCATCACCTGCAACGCCGTCGCCCCGGGCTTTATTGACACGGATATGACGAAATCCCTGACCGGCGCGGAGCATCTCCTCTCCCGCATCCCCATGGGTCGCGCGGGCGCGCCCGAGGATGTGGCGGAGCTGATCGCCTTCCTCGCCGGGCGCGGGGGCGATTATATAACGGGAGAGGTCATCCGCATCGACGGCGGGATGGCGATGTGAACATGAATCGAAGGGTTGTCGTAACGGGCATGGGGGCGATCACCCCCGTGGGTTTGAATGTAGATACCATGTGGGCGAATCTGTGCGCGGGCGTAAACGGCATCGCGAAGATCACCCGCTTTGACACGACCGGCTACAAGGCCGCGCTCGCCGCCGAGGTCAAGGAGTTCGACTCCGGCGCGTACCTCGAAAAGAGCGAGCGCAACCGCACCGACCGCTACGCGCAGTACGCGCTCGCCGCCGTGCAAGAGGCGGTGGACGCGTCCGGCATGATCGGGCAGTACGCGCCTGAGCGCGTGGGCGTGTACTTCGGCAGCGGCATCGGCGGGCTCGAAACGCTCTCGATCGAGCATAAAAAGCTCCTCGAGAAAGGGCCGCGGCGCGTGTCGCCCTATTTCGTGCCGATGATGATCTCGAACATGGCATCGGGGCTCATCGCCATCAAGTACAACTGCCAGAACGCCGCCATGCCCGCCGTCACCGCGTGCGCGTCCGGCGCGAACGCCATCGGCGAGGCGCTGCGCGCGATCCGCCACGGCTACGCCGACGCGATCATCGCCGGCGGCGCGGAGGCGTCGATCACCGAGGTCGGCGTCGCGGGCTTTATCAACATGCAGGCGCTCACCACCTCAGGCGACCCGGATTGCGCGTCCCTCCCCTTCGACCGGCGGCGCGCGGGCTTTGTGATCGGCGAGGGCGCGGGCTGCCTGATCCTTGAGGAGCGCGAACACGCCCTCGCGCGCGGCGCGCACATCCTCGCCGAAATCACCGGCTACGGCTCGACCTGCGACGCGCACCACATCACCGCCCCCCACCCGGAAGCGGCAGGCGGCGCGCGCGCCATGCAGGACGCGCTGCGCGAATCTGGCTACACATCAGGCGAGGCGGTCTATGTCAACGCCCACGGCACGGGCACGCCGCTCAACGACGCAGCGGAGACCGCGGCCATCAAAACCGCGCTGGGCAGCGCGGCGCAGGACGCTTCCGTCAGCTCCACCAAATCCATGACCGGGCATATGCTCGGCGCGGCGGGCGCGGTCGAGGCGATCTGCGCGATACTCGCGCTTCAAAACGGCATCGTGCCACCGACGATCAACCTCTTCGAGCAGGACGAGGCATGCGATCTGGACTGCACACCGCTTCAAGCGAAGCCGCGCGCGCTCGACATCGCGCTATCCAACTCGTTTGGCTTCGGCGGGCACAACGCGTGCCTCGCGTTTCGCAGAAACAATCACCCGGAAAAGGCGGTGTTTCCCGATGGATGATACAAACATCAGAAAATACGCGGGTCTGATGCGCGAGCTCGGACTGACGGCATTGGAAGTGCAGGAGGCGGGCAAGAACGTCCGCCTGGAGATGGACGCGCGTGCGCCGCAAGGTGCGACCGCGCAGGTCGCCCCGCAGAGCGAGATCGCGCCCGCGCCCGCCCCGGCGACCATCGATCCCGACGTGATCGACGTGCGCTCGCCCATGGTTGGCGTGTTCTACACCTCCCCCGCCGAGAACGCCGACCCCTACGTCAAATTGGGCGACAAGGTGCAAAAGGGCGATGTGCTGTGCATCATCGAGGCGATGAAGCTCATGAACGAAATTACATCCGACCATACCGGCACGATCGTCGAGGTCTGCGCGGGCAACAACCAGGTGGTTGACTTCGGGCATGTGATCATGCGCATACGGGTGGAATCATGACGCGCGACGAAATCATGAACATCCTCCCGCACCGCGCGGACATGCTATTGATCGAAACCGCGGAGCTTTCCGGCGACACCGCGCACGCAACCTACACCGTGCGCGGCGACGAATTTTTCCTGCGCGGGCATTTCCCGGACAACCCGGTCGTACCGGGCGTGATCCTGCTCGAAATCCTCGCGCAGTCGGCTTGCACACTCTTCGGCGGCGCGCTCGAGGGCGGCAAAACGCCCCTCTATACGGGCATCGAAAAGGCGCGCTTTCGCCGCCCCGTGCGCCCGGGCGACACCATACGGGCGCAGAGCCGCCTCGTGCGGAAGAAGCCGCCGTTTTATTTTTGCGAAGGGACGCTGCGCGTGGGCGACGATATCTGCCTGAGCGCCTCGTTCTCGTTCGCCATCGTGGGGTAACGACATGTTTTCTAAAATTCTCATCGCCAACCGCGGCGAGATCGCCGTGCGCATCATCCGCGCGTGCAAGGAGATGGGCATCACCACCGTCGCGGTGTATTCCGAGGCGGACGCGGAGGCGCTGCACGTCGCGCTCGCGGACGAGAGCTTCTGCATCGGTCCCGCGCCCGCGGCGTCGAGCTACTTGGACGAGGCGCGCATCCTCTCCGCCGCGCTCGTCTCCGGCGCGCAGGCGATCCATCCCGGCTACGGCTTTCTCTCCGAGAACGCGCGTTTCGCGCAGCTGTGCGACCAAAACGGCATCGTGTTCATTGGTCCGGACGCCGCGAGCATGGAGCTTCTGGGCGATAAATCGCGCATCAAGGCGCGGATGAAGGATGCGGGGCTGCCCGTGATCCCCGGGACGGATGTGCTGCCCACGCTCGAAGACGCGCGCGCCGCCGCCGCCGAAATCGGCTATCCGGTGATGCTCAAGGCGCGCGCGGGCGGCGGCGGGCGCGGCATACGCCTCGTCACCGGCGAGGACGAGCTCGAAAACGCGTACCGATCCGCGACCGCCGAGGGCAAAAGCGCGTTCGGCGACGGCGCGGTGTACATGGAAAAATTCATCAGCCCCGCCAAGCACGTCGAGTTTCAGATCATCGCTGACGAGGCGGGCGGCTGCGTCTGCCTGGGCGAGCGCGACTGCTCGATCCAACGGCGGCACCAGAAGCTCGTCGAGGAATCGCCCTCCCCCGTCGTCACGCGCGCGGAGCGCGACGCGATCATGGAAAAGGTGATTTACGCCGTACAGTCCGTGCACTATGTGGGCGCGGGCACGCTCGAGTTTCTGCGCGGCGCGGACGGAAGCCTATATTTTATGGAGATGAACGTGCGCCTGCAGGTGGAGCACACCGTGACCGAAGCGCTCACCGGCTATGATTTGGTCAAATGGCAGATCCGCATCGCCGCGGGCATACCGCTTTCCTTTATGCAGCGCGATGTGCGCCTAAACGGCTGCGCGATCGAGTGCCGCATCAACGCGCGCATGCCCGGCAAAGTCAGTTTTCTGCACATCCCCGGCGGCCCGTTCGTGCGCTTTGACACCTTCCTCGTCGCGGGGCTGACCGTGTCCCCGCACTACGACCAGCTGCTCGGCAAGCTCATCGTGTACGCGCCCACGCGCGAGGAGGCGCTGCGCAAGCTGCACGCCGCGCTGTGCGAGCTGGTGATCGACGGGGTGCCCAACAACATCGAGGAGCAGATCGACATCATCTCCGACGCGCGCTTCAAATCCGGCGCATACGACCTCAAATTCTTTGAAAAGGAACCTTCATAAATGGCATTGCTTCAATTTTTGAATAAGGCGAAAAACGAGCTGGAGAAGGGCGGGCGGCACGCCGCGCCCCAGCCCGTCGCCGCCGCCGAGAACGAGCCGACCAAGACCTGCCCGAACTGCCGCGGACAGATCGAGCTGACCCGGCTATGGGAGCTTTTGCATGTGTGCGACTGCGGGTATCATTTCCGCATGGGCGCGCGCCAGCGGCTCACGTTCATTTTAGACGAGAACAGCTTTACCGAGACCGACGCCTACCTCACAAGCGAGGACGTGCTCGCCTTCCCCGGCTACGACGGCAAGCTCAACGCCGCGCGCAGCGCGTCCGGCGAGCGCGACGCCGTGGTCTGCGGCACGGGCGCGATCCTCTCCTTGCCCTGCGCGACCTTCTCCATGGAAGCGAATTTCATGATGGGATCGATGGGCGCGGCGGTCGGCGAGAAGATCACGCGGCTATTCGAGCTCGCCACGGCGAACCGGCTGCCCGTGGTGGGCTTTACGGTGTCCGGCGGCGCGCGGATGCAGGAGGGCATCATTTCGCTGATGCAAATGGCGAAGACCTCCGGCGCGGTGCGCCGCCATTCCGACGCAGGGCTTTTCTACCTTGCCGTGCTCACCGACCCGACCACCGGCGGCGTGACCGCGAGCTTTGCGATGCAGGGCGACGTGATCCTCGCCGAGCCCGGCGCGACCGTGGGCTTTGCCGGCGCGCGCGTCATCGAGCAAACCTCCCGCAAGAAGCTGCCCGCGGGGTTTCAGAAGGCGGAGTTTCTGATCGAGCACGGGTTTTGCGACGCGATCGTCCCGCGCGGCGAGCAGCGCGAGGTGATCGCGCGGCTGATCGGCATCCATTCGGAGGGCGAGCAATGGAAATGAAGGCATACGAGCGCGTCAAAATCGCGCGCGCGAACGGGCGACCCACCGCCGTTGATTATATCGGCGCGATCTTCGAGGGCTTCTTCGAGCTGCACGGCGACCGGCGCTTTGCCGATGATCCTGCGATCGTTGGCGGCGTCGCGCGCATCGAGGGGAAACCCGTCACCGTGATCGGCATCGAGAAGGGCTCGTCCTCCCGCGAGCGGATGCGCCGCAACTTCGGCGCGCCGAACCCCGAGGGCTACCGCAAGGCGCTGCGGCTGATGAAGCAGGCGGACAAGTTCCGTATGCCCATCGTCTGCCTGATCGACACCTCCGGCGCGTACTGCGGCGTGGGCGCGGAGGAGCGCGGGCAGGGGCAGGCGATCGCCGAGAACCTCTCTGAGATGATGGGGCTGCGCGTGCCGATCCTCTCGATCCTCATCGGCGAGGGCGGCTCGGGCGGCGCGCTCGCGCTCGCCGTCGCCGATTGCGTGTGGATGCTCGAGAACGCCGTCTACTCCGTCATCTCGCCCGAGGGCTGCGCGAGCATCCTCTGGAAGGACGCCGCGCGCGCCGCCGATGCCGCGAACTCCCTCAAGCTCACCGCGCAGGACGCGCTCGCGCTCGGCGTGATCGAGAAAATTGTGCCCGAGGACGGGCTCGGCGAGCCCGCGTTCTACCAATCGCTCAAGTCCATGATCGTCGATGCGCTCATGAACGCCGACCCCGCGCAGCGATACGAGCGCTTCCGGCGGATCGGCGCGCTCGACGGGTAGGCGAGGGGAGGAACGGCGAGGGCGCTGCCCTCGCGCTCCCAGCGGCGCGCTGACCGAATTTTCAATTCGATCGGCGCGGTCGCGTGAGATGAATTGACAAAATTCATCTCCGCGACTTGGTTTGCCTTTGGCAAACCAACCTTCAAGGGACATTGTCCCTTTGGGATCCCTATAACCGCCGCTACGCGGCGGGGAGCGGGAATAATATAAGCTGTGGATGCATAATGATCCACAGCTTTTTGTTGTCTCCACCTGCTGCCGCGACAGCGGCAGCGCATGGGATTCTTAAGGGCGCAAGCCCTTGAGCAGGGGTGCGGGGACAGCGTCCCCGCCGTTCCCCCGTCCTCCCCGTCAAAGCGCGCGCTCGATCTCGCGGTTCACGCACTCGCGCGTGCGGTGGATGTAATCCGCGCTGCGCGGGTACTGCTCGAAGGTGATCGGCGCAACGCCGTCCTCGAGGATCGCCATCACGAACGCGCGCCCGCGCAGCTGTTCGAGCAATTGGAACGCGCGCAGATCCTCCATCGCCTGCGCGGTGACCATCATGCGGATCGACTCGAGCGGCACGCCGCCCGCGCCGGGGTACACCTGGAAGGCATCGCCCGCGGGCGCGAACCCATCGCCGTCGGTGATGAGGAACGGATCGATGGGATAATCAGCGAACTGCGCGTGATAGAAGTTGTAGCCCCACTGAAGGAACCCCTCGATGCCGAACTTGTATAGCTGCTGCGCGAGGATGCGGTTGCGGTAGGAGGGCATCGCCATGAACATGTTGCTCACGTCCTTGTACTGCCCCACGCAGTAGTACGTCCAAAGCCCCTCGACGCCCGCCTCGAGAAAGGGCGCGATGTGGTTGTTCGCGGGGATCGGCTTGGCGACCGCACCGGTCTTGTAGAACTCGAAGCTGGAGAGCGCGTCCATCACGGGGAAGCCCTCGAGGTACGGCATGGCGAGATCGCGCGCCGCGCGGTAATCGTCGATCATCTCTGCGCTCGGCTCGTCGGAGATATGGAAGTATACGCGCTCGGCGATGCCCATGCGCTTGAGCTCGGCGGTGAGCGCGGGCAGGTACGCGCGCAGGAAATCGCGGTAGAGCGTGCCGGTCGCCTCGGTATCCCAGCCGAAGATGCGCTTGGTTTCGCCGCATACGTCCGCGACGATCTTCGGCGCAAACTTCGCGCCCCATTGCGTGAATAGATGCGCCATCTCGAAATATTCGATGCCGCAGCGCTGCGCCATCTCGACCCAACGGTGCAATTTTTCAAACCCGAAGCTGTACCCGGCGTTGCCTGCGTATACATCCACGAGCTGGCAGGTCATGCGCTCGCCGCCCACGCGCGTGTCGAGCGGCGGCGTGTGGATGGGCGTGAGCAGCATGTTGATGCCGCGCTTGGGCATCAGCCGTATGAACGCCTCGCACACCCGCCAGAACTCCTCCGACCACATCTCGAGCCCGTAGTATTCGCAAATCCCGTCGCAATGAAACCATTTCGTGTGAATCAGCGTCTGCGCGGGCAAATCCGCCGCGATGATATGTAGATGGAACACCTCGCGCGCAAGCTCTATGCCCGCCTCGTCGCAGAGCGCAACGGCGATCTCATGATCGCCCGCCGGCGCGCCCTCGATGTCGATCCAGCAGCTCTCCCACCGAAACGCGTAGACCCGCAGCCGCCGCCCGTCCGTGTCCTCGAGCAGATCGGGGTATAGCCCCGGCGTTTTGCGCAGATAATCGCCGTCCGCGTCCGGGATCGCCGGGAAGGCCACGGGCACCGCGCGCACCCGGCGCAGCCGCACGGGCACGTCCGCGTGCACCCGAAGTTCGACATACCCGCGGAAATTTCCCACCTGCGCGATCCATGCCGCCTGAAACGACGCCGTCTCGCCGCGCAGCGCGCTCGCGCGCAAGTACCCGCCCCGCGGCGGCTCGTCCAGAAACACCTTTTCGAGCGGGGAAACCAGCCTCAAATCAACCTTCATATGCTACCTCACAAGCCGCGCCGCGCGCGGTTTATTTTCGCACTGCCGTGCATATATAATGGGGTATATTGCGCGGAAATCGTGCGGATGCTTGCCCGCCGTTTCGCGCCTGCAAACCCTCCGGGATTGGATTGTCCGCCGCCGGCGCGCGCACTCTTGATGCAGGTTCGCTGAATCGCTATGGCACGCGCACCCTCATGATGCGGGCATGCCAAAAATCGACGCGTTATGGTACGCACACCACCTAGACGCGAGTTCGCTGAACCGTTATGGCGCGCACACTCCCTTGATGCGTGTATGCCCGAAATCGGCGCGTTATGGCGCTCGCACCCTCTTAACGCGGGTTCGTTGAATCGCTATGGCGCGCGCACCCTCTTGATGCAGGTTCGTAGAATCTCTATGTCACGCGCACGAATCCGCGCGTAAACTCCTGCCCCGCCCGCCGCTCGGTCGGCGGCAAGCGCGAGAGTGCCCATGCGTCGGTCGCCCGGCACTCGAGCGCGAAACAGGGATCATCCGTCAGCGCGCCCGCGCGCAGGATCGGCAGCCGCGCCCGCGAAGCGAGCGCGCGCATCAACGCCGCCGCGTCCGCGCGCATCCCGATCACCCGAATATAGCGCGGCTCGGGGTACGCCTGCGCAAGTTCGCGGGAGAGATCGATCAGCGCATGCGCGGCGATGCGCGAAATCCGCGCGTGGGTATAGCGCTTGCACTTCACGCGTGCGATGAAGTCCGCGCGCCCGCCCGCCTCGCGCGCCGCCCGCGCCGCGCGGTTTTCGATGCCCTCGGAGATGTCCGGAAGCAGCGCGATCCCCGCCGCCCCGCGCACGCGCAAGGCATGCAGAAACAGCGCGTCCGGTTCGCAAAACCCGCCCATCTCGCCGATTTGGAACGCGGCGATTACCGGCACGCCGATCCGCGCGCCCGCCGCATCCCCGCGCGCAACCGCCGCGCGGATCGCCGACGCGGAGCAGACCTCGCCCACCTCCGCGCCGTGGTAATCGCTCGACCGGCGCACCGTGAACGCCTCGGGCGCGCCATCGATGCGCATGAGCGCGCGGATGTACTCCGCCGCGAGGATGTCGTTGGGCCGCGCATCCGCGTCCGCAATGCCGAGCGCCGCCTCCGCCGCGCCGCGCGCGCGCGCAAGCGTCTCCCCACGGGACAATCCCGCGGCGATCTGCTCTTTCAACGCCGCGCTCTCGCCCGCGCGCGCCTTCGCGATTTCCGTCAGCGCGCGCAAATCGCCCGATTCGCTGCCGAACGAAATCGCGTCCACGCCCAGCGCGTGCAGAAGCCGAACCCCCGCGTCCGCGAACCGATCCGCCGTGCGGCAGCCAAACAGCGCGGGCAGCTCGATCACGACATCCGCGCCGCAGAGCAGCGCGGCGCGCGCGCGCGTCCACTTCGACGCGGGCGTCAACTCGCCCCGCTGGGAGATATGCCCGTTCATCGCACAGACGATGTGCGTATACCCCGCCGCGCGCGTCAGCGCAATGTGGCGCGCATGCCCGTTGTGAAAGGGATTGTACTCGGAGATGATGCCTGCAATCCTCATACCCCTATTGTAAACCGTCGCGCCCGATTTGACAAGCGGAGCAATCCATTTGCACCAAAAAGGAGGTCTGCACCATGCGAACCGCGCGGCGATTGCTGCTTGCGCTTCTCGCCCTCGCCCTCGCGCCCCTCGGCGCGCTCGCCGAAGCCGAGGAGCTGCCGCTCGCCGAGATCCTCTCGGCCAACTCGCTCGACGGCATCTTCAGCCGCCACACGTCCTTCTCGCTCAACACCATCTACTACGATTCCTCCGGCGCGGAGGTGTACTCCACCTATCAGGCGATGTCGTTCGCGGATGGCGCGCGCACCGCGGCGTTCGAGGATTCGGGCGGCTACACCGAATTTCTCGCAGATGAGCTCGTGTACCTCTACGATCCGGCGGATCAGTCGTTTACCGTGCTCGCGTTTTACGGCGATCAGTATGACCGCTACATCGCGATGTACGAGGACTATCTGTTCGTCTACGATTCAGCGTCCGAGATCGTGCGCGTAAAAGCCGCCGACGGGCGCACGATCGCGCATGTCTATGTGCAGCGCACCGAGGACAACGACGCGTTCTTCCAATCCCTCGGCGCGGGCGACAGCGACGCGCTGAGCATCGCCTATACCCTGGACCCCGAAACCCACGCCGTGCTCGGCTACGCCATCACCGCGCTCTCCGGCTCGAAGGAGACGCTGCTCGCGCGCGCGTTCCTCTCGTATTCGGATACGCCCATCGAACCGCCCGCGTTTGTCGGGGAGTTGATGCAGCCAAAGGAGACGCGCGAAATTACCGTCGTGTTCCACGACGGCAATGTCAAAACCTATGTCATCGCGCGGGAAGCGCGCTTTTCGATGGCGCTGCCCGACGGCTACGACGCGTATGCCGATGCCAAGGGCTCGGCGTTCGCCTCGGATTTCGATCATGCCGGGCAAGACGCGAAGGTGTACATATTACCAGGGGAATGATAATGCCGCAGATCGGATGATCTGCGGCATGGATGATTGTCTATTGCGGTTTGTGAACCGGATACTCCTTGTCGGCGAGCGTCATGAGCGTCGCGCCGTCGATGGTCGGGTTCTCCGCGCTCGTGTCGATGAGCGAGATTTCGGGGTTGATGCCCTCCGCAAGCACATACGATTGGAAATCATACACCGCCTGCAAGGTCGGCGCGTCCAATGTCCCCGGCGTCGCGCTCGCAAGCCAGCCCAGATCGTACAATAGCTGCTGCATCCGCTGGATCATCTCGGGGTTGGAATTTGCGTCGATGTAGCCGGGCGCGGGCGTCTCGCCCTGCTGCGCCAGCGCCACCATCGCATCCGCGCGCTTGCCGTCCCCCTCGTCCCCGCCCGCGGGGATCGCGACCACGGTCACCGTGTAGACGATGCCGGGTATGAGCTTATCCGCGCCGAGCGACGCGCTCGTGTTTTCGACGTTGCGATACTCAAGCACCGTGTTGTTGTCCGAATCGCGCAGATACAGGCTGTAGGCAGCCGCGTTCTGCGCCGACCAAGCGATGCTGATGCCGCCCGCGCCCACCAGATAGGTCTCGTTGGCGTAGTCGGTGTGCCCGCTGATGGTGATCTCTGGCGCGCCCACTTCTGCAATGGGCGCGCGGTAGCGCGCCACGATGATCTGTGAATGCTTGCCGTCCGCCTCGCTCCCGCCCTCCGGGATTGCGATCACGGTGAAGGTGTAGTTGCCGTCCCCGCTGACAAGGCTCGTCGTCAGCTGCGTCGCGGTCAGATCGACGTTCTTCGCGGAATGGATTTCGCTTCCCCCCGCGTCGTGCAGATACAAGCTGTACGCCGCCGCGTTCTCCGCGCTCCAACTAATGTCCATCGAATCCTCGATGTAGTACACGCCGTTTTCGCGCGCCGCCTCACCGGACACCCGAATTTCGGGCGCGGTCACCTCCGCCACGGGCGCTTGATAGCGCGCCACGGCGATCTGCGAACGCTTGCCGTCCGCCTCGCTCCCCCCTTCCGGGATCGCGATCACGGTGAAGGTGTAGTTGCCGTCTCCGCTGACAAGACTCGTCGTCAGCTTCGTCGCGGTCAGATCGACGTTCTTCGCGGAATGGATTTCATTGCCGCCCGCGTCGTGCAGGTATACGCTGTACGCCGCCGCGTGCTCCGCGCTCCAACCGATGTCGATTGAATCCTCGATGTAGTACACGCCATTTTCGCGCGCCGCCTCGCCGGACACCCGAATCTCGGGCGCGGTCACCTCGGCGACGGGCGCTTGATAGCGCGCCACGGCGATCTGTGAATGCTTGCCGTCCGCCTCGCTCCCGCCCTCCGGGATCGCGATCACGGTGAAGGTGTAGTTGCCGTCCCCGCTCACGAGCTTCGTGGTCAGCTGCGTCGCGGTCAGATCGACGTTCTTCGCGGAGTGGATTTCATTGCCGCCCGCGTCGTGCAGATACAGGCTGTATGCAGCCGCGTTCTCCGCGCTCCAGCTGATGTCCATCGAATCCTCGATGTAGTACACGCCGTTCTCGCGCGCCGCCTCGCCGGACACCCGAATCTCGGGCGCGGTCACCTCGGCGACGGGCGCTTGATAGCGCGCCACGGCGATCTGTGAACGCTTGCCGTCCGCCTCGCTCCCGCCCTCGGGAATCGCGATCACGGTGAAGGTATAGTTGCCGTCCCCGCTCACGAGCTTCGTGGTCAGCTGCGTCGCGGTCAGATCGACGTTCTTCGCAGAGTGGATTTCATTGCCGCCCGCGTCGTGCAGATACAGACTGTACGCCGCCGCGTGCTCCGCGCTCCAGCTGATGTCCACCGAATCCTCGATATAGTATACGCCGTTCTCGCGCGCCGCCTCGCCGGACACCCGAATCTCGGGTGCGGTCACACCGGCAGCGGGCGTGGGCGTCGCCGCGCCGTGCAGCGCAAGGCTCACACTCGCATACGCGCCGTCCTCAGGCTTTCCGCCCTCGGGGATCGCCACGACCTGCAGCGCATAGATGCCATCCGAAGCCAGGTAGCTCTGCGGGAAGTTGAGCGCGGTGTACTGCGTATTATCGAAGCCGCGCACCGCGTTGCCGCCCGCGTCGTAGAGGTAGATGTTGTACGAACCCGCGCCCTCGGCGCGCCACGCGATGCTCACGCCGTCGTTTCCGACATAGTACACGCCGTTTTCATGCGCCGCCGCGCCGGTGACGGTGATCTCGGGCGCGCTCGCCGCCGGCGGCTGGGTCGCGCCGGTGGTGGGCGTGGGCAGGTTCGCCTGATAGTATTCCAAGTATTGAAGCGTCAGCTCGTCCGCCTTGCCGGTCACGCGCACCACGTCGCCGTGCTGGGCGTTGATGAAGGTCTGGAAGCTCTTGACCGCCGCATACGTCTTGTCGCCGTAGTTGCCGTCCGCCGTGCCTTCGAGGTAGCCGAGGTCAATCAGCATCTCCTGCACAAAGCGGATGGATTCCTTCGCGGAATTCTCGTCGATCCCATCCGCCGTTTCCGTCGCCGCAGGCGTGGGCGTGGGCGCGGTCGAGGGGGCGGGCGAGGGCTTGTTCTTGTCCCACCATTCGACGTAGTAGTCGAGGTAGGCGAGCGTCGCCGCGTCCGCGGTTCCCGATTCGTCGAGCGCGTCGTAGCCCTGCAAATCGTTGACCCGCTTCTGGAACTTGAGCACCGCCTCGCGCGTCGCCTTGTCGTAGACGCCGGTCGCGCCGTTTTCGGGCAGCACGTTCAGCGAAATCAGCTGATTTTGCACATACCGGATCGCCTCGGGCGTCGCGTTCTCATCGACCACGCGGTTTGCGTTCGTGGGCGAGGGCGTGATCGGCGCGGGCGTGGGCGTGGGCTTGACCGAAAGATCGACGCGGATCAGCCACGAGAGCGTCTTCGCGCCGGCGATGCCGTCCACGGAGAGCTTCGGGTTGATGGCGTAGGTCTCGTTCATGTATTTCTGAAAATCCGCGACCGCCTGCTTGGTACGGTCGTCGTATTTTCCGGACACATCGTCCTTGGAGAGCCAGCCGAGGTTGGAAAGCAGCGTCTGCAGCTTTTTGATCTCCGCCTCGCTGGATTTCGCGTTGATGGTCTTGGAGGTATCAAAGCCGCCCTCGGGCGTCGGCGCGGGCTTGGGCGTGGCATAATCGCTCTTGTCGCCGCGCAGATCGGGGTTTGTATAGTCCATCCACGATTGCTCGGGGTCGGTGATCGCGGCGAAGGTCGCCT
>JBMNUA010000027.1:0-16893 GCA_050945995.1 Christensenellales bacterium
GCAAATCTCCCCGAGCGCCGCCATGGGGTATACGATCTTGTCGCAGATGGTCTTTCCGTAGACGGCGGGGTCTAAATCAAACGCGGCGATGATCTCAAGCCCGCATTTGGAAAACCCCTCGTAGCCTAAGAGCGCCTTGCCGAGGTTGCCCGCGCCCACCAGCACCGCCTGCACCACGCTGTCGTAGCCCAGATAGTGCTCGATGTCTAAGATCAGCCGGCGCGTCTCGTAGCCGACGCCGGGCTTGCCGCCGCTTGAGATCGACGCCAAGTCCTTGCGCACCTGGATTTCGCTCAGGTTGAGCGCCGCGGCGATCGCTGTCGCGGATACATGCGCGTGCGTCCAGTCCCGCAGATGACCGAGGTAGATGGGCAGGCGCCTGAGCGTCTGCGTGGAAATGGGTGTGGTTGACATCTTCGGGCTCCTCCCTCCGTTCGATAATATTATATCGAACTTTCGACGGTTTGGGTAATGCCTATTTCACATGCCTTCATGCCCCATTCGATAAACTTTTATCGATGTTTGTAAGCACAAATCGCTGTGTATGTTAACAACGGCGCATTTCGGGGGGATTTCGCCGTCTGCGGGTCACAATTGGGCATATCGACATTCCGGTTTGCGCATGCCGATTCATATAATATTTACGTTTCGGATGGATATTCTGCGTTTTCGCGCGCGTTTTTGGCAGAATTTCATAAAAAACGCGCCCGTACCGCTGCGCGGGCGCGTGTTAGGTATGGCTAATTTATGCTTGTAAACGCAACCTTGTTCTTTGCCTCAAACAATTTGTCGATGAACCGGCGGTCGAGGTCGGTCAACCGGTAATCCTCATGGCAGACCAGCGCGTCCCTGTGCCGCGGCATCACGCCGTCGCAGCGCCGCTGCATCAGCGAGTAGCGGAGCAGCGGCTCGGGCGGCACGGGCGAAACCCACATGTACGTCCCCGGCAGATTGGCGAGCAGCTCAAACTGCGTCGATCGCTCGTAGACATAGATCGCCTGCTTCGCGCGCGGGCGCTCGCGCTCCGGCGCGGGCGAGGCGAGGTACGGCGTTCGCACATCCCCCTGAAAAATCTCCGTCAGCTCCGACAGATCGCCCTCTCCCACGCTTTTCACATACGCAAGCGGGCTCTGGCTCGCGGCGAGCACCACATATTCAAACTCCCAGATCGGCTCGGTTTTGATGCCCTTTTTTTTCACATAGTCAAAAAAATACGTCTCCTCCGCCAGCGGATAGCGGATGATGCCCATGTTGAAGCGCCCCTCGGCGATCAGATCGATCGTCTGCACGGAGTTCGTCTCCCGTATCTTCATGTTGAGCGGCTTTTGAAAATCCAGCGTCGCGGCGAAGCGCGCCACGCCCTCGGCGATGTAGCTGCCGCGCGGGATCGAGATGCTGAACACCTGCCGGTCCGGGTCGCCGTCGTCGGCGATCGCCTCGATCTCCGACACCTGCTTTAAGATCGCGCGTGCATGGTCCAAAAGCGCGCGCCCCTTCGCGGTGGGGATCACCCCGCGCGGCGTGCGCTCGAAAATGGTGACCTTGCAATTCGACTCAAACTCCCGGATCGCCTTGCTGAGGCTGGGCTGGGTGATATAGAGGTTCTCCGCCGCCTCGGTGATCGAGCCGGTGCGCTCGACCTCCACGGCATATCTCAGGTGCTGTATGTTCATACTGCGCCCTCCGCTTCCATCAATCTTCGTACAATCACCGCCAGCGACGAGGCAAGCCCCTCGTTTTGGATGAGCACATCGCCCGTCTCCGTCAAATGCGCGGACGCGAAATTCCAGATCGCGCGGATGCCGCACGCGGCAAGCCGGTCGCACGCGTCCTGCGCCGCGCCCGCGGGCACGGCGATGATGCCGATCATGGCGTTCACGCCGCCGAGCACTTCCCCCATCTCGCGGATGTGATGCACCCTGCGCCCATGGACGGCATGCCCCACCTTTTCCGGGTCGTTGTCAAACGCGCGCACAATGCGCATCCCGTACTCCGAAAAACCGGGGTATCCGAGCAGCGCGCTGCCCAGCGCGCCCACGCCCACGAGCACGGCCTGTTTCTCCTCCCCGTAGGCGAGAAATTCGCTCATGTCGTCGATCAGCCCCGCGATCTCAAAGCCCACCATGGGCTTGCCCGGGCGGCTGGAGACGCTGGCGATGTCTTTTCGCACCTGTATCTCGTTGAGCTGCATCTCGCCGGCGATGGCGGTCGCCGTCACATGCGTGCCCCCGATGGCGCGCAGCTTTTTGAGATATTGCAAATACAGCGGCAGCCGCCGGAGCGCCTGGCGCGAAATGATAACCGGCACGGCACGCCCTCCCCTGTTCGATAGTATAATATCGTTCTAAGTTTCTGTCAACCGCGCGCGCGCATCCGAAATCCCGAACACGCAGATGGCGAGGATGAGCGGCAGCGCGAAGATCAGCCCGAGCGCGTAGCGCACCGATCCGTTGATCGCCGTCAGCCCAAGCCCCAGCATCAGCGCGGCATACGGAAGCAGGAGCAGCCCCGCCCGCGCGCGCGCCCGCACACACAGCATGCCCGCAGCGATCAGCGCCCAGGTGTACATCGCGATGGTAAAGATCGCGCCGATCCCCGGCACGACCGCGATCGAGAGCACCGCCTTTCGCACAAGCGCGGTCAATTGCGCCGCCAACCGCGGCTGCACCACCTCAAACACCTCGCCGCCGTACTCGTACCGCTCGCTCGCGCCGGTGAATATGCGCATCCAGTAGTCGCTCAACTGCATCTCGGGGTAGTAGTAGGCGTAGCCCATGTTGATCGCCGCCTCGAGGTAGCTGACGGGGTGTTTGATGAGCTGCGCGCGCCACACGCGCGCGTAAGCGTCGTCCTGCGCCCGCGTGGCTTGCATGTTGTACAAAAGCTTCACGGGATCCGCCTGCCCCGGGAAATAGCGGTAGGAGAATTCGTCGAACGGGAGCACCGCGGCGATCGCATCGCGCTCGGCGTCCGTCACCTCGTCGGGGTAGGTCAGCGCGTAGCGCGCCGTCTGCTGGTACATGAGCGAACGGTTCTCGCGCGGGATGTTGGCGCGGATGCCGAGCGCGGGGTAGATTGCGCCCGTGATGACATAGCACAGGAGAATCGGCAGCCCAAGCGATACAACGAGCCCCGCGCGCAGCCGGGCGCGCTGCCCCTTGCCGACGGCGAAATACGCCGCAGGCACGCCGACCATCGCCAGATACGCCGCGTTCGAGCGAAACAGGATCAACAATACCGTCGCCACCGCCAGCTGCGCGTGGTACGCGGGCGAGGAGAGCTTCTCCTCCGGCGCGAGATACCCCTCCATCAAAAGCGTGGTGATGAACACCAGCAGCATCGCAAACGGCACGTCCTTGCCCGTCGAAAACGCGTACAGCGGAATCAGCGGGTTGAGCGCGTAAAACGCGAGCGCGAAGCGCAAAAATCCGCGCGGCAGACCCATCCTCTCCATCGCCCGCAGCGAGCGCGCCAACACATACGAAACCGCGAGCGTCTGAATCAGGCAATGCGCAAAAATGCCGCCCGAGATGTTCTCCCCCGTGCGAAACAGCGCGATCAGCCCGCCGACGAGCGCGGTATGTAAAACCGGGTTCATCTGGTTCAGGGTCACATCCGCGCGGATCGGCGCGGTCAAATTCGAGGTGTACGTCTCATGCCCGAAGAACTGACCGATCTGATCCGGCAAATCGCCCGTCAGCGCGCCCGGGTAGTTCGCGATCATGTACGGAAGCCAGAGCAAAATGAGTATGCCCATGGTCTTCGCCATCCCCCTGCCGCGCGTAGCGGGCGCAGGCGCGCGCGCTGCGAGCCGCGCATACGCAAGCTCGATCAGCGGAAGAAACAAGAAGAAGCAGCCCGCGAAGATCACAAGCGCACTCAAAATTCGCGAAGGCGAGCCGAGCATCGGCGCGAAGCTGCTCGCACCCGAAAACGGCTGGATATCGGTCAGATAGCCGTAGATCACCTGCCTGAGCTGCGCGCCCAGCTCCCCGGTATAAAAGTTGTCCACCGAGAAGGACTTGCCGATCAGCACCATCCCGGCAAACAGCGCCGCCGTCAAAACGCCCGCCCCATGCGCGCGCCCGCGCCTTTCGCCTTCGGCGTAGCGTATGATCGCGTACAGCCCCGCGGCGACAAGCAGCCCGGTCAAGCCGTCCATCCCCAAGATCTCGCGGATCCCCTTCTCTCCCAAATCCGCGGTCAACGCCATCGCCGCGAGCACCGCGCGCGCCGCCGTCCAGAGCCTGATTTTTGTTAAATTTTGAAGCATAAGTAAAAATTCCCATCCGCGCGGCATATCTATCATCGATCCGCGCCGCACCTGTATCGTAACACGACAGGCGGCGAATTTCAATTGCTCATTTTTATATATTGACACGCTACTTTGCGCGTGCTATACTCTACGCATATTGAATCAAGGGAAAGGAAATCGGTATGACCGAAGACGGCGACAGTTCGGCCGACGTGCCTCTGTCAGGCAGCCATAAATACATAGTTCGGGCAAAGTTCGCACCCCGGCATACCGGGCGGGCTTTGCCTTATTTTGATGTGGAGGAATGAAATGGACGGTCACATAGGACTGCAACTACTGCTTCAGCTTTTTCTCATACTGCTCAACGCGATTTTTGCGTGCGCGGAGATCGCGGTGATCTCGATCAACGACGCGCGGCTTGAAAAGCTCGCTTCGACAAACGACGTGCGCGCCGTGCGCCTAAAAAAGCTGACCGACCAGCCCGCGCGTTTCCTCGCGACGATCCAGGTTGCGATCACGCTCTCCGGGTTCTTCGGGGCGTCGCTTGCGGCGGAGAACTTTGCGCAGCGCATCACCGCATGGGCGACCGCGCTCAATCTCGGGCTGAACGCGAGCGTGATCCACGCGGCGTCTTTGGTGATCGTCACCTTCATCGTCTCCTACGTCACGCTCGTCTTCGGCGAGCTTGTGCCCAAGCGCCTTGCGATGCGCAATTCCGAGAAACTGGCGCTCGCCATGTCGGGGCTGATCACCGCGATCGCCGGGCTCTTTCGCCCGCTCGTTTACCTGCTCACCGCGTCCACCAACGGCATCCTGCGGCTGCTCGGCGTCGATCCCGACGACGAGG
Source organism: Christensenellales bacterium (assembly GCA_050945995.1). Lineage (GTDB taxonomy): Bacteria > Bacillota > Clostridia > Christensenellales > Aristaeellaceae > RUG11247. The sequence goes on from JBMNUA010000027.1 coordinate 5,103, forward strand.
AGGCGCATGTCACCGAGGAGGAGATCCGCATGATGGTGGACATGGGCAACCTCAAGGGCACGATCGACCACGACGAGAAAACCTTCATCCAAAACGTGTTCGAGTTCGACGACATGACCGCCGAGGAGATCGCCACCCACCGCACCGAGGTCGCCATACTCTACATGGACGACACCCCCGAGGAGTGGGACGCGCTGATCCGCGAGCGGCGGCACACGCTATTTCCCGTCTGCGGCGAGACGCCCGACGACATCATCGGCATTCTCGACACGCGCGATTATTTCCGGCTGACCGATTTCTCGCGCGAGAGCGTGATGTCGATCGTCAAAGAGGCGTACTTCGTGCCCGCGAGCGTGCGCGCGGACGTGCTGTTTCGCAACATGAAGCGCGAGAGCAAGGCGTTTGCCATCGTGCTCGACGAGTTCGGCGGCATGGAGGGCGTTGTGACGATCAACGATTTGGTCGAGGAACTGGTCGGTGATCTGGAGAGCGACGAGCTCGACATCGAAAAGCTCTCCGAGGGGCGCTGGCGCGCCGCGGGCAGCGCGTCGCTTGATGATATCACGCTCGCGACCGGCGTTGCGTTCCCCGAGGACGAGTACGAGACGCTCGGCGGGCTCATCTATTCGCGCCTTGATTCCATCCCCGAGGATGGCACGAAGTTTGAACTCGAGATCGACGGGCTGATCATCATGGTCACCGATGTGCGCGATCACCGCGTGGTGTCCGCCGACATCGAAAAGAAGATCGAGGCGGCGGAAGGCGAGCTCGCGCTCGAGTAGATTCGCTAGGCGGGGAGGAACGGGCGGGGGCCCTGTCCCCGCGCCCCCAGCGGCGCGCTGACCGAATTTTCAATTCGATCAGCGCGGTCGCGTGAGATGAATTGACTAAATTCATCTCCGCGACTTGGTTTGCCTTTGGCAAACCAACCTTCAAGGGACATTGTCCCTTTGGAATCCCGATAACCGCCGCTACGCGGCGGGGGACGGGGAGATATGGACAAACCTCGTTTCCTCCTATGGGGATGCATGAAGGGGCTGTGAAGCCCCTTCATTTTTTATTCCGCAGGCGGCGGCGTGTACGTCGCCGAGGAGCGTTCATTCTGAACGCTTCCTTGCGGAATTTTCCTGTGCACCGAAGGTGTGCGGGAAAATTCCGAACTCCGAGAAATGCACCCTTGCATTTCTCGGACAGCGTGTCGATTTTATCGACACGCTACATTTAACATCCCGTCGCTTTACTTCAAAGCGGTTTTGCCTATAATAGTAGTATAGGAAAGCTGCGACGGGGACAGCCCGCCATGTGCGCCCAAAGCGAGCCGGGGACGGTGCGAGTCCGGCGGGAGAGCCATGGCACGGAAATCACCCCTGAGCCGCGCGCCGAACGCACCTCGTGCAACTAAGCGCAGCCGGGCGCGCCCGTTACAGCGCCGACATGTCAGCGGCGACCACTTTTAACGCGAGGGTCTCCGGCGGCATGGCACGAGCGGGTCTTTTCAAGACCAATGCGGGTGGTACCGCGGATTTCATCCGTCCCGATTCGGGGGCGGTATTTTTTTGTTCCCACGCGCGATGGGCGTCGTCGCCCGCGCGGATTTCATGGCAAACGGCGAAGGAGAGGGCATTATGTTTGAGAAGGTTTCGACCGATCTAAACTTCGCGAAGCGCGAAGAGGAGGTCGTGCGTTTCTGGCGTGAGAAGAACATCTTTCAAAAATCGATCGATCTGCGCAAGGGCGGCGAGCTATTCATGTTCTACGAAGGGCCGCCCACGGCGAACGGGAAGCCGCACATCGGGCACATCGAAACGCGGGCGATCAAGGACGTGATCCCGCGCTTCCACGCCATGAAGGGCAAGTATGTGCCGCGCAAAGCCGGCTGGGACACCCACGGGCTGCCCGTCGAGCTCGAGGTCGAAAAGCAGTTGGGCTTGGACGGCAAGGATCAGATCGAGGCATACGGCATCGAACCGTTTGTGAAGGCGTGCAAGCAGTCGGTCTGGAAGTACAAGCGCGACTGGGAGGAAATGAGCGAGCGCGTGGGCTTCTGGGCGGACATGGACGATCCCTATATCACCTACGAGAACGACTACATCGAGTCGGTCTGGTGGTCGCTGAAAAAGATTTCGGACAAGGGGCTCATCTACAAGGGGCACAAGGTCGTCCCCTACTGTCCGCGCTGCGGCACGGCGCTTTCGAGCCACGAGGTTTCGCAGGGCTACCAATGCGTCACCGAGAAATCAGCGGTGGTGCGCTTCCGCGTGAAAAACGAGGAAAACACCTTCCTTTACGCCTGGACGACCACGCCGTGGACGCTGCCGTCCAACGTCGCCCTCTGCGTAAACCCCAACGAGGACTACGCGCGCTTCACCGCCGGCGGGCAGACGGCGATCATGGCAAAGGCTTTGATCCCGGACATCTTCGGCGAGCAGCCCATCACCGACATGGTCGAGATGAAGGGCGCGGCGCTCGAGGGGCTCGAGTACGAGCCGCTGTTTGACTTCGCCAAATCGCTGGTGGACAAAAAAGCGTGGTTTGTGGTGTGCGACGAGTACGTCACCATGTCCGACGGCACGGGCATCGTGCACCAAGCCCCCGCCTTCGGCGAGGACGACGCGCGCGTCGCCCGCAAGTACGACCTCCCCTTCCTCCAGCTCGTGGACGCGAAGGGCGAGATGACCGCCGAGACGCCCTGGCGCGGCGTGTTCGTAAAAGACGCCGATCCTCTGATCCTAAACGACCTCAAAACAAGCGGGCTGCTCGTGCGCGCGCCGGAGATCACGCACGACTACCCCTTCTGCTGGCGCTGCGACACGCCGCTGATCTACTACGCGCGCGCGACCTGGTTCATCCGCATGACCGCGCTGCGCGAGGAGCTGCTCGCGTCGAACCGCGCCATCAACTGGATGCCCGAGAACATCCGCGACGGGCGCATGGGCAATTTCCTCGACAATGTGCTCGACTGGGGGCTATCCCGCGAGCGCTATTGGGGCACGCCGCTGCCGATCTGGGTCTGCGAATGCGGGCACCAGCACACCATCGGCTCGATCGCCGAGTTGCGCGCGTTGGGCAACGACGTGCCCGAGGACATCGAACTGCACCGCCCCTACATCGACCGGGTGACCATCACCTGCGCAAAATGCGGCGGCGAGATGCACCGCACGCCCGAGGTGATCGACTGCTGGTACGATTCGGGCTCGATGCCGTTCGCGCAGCTGCACTACCCCTTCGAGAACGAGGAGTTATTCCACAAATATTTCCCCGCGAACTTCATCTCCGAGGCGATCGACCAGACGCGCGGCTGGTTCTACACCTTAATCGCGATCGGCACGCTCCTGTTCGGGCGCGCGCCGTTTGAGAACTGCATCGTGATGGGGCATGTGCAGGACGCCGAGGGGCACAAGATGTCCAAACACATCGGCAACGTCGTCGATCCCGGGGAGGTGCTCGACAAGCAAGGCGCGGACGCGGTGCGCTGGTATTTCTACGCGAGCGCCGCGCCGTGGCTGCCCAAGCGGTTCTCGCCCGAGTTGGTCGGCGAGATGCAGCGCCGGTTCCAGGGCACGCTCTGGAACACCTACGCGTTCTTCGCGCTCTACGCGTCCATCGACGGCTACCGACCCGCCGAGCAGAAGGCGAAGCCCGAGGATTTCACGCTGATGGACAAATGGGCGCTCTCCAAGCTCCACTCGCTCATCAAATTCGTGGACGAGGGGATGCTGCAATACAAGATCACCGAGACCGCGCGCGCGATCTCCGCGTTTGTCGATGTGCTCTCGAACTGGTATGTGCGGCTCAGCCGCGAGCGGTTCTGGGGCAAAGGGCTCGAGGGCGACAAGCTCGCCGCCTTTGAGACGCTCTACACGATTTTGACCACGCTCTGCGGGCTCTGCGCGCCGTATGTGCCGTTCATCACCGAGACGATGTACCAAAACCTCGTCGCCGCGAACATCCCCGGCGCGCCGGAGTCCGTGCACCTGACCGATTTCCCGGTGTCCGACCCCGTGTGCATCGACGCGAAGCTCGAGTCCGACATGGACGAGGTGATCCGCGCCGTGCAGCTGGGCCGCGCGTGCCGCTCCTCCGCGGGCATCAAGGTGCGCCAGCCGCTCTCCACGCTCTATATCAAGGGCGCGCAGCTGCCCGCGGACGTGACCGCGCTGATCGCGGGCGAGTTGAACGTAAAAAACGTCGCGTTCGTCGAAGACTCGCGCGCGTTCACCACCTATCTACTCAAGCCGCAGATGCGCACCCTCGGGCCGCGCTACGGAAAATTGCTCAGCAAGATCGGGCAGGCGCTCCGATCGCTCGACGGGAACGCCGTCGTGGACGCGTTCCAGCGCGGCGAGCAGATCACTTTCGACATCGACGGCGTGCAGATCGCGCTCTCGCCCGAGGATGTGCTCACCGAGCCCATGCAGAAGCCCGGGTTCGTCGCCGAGACCGAGGGCGAGATGACCGTGGTCATCGACACGAACCTCACCGACGCGCTGCGCGACGAGGGGTTCGTGCGCGAGGTGATCTCTAAGATTCAGACGATGCGCAAGGACGCCGGTTTCGAGGTCGTCGATCGCATCAAGGTCGAGTACCAGACCTCCGAAAAGCTCGATTCCGTCATCCGCAACTGGACCGACGAGATCAAGCGCGCGGTGCTCGCCGTCGAGCTTGTCCCCGGCGCGTCCGGCGAGTCCGTGCGCGAGTGGGACATCAACGGCGAGCGCGCCGTGATCGGCGTGCGGCGGTAGGACGCGTGCGCGGAGGGAGAGAACGGCGGAGGGCGCTGCGAAGAGACCGGCGGAGGGCGCCGCCCTCCGCGCCACCCGCTCAAGGGCTAGTGCCCTTGAGAATCCCGATGACGCGAGCGGTGGGCATTCGCCCACAGCTCGCGAGGGAGACGAAATCGCATAGGGATCGAAGAAAATCGGATGCGGCGGCGTGTACGTCGCATCCGTTATTTTTCGGGAGCAAACGCTTGCGTTTGCGGAGAAAAACTATTACCGCCTCGTCAGGTGAGCGCCCGGAAATTCGTGAGAATTTCAGCGAACCGCAGTTCCCCTCTACGCGTTGAAAAACGCATGTTTTTCAACGCCCTACGAGCGGTGGGCATTCGCCCACAGCTCGCGGGGGTAGGATGATGGGGTTTATTTTTATAGAAGAACGGATGAAATATAGAAGTAGTACAGGGAGGGCGAGGAACGAAGAAAAGCAGTATACGAAAAACAAGGAACTACCTCAAATTCTCAGGATTCAGCGCATCCAGCTCCTCCAACACAAACCTTCCGTCCTTCCTCACCAGCACATCATCAAAGTACATCTCGCCGCCGCCGAACGCGGGCGTCTGAATGCACACCAAATCCCAATGGAGCGCGGACTGGTTGCCATTGTCGCACTCCTCATAGCACGAGCCGGGCGTAAAATGGAACGAGCCCATAATCTTCTCATCAAACAGCGTATTATCCATGGGGGTTGTGATAAACGGGTTCACGCCGATCGCGAACTCCCCGACATAGCGCGCGCCCGCGTCGCGCTTGAACACCTCTTGGATGCGCGCGGTATCGTTCGCCTGCGCATCGATCACCGCGCCGTCTCGGAAGGTGAGCCGCACCTGTTCATACCGAAAGCCGTCGAGCGTCGAGGGCGTATTATAGGTGATCACGCCGTTCACGGAGTCCTTCACCGGCGCGGTGAACACCTCCCCGTCCGGGATGTTCATGCGCCCGGCGCAGGGGATCGCGGGCATGCCCTTGATCGAGAACGACAGATCCGTGCCCGCCCCCACGATGCGCACGCGGTCGGTTTTCTCCATGAGATCAACCAGCGGCTGCATCGCGCGCTCCATCTTTGAATAATCCATCGTGCACACATCGAAATAGAAGTCCTCAAATTGTTCCGTGGACATGCTCGCCATCTGCGCCATCGCGCGCGTGGGGTAGCGCAGCACGCACCAGCGCGTTTTCGGGACGCGCAGGTCGGTATGCACGCGCTTGCCGTACTGCTTGCCATACAGGTTCATGTTCGCGGCGGGGACATCCGCCATCTCAAAGTTATTCTGGATCGCGGAAAAGCCGATGTAGCACTGCATCTGCTCCATGAGCGCGGCGTCCGTCTGCGCGCGCAAATCAAGCTGCGCCTGCGTATAGCCCATGGCGAGCGCGCGCTCCACCGCGCTGGCGTTGAGCCACACAAAGGGCGTCGCGCCCGCACGGTACACCGCGCGCACCAGCGCGGTCACCAGCATCTCGCAGTCGTTCGTCGCGCTGATGAGCACGTTGTCCCCCGCCTTGACCGCCGTTGAAAATCCGACCAGCGTATCCGCGAGCCGTTCGATCCTTGGATCCATCATATTCCCACCTCATATTCCCGCGGCATCCGCCCGTATCAGGCACGCCGCGATGATGCTTTTTGATATCTCCGAGATGATGCGCGCGATCTCGTCCTGCGAGCGGCGATCTTCTTTTTGCATCCAACGGCGCAGCACCTCCATGCTGCCCGCGGAGAGGAAGCGGAAGATGTCCTCCGCGGCGTCCGCGCAAACCCCCGCGCGGCACGCCCACGACCGATGATAGCACCCGCGCGCCATCTCAAGTATGCGCGCGACGAACTGCGGTCTGCCGTTCTCCCCCAGTATCACGCGGCAGACCTCGCGGTTGCGCGCGATCACGGTGATGATGCCGCGCACCACGCGGTCAAAATCGTCGGTGTCCTCGCCGGCAGCAATCGCGCGCTCCAATTCGTCAAATAGTTCGCCCTCGATCTGCGAAAGCAGCGCGTATACATCGGCATAGTGCGCATAAAACGTGCCGCGATTGATCGGCGCCGCCTTACAGACCTCCGTTACGCTCACGCGTTGAATCGGCTTTTCCTGCAATATTTCGATCAGGCTCTCCCGCAGCACCATCTTTGTATATTTCACCCTACGATCCGCAACGCGCATCGCCCATCCCCCTTCCGAATATTACCCAATAAGTATGATTATACCCGCTCCCGCGCGAACAAATCCACCGATAATACATGAATAAATGGTAATAATACGAATGGAACATATCAATTCGTCCAAAGCGTCGAGCGGCGACGAATTCATATTAGGAATTCGTATCACTCATGCGCGCCGCCGCGCCGAAGCCGCAGTTTACAATTTACCCAAACGGGGTATAATATAGTGTAATACACTTTGGAGGGATAGTATGCAACTCAAGGGTTCCAGAACAGAGGCAAATCTCATGGCGGCATTCGCGGGCGAGTCTCAGGCGCGCGTGAAGTACGAGTACTACGCGTCCCAGGCGAAGAAGGACGGCTACGAGCAGATCGCGGCGTTCTTTGGCGAGACCTCGCACAACGAGAAGGCGCACGCGAAGGTCTGGTTCAAGATTCTGCACGGCGGCAAAGTGCCGGACACGAAGGCGAACCTCGCCGACGGCGCGGCGGGCGAGAACTACGAATGGACGGACATGTACAAAAACTTCGCGAAGGAAGCGCGCGAGGAAGGCTTCGATGCGATCGCGAACCTGTTTGACGGCGTTGCGGCGGTCGAGAAGGTGCACGAGGAGCGCTATCTGAAGCTGCTTGCCAACATCGAGGAGGGGCGCGTGTACGCGCGCGAGAGCGAGATGGTGTGGGAGTGCGCGAATTGCGGACATCTGCATACCGGCAAGGAAGCGCCCTCGGTTTGCAAGGTGTGCGCGCATCCGCAGGCGCACTTCAAGCTCCACGTCGAAAACTACTGATGGATACCATCGCAAGCTTCACAGTCGATCACCTCGAACTGCTGACGGGCTTGTATGTCTCGCGGGTTGACCGCGCCGGAGAAGGCGCGGTCACAACCTTCGATCTGCGCATGACGCGCCCGAACGCAGAACCCGTGATGGACACCTCGGCGATCCACGCGATCGAGCACCTCGGCGCGACGTATCTGCGCAACCACCCCGCGTGGGGCGCGCGCATACTATACTTCGGGCCGATGGGCTGCCGCACGGGGTTTTACCTGATCGTCGCGGGTGTGTTCGCGCCGGACGAGATCGCCCCGCTGGTGAAGGGGATGCTCGCGTTCATCCTCGCGTTTGAGGGCGATGTGCCCGGGGCGACCGCCGCGCAGTGCGGCAACTACCTGAACATCAACCTGCCGATGGCAAAATACCATGCCGCCAAGTACCTGCGCGAGGTGTTTGACGCGCCCGACCCGGCGCGGTTTTCGTATCCGAATTCATAACACAGGGCTTCCACATGAACTGCGTTCATGCGTAAGCCAAAGAAAACGCGGATTTCTGAATTTCCTTACGGAAATTCGGGCGAAATCCGGCTGCAAGTACCGATTCGTCGTCGGGCGGGCAAGCGCGCCCTTGGGACGAATCCATTTTCACCGGCAAAGCCGATAAAAATGATTGAGCATGGAGGGTTGCGACCCTCCATACCTCCCGGAGTTCACGAGTTCATATTCGTGCGTAAGCCCTGACCGTAGCGGACACGGCGCGCAACATTCCTTCCGATCACGTTGATCGGAAGGAATGTTTATATACGCGGGTCTTTGATCGACCGAAGCGCCGGTACATGAAAACGCCGGGCGCTTGATGATTTTATACGCTTTGTTCGGCGCGCCTTGGCGCTGGAGCGAGGCATAGCAGCGCTGCGTTGAGCGGAAAAAGATCCGGCGCGGCGACGAACTCATATGTGGAATTCGTATTATCGCCCCAATAGGCGCGCAACTTCAAACAGATCGCGCGCGACCTCGCCGTCCCAATCGGATTTCTCCCCGCGCGCCATGTGAACGGCGCGGATGCCGAGCGCGCGCGCAGCCTCCAGATTCTCCACCCGGTCGTCCACGAACGCGCACGCGTCCGGCTTTTCGCCGATGCGCGCAAGCATCGCGCGGTAGATCGCCGGGTCGGGCTTTGCGAGCCCCTCGTCGGTCGAGATCATCACCTCGTCAAACAGCTCGATCAGCCCGGCGTTCGCGAGCACGCGCTTGAGCGAGGGCATGGCGTTTGACAGAAGGTGCAGCCCGCCGCGCGCGCCAAGGCGGGCAAGCCCCGCGCGCGTGTCGGGATAAAAATCGTAGCGCGCGTCGTTCTCCGTCATGTCGCGGGCGAGCGCGTCCGCCTCCCGATCCGTGAGCACCCAATCCAGCCGTTTGGCGAGGTCTAAAAAGTAGTTGCGGCGCAGGGCGAACTCCATGTTCTCATCGGCGATCGGCAGCGATTCGTCTATATACGCCTGCGCCGACGCTTCCATCGCGGCGGCGATGCGCGCGGGATCGGCGGTGGCAAGCCGCGCGGGGGCGATGATCTCCTCAAAGCGCACGGTGGTCCGCCAGCTGCCCATCCGCGCATAGCAGATCACCCCGCCCGCGTCGAGGATCACATGCCGGATCGCATTAGAAATCTTCATCTAAATCCAACTCCTCGTCCGCGTCCTCCGGCTCGGCGGCGGCGTGCTCGTCCACATCCACGCCGTTCATAAACAGATCGCGCAGCGCCTTTTCCAACTCCTCAAACACATCCGGATTCTGCTCGATGTACTTGCGCGCGTTGTCGCGCCCCTGCCCGATGCGCGCGTCCTTGTAGGAATACCACGCGCCGGATTTGGCGACGAGATCGCGCTCGACCGCCATGTCCAGCAGTACGCCCGCGCGCGAGACGCCCATGCCGTAGAGCATGTCCACCACAACCTGCTTAAACGGCGGCGCGACCTTGTTTTTCACTACCTTGATCTTCGCGCGGTTGCCGACGATCTCCGTGCCCTCCTTGATGGACTCGCCCCTGCGGATGTCGATGCGCACGGTGGCGTAAAATTTTAGCGCCTTTCCGCCGGTTGTGACCTCCGGGCTTCCGTAGATCACGCCGACCTTCTCGCGCAGCTGGTTGATGAAGATGATGACGGCGTTCGTCTTTGCGATCACGCCCGCGAGCTTGCGCAGCGCCTGCGACATCAGCCGCGCCTGCAATCCCACATGGCTGTCGCCCATGTCGCCCTCGATCTCCGCCTTGGGGACGAGCGCGGCGACCGAGTCGATCACCACGATGTCAACCGCGCCGGAGCGCACCAGTGCCTCGCAGATGTCGAGCGCCTGCTCCCCGTTGTCGGGCTGGGAGACGTAGAGGTTTTCGATGTCAACCCCCAGCGCTTTGGCGTACATGGGGTCGAGCGCGTGCTCCGCGTCGATGAACGCGGCGATGCCCCCGCGCTTCTGCGCTTCGGCGACGCAGTGCAGCGCGATGGTGGTCTTTCCCGAGGACTCCGGTCCGTAGATCTCGATCACGCGCCCGCGGGGCAGCCCGCCCACGCCCAGCGCGAAGTCCAGGCTCAAGCAGCCCGTGGGGATCACGTCAATCTGCGTGCGCCCGGAATCGCCCAATTTCATCACCGAGCCCTTGCCAAAGTCCTTTTCTATGCGCGAAATGGCGTTTGTCAGCGCCGCTTTGCGCTCGTCGTCCGTCCTTTTCGCGGCGTCCCTGACCGATGTTTTGCGATCCGCCATACAATCCCCCTCCATTGTTTTATGATCATCATATACCAGTATATCACGCGCCCCGGGCTTTTGGAATCGAACATCAGTTTATATTTCGTCGCGTGCGGGCAGATTTGACATCAATGTGCATTTTCCCGTTTGCGGTTGCAGCGCGCGCAATGCGCGTATATAATGGGTACAAATAGCATAACCGGAGTGACCTGAGATGTATCGGAACGTCAAGCGCGCGATCGACGGATTGGCGAGCGCGGTCGCGCTATTATTGCTCGCGCCGCTTTTATTGTTTATCGCGGCGCGGGTGAAGGCATCGTCGCCGGGGGACGTGATCTTTCGGCAGACGCGCGTGGGAAAAGACGGGCGCATGTTCACCATCTACAAATTCCGAACGATGTACGAAACCGCGCCGCATATGACGCCGACGCACGCCCTCAAACACGCGCACCGGCACACCACCCGCGTGGGGCGGCGGCTGCGCGTCCTGGGGCTGGACGAGTTGCCGCAGTTGATCAACGTGCTGAAGGGCGACATGTCGCTGGTCGGTCCGCGCCCCGCGCTGCCGGGGCAGACGGATCTTTTGACGCTGCGCGAATCCTGCGGCGCAAACAGCGTGCGCCCCGGGCTGACCGGCTGGGCGCAGGTGAACGGGCGAAACGAGATCCCCATCGCCGTCAAAGCGCGGCTCGACGGCGAATACGTCGCAAGCCTCGGCTTTGCCATGGACGCAAAGTGCGTGCTACTTACGTTATTCGGCTCAAAAAAACATCCTTTGAGGTTCAGCGAGGGCAGGCGTGTATAGGATACTGGTGACGGGCAAGAGCAGCTTCATCGGGCGCGCGTTTCAAGCGCGCTGCGCCGATTTTCCGGATCGATACCGCGTGGACGCGATCTCCCTGCGCGGCAGCGCTTGGCGCGCGGCGGACTTTTCGGGCTACGACGCGGTCGTGCACGCCGCGGGCATCGCGCATGTGCGCGCGCGCGACGCCATGGAGGGCGCGTACATGGCGGTGAACCGCGACCTAGCGGTGGACGTCGCGCAAAAGGCGAAGGCGGCGGGCGTTTCGCAGTTTCTTTTTTTGTCGAGCATGCTCGTCTACGGGAGCCCCGCGCCCGCGGGCAAAAGCCGCGTGATCGACGCGCGCACCGCGCCCGCGCCCGAGAACGCCTACGCGCGCAGCAAGCTATTCGCCGAGGAGGGCATCCGCGCGCTCGAGGGCGACGGGTTTCGCGCGGCGATCCTGCGCCCGCCGATGGTCTACGGCAAGGGCTGCCGCGGGAACTATCAGACGCTCGCCATCTGGGCGCGGCGGCTGCCGCTGTTTCCCAACATCGAGG
>JBMNUA010000028.1:0-16856 GCA_050945995.1 Christensenellales bacterium
CCATGTTTACCTACCTGACGGGCGAGAACATCCTCTTTAGCAACGACGCGTTCGGGCAGCACTACGCCACCGAATCGCTCTACGGCGACGCGGTGGACGAGGCGGAGCTCTTCGCCGAGGCGCGCAAGTACTACGCCAACATCTTAACGCCCTTCAGCGCGCAGGTGACAAAGAAGATTCATGAGCTGCTCGGCATGAATCTGCCGATCTCCATGATCTGCCCGAGCCACGGCGTCATCTGGCGGCGCGAGCCCACCCGCATCGTGGAGCAGTACCTCGCGTGGGCGGCAGATTATCAGGAGGATCAGATCACCATCGTCTACGACAGCATGTGGGGCGCGACGCGCACCATGGCGGAGGCGATGGCCGTGGGCATCGCGCGTGCGGACAAAAGCACGACCGTGAAGCTGTTCAACGCCGCAAAGACGGACAAAAACGACATCATCACCGAGGTGTTCCGCTCGAAGGCGATCCTCGTGGGCTCGTCCACCATCAACAACGGGCATCTGTTCTCGATCAGCGGGCTATTGGAGATGATCCGCGGGCTACGGTTCAAGAACAAGCGCGCCGCCGCGTTCGGCAGCTACGGCTGGAGCGGCGAGGCGGTCAAGCAGCTGACCGCGAAATTGCGCGAGGCGGGCTTTCTCGTGGAGGACGAAGGTCGCCGCGCGCTGTGGGCGCCCGACGAGGCAGAGCGCGCCGCCTGCGCGGAATTCGGCGAGAAATTCGCGAACGCCTTGAAATCGTAGATCCCCGGCAACCAGAACTGCGCCCATTCTTCCATCATACAATAGAGGGGAGTACCCTCCAGATATTTTTCATGATGGAAGGAATCGAGCGATGATGGATCAATACTGGGCAAACGGCTATGACCGGAACATGCCTCAGAATTTTTATATGCCGGATCAAACGTACTGCGCAAAGCAGGGCTGCAGCTGCGCAAACAACCGCCCGCCGCGCCAATGCGCGCCCGGCTGCCCCGGACCGAAGGGCGACACGGGCGAACCCGGACCGCCCGGCGCGCAAGGACCGATGGGACCGGAAGGCGCGCGCGGACCGCGCGGCTTCCAGGGCGAGCGCGGCGAGAAGGGCGACATGGGCTGCCAAGGCGTGGCAGGTCCGCGCGGACCGATCGGACCGATTGGACCGCAGGGTCCGCAGGGCGTACGCGGCAACGTCGGACCGCAGGGCGACCCCGGCTGCCAAGGCCCGATGGGCCCGCGCGGCAACCCGGGCGTGCCCGGACCGATGGGCCCGCAGGGCATCGTCGGGCCGCGCGGCGACACAGGCCCCGCAGGCCCGATGGGCGCGACCGGACCGGAAGGCCCGCAGGGCGGCATTGGCCCGACCGGCGCGCCCGGCGCGATGGGACCGGAAGGCTCGTCCGGACAGCAGGGACCGCAAGGCCCGCAGGGCGCGATGGGCTGCGCGGGAGCGGAAGGACCGCAGGGCGAGATCGGGCCGACCGGACCGCAGGGACTGCAGGGGCTGATGGGCGAAACCGGACCGACAGGACCGACCGGACCGACAGGACCGCAGGGCGAGATCGGCGAAACCGGACCTGCCGCGATCACCGCCTACGGCGGCTTGTACAACGACGCTTCGCAGATCATCACCTTCACCGAAAGCGGCACGCAAGGCGTCGAGCTCCCGGAGGAGATGGCGAGCGCGAACATGACCTTGGGCACAGACAGCATCGAGATCACCGTCGCCGGGGATTACCGCGTGGAACTGTTCGTGGTCGTGCAATCCACCACCGGCAGCACTGCGCTGATCATCGGCGTTCAAATCAACGGCAACGCTACCGAGCTTTCACTAGTCACCGGCGTCGTGCTGACGAGCGACTTTATAAGCGTCACATTGAGCGGCATCGTATCGCTCGACGCGGGCGATGTGCTGACGCTTGCGCTCTCCGGCGAGGCAGGCACCAGCATCTTGTTTGGACCTGGTACAAACGCGAACCTCAGCGCCATGCGGCTGGGCTGATACGGCAAGGGGAGCATATACCATATATGCTCCCCAAAAATATTTTCATCTCATTCGACATCGGCATGCCATCTTATGATACAATCAACCCATCGATAGGCGAATGGGAGGTATGCGCATGCAAGCCGTCCGCATCCTGGAAATCCCCGATTGCAAAATGGTCTCCTCCGGCGTGGGCATGTTCGGCGAGGCGCGCTTCGACGCCTTCCACCGCTGGTTCTCCGCCCTCCCCCGCCCGATCTTCCCAAAGGACTTCCTCTTCTGGGACGGCGCGGCGGACATGTCATCCGGCGGCTTTCACTGGCTGCACCTCTACGAGGACGGCATGAGCGTCCCGGAGGAATTCTCGATCATCGATTTCAAAGGCGGGCTCTACGCCGTCGCGACGGACATCGACGGGCTGACGGACACCGCCGCCATGCGCGCCGCGGTAGATCAATTCCTCGCGGAAAACGGCTTTGCGCGCGACGAAAGCCGCCCGGACTTGGGCAACGTCATCACGCCGCCGCGCGCGCAGGAGCGCATGGGCTTTTGCCAGATGGATTACTACGCGCCCATACAAGTTAGGGAAGGGGAAGATGCACATGGCTGAACAGCTGCGCGACCGCGACGTGCGGATCGTATGCCTGCCGCCCGCAACGGTGGCGTCCGTCCACATCCTTGCCGAGGGCGACCCGCCCCGCCATCCCGAACTGGATTCGGCAAGCCTTCAGCGCGCGTACATCGAGGGCGTGAACCTGCCCGCGCGCAAGCCGGATTTTCGCAACTACGGCTTCAACCACACCCGCGGTGAAATCCACGGCTACGAGCGCTGGGTCACCATCCCGGACGATTGGGAAGCCGCCCCACCTTTTGTCAAAAAACGCTTCCCCGGCGGGCTGTACGCCGCCTACGCCATCCCCATGGGCGCGTTCGAGGAGTGGGGGCGGCTCTGGCAATGGGTGGAAAACAGCGCGCAGTTCACCTTCCGCCTCGGCGATCCCGCGTGCATGAACGGTCTGCTCGAGGAGCATCTGAACGCCTATAACCACTACCAGCTGAAACAATTTGATGCGGATGCCATACAGCTTGATCTGCTGATCCCCATCCGCGAGCGGGAATGAAAGGGAGGCGCAGATGGTCTTTCAAGGGTTCGGGCTGATCACAGAAAATGTGCGCCGCCTGCGCGCGTTTTACGAAATGGCGCTCCACTGCCCCGCGCGCGGCGACGACATCCACACCGAAATCCTCTGCGAGGGACAAGCCTTCATTCTCTACGACAAGGCGGCGTCCATCGCGGACATGGGCTTTTCCTACGACCCCGCCATGGGGCACGGGCACACCACCCTCTCCTTCCGCGTTGCGGATGTGGACGCCGAGTACGCGCGGCTCACGCAGCTGGGCGTCGATTTCATGACAAAACCGCGCACCTACCCATGGGGCGCGCGCAGCGCACATTTCAGAGACCCCGACGGGAATATCGTGACAATCTTCGCCCCCGCTGACTGACACATCTCCAAAACCGCCCACCCCCCCGCCATAAAAAAGTCGCAACAATCCCCTTGACAAGCATTGCCATCCCGTCTAATATGGGATTCAATCCTATATTAGACGGGATGATTTGATGTGGGCGCATACCAAACCCGGCAGAAAAAGGCGCTGATGCGGCTGTTCCGGCAGCATTCGTCCAAGGCGCATACGATCGAAGAAATCGTCGCCATGCTCGCGCAGGCGAACCCCGAAAATTCGCCGATGGGCAGGAGCACGGTGTATCGCTTGGTGGCGGAATTCGCGTCGGCGGGCATATTGCACCGCTTCTCGCAGGAGGGCGCGCGCGCCAGTCGGTATCAATACGTCGGCGACCCCGCCTGCGCCGAGCATCTGCACCTAAAATGCACGCAATGCGGGACGCTGTTTCACTTGAGCCGCGCGCTGACCGAGGACATCTTTCAGGCGATCCATTCGCGCGTTCGGCTGAACTTGAACACGGAAGAGACCATCCTCCTCGGCACATGCGAGGGCTGCGAGCACGCGTGACAGGGAAAGCGAGGTGGGCAGATTGAAATTGCGCAAAGCCGCGGCGGCTATGATGATCGCCGCATTCCTGTTTGCGCTGCTTGCGCCCGCCGCGCTCGCCCTTTTGCACGACCACCGCCATTGCACACACCCCGATTGCGCCGCCTGCTACGTCATCCGCGCGGGCATCGCACTGATTCGCATCTTCGCGCTCGCGCTCATCGCGCACATCGCGCACCGCGCGCCTTTATCGCGCGCCCTTTCCCATCTCCAACATACCGCGCGCATCCCACGGCACATCACGCCGGTTTCCCTCAAGGTGAAAATGACAAATTGATACAGATATTCGCCCATCCCATGGCATTGCCATGCCCAAAAACACAACAAAACATCGATGGAGTGGATATCATGAAAAAACTGTTGTCCGCCCTCGTGGCGTTTCTGTTGATCCTTTCCATGCTCGCGATCCCCGCGCTGGGCGAGCCCGCCGAGCCGCTCAACATCGTCTGCACGACCTTCCCGCAATACGACTGGGTGATGAACATCCTCGGCGACGCGGCGGAAACCGCCGATGTCACGCTGCTTCTCGACAGCGGCTTGGATCTGCACAGCTATCAGCCCACCGCAGAGGACATCGCCCTGATTTCAACGGCGGATCTGTTCATCTACGTCGGCGGCGCGTCCGACGCGTGGGTGGCGGATGTGCTAGCCGCGGCGGCAAACCCGAACCTCACCGCCCTTTCGATGGTCGATCTCGTGGACGCCAAGATGGAAGAGACGGTGGAAGGCATGCAGGAAGGCGCGCACGCGCATGACCACGACCACGAGCCGTTCACCGAGGAGGACATCCAGGATCGCACGCTCGAAGACTTTGCGGGCGCGTGGATTTCGCTGCACCCGCTGATGGTAAGCGGCGAGTTGGACGAATACTGCCGCTACAAGGCGGAAGCGGACGAGGACGAGGCGGCGACGCTCGAATCCTACCGCGAACGCTACATCGAATCCTGGGCGATCGACGTGGACGCGGTGACCGTCTCGGGCGACACCATCTCCTTCATCGCCGCGGACGGCACCATTCGCGAGGCGCAGTACCGGTACGCCGGCTACGCTGTCAAAACCTCCGAGAGCGGCAACCTCAGCGTCCGCTATCAGTTTGAAACCGATGCCGAAGACGCCGTCCGATATGTGCAGTTCTACGACCACGGGCATGCGCCGGGCAAGGCGGCGCACTTTCACCTCTACATCGGGGACGAGGGCTTCGATGCGCTGCTCGAATCCCCGACCAACCCGTTCTTCATGCCCGCCGATTACACCATCGACCAGATTCTCGCGGATTTGATGGATCACGGGCACGGACATAGCCATAGCCACGATCATGACGAAGAACATGCGCATGACGACGACCACGATCATGATCACGACCATGACCACGCCCACGATCACGCGCACATCGACGAGCATGTGTGGCTGTCCTTGCGCCACGCGCAGACGCTGACGCGGGAGATCGCGGCCGCGCTTGCCGCGCTCGACGCCGACAACGCCGCGCTGTATCAGGAAAACGCCGAGGCGTACATCGGCAAGCTCTCCGCGCTTGATTCCGCATATCAGGTCGCCGTCGGCTCTGCGGCGCGCAAGACGCTGCTCTTCGCCGACCGCTTCCCCTTCCGCTACCTCGCGGACGACTACGGGCTGACCTACTTCGCGGCGTTCTCCGGCTGCTCCGCCGAAACGGAGGCGAGCTTTGAAACCGTGGCATTCCTCGCAAACAAGGTGGGCGAGCTGGAGTTGCCCGTCGTGCTCGTCATCGAGGGCGGCGACCAGAAGATCGCCGAAACGGTGATCGCGAACGCGCAGACCGACGGCGCGAAGATTCTGGTGCTCAACTCGCTCCAGTCGATCACCGCAAAGGAACTGGCGGCGGGCGCGAGCTACCTCGGCGCGATGGAGGACAACCTCGCCGTGCTCACCGAAGCGCTCAACTGATCAACCGATCCGGGGGGAGGGAGGGCGCGCCCTCCCCGACCCCTTTTGGAGGAAATATGGCGCTTTTGACATGCGAAAATTTATCGGTCGGATACGGCGAGCGCGCCGTGGCGCGCAACCTGTCCTTCCAAATCGCCCGCGGCGACGCGCTGATCATCGTCGGCGAGAACGGCGCGGGCAAATCCACATTGGTTCGGACGCTGCTCGGGCTGTTAAAGCTGCTCTCCGGATCGATCCTTTGGGGAGACGAATTGAAACAAAATGAAATCGGCTACCTCCCCAACAGACCGATGTGCAGCGCGATTTCCCCGCGTCGGTCGCGGAAATCGTGCGCTCGGGCTTTCTGAACCGCTGCGGGCTGCGCCCATTCTACCGCCGGGCGGAGAAGGCGCAGGCGGACAGGAACATGGCGCTGCTCCGCATCGCGCCGCTTGCGCAGCGCTGCTACCGCGAGCTCTCCGGCGGGCAGCAGCAGCGCGTGCTGCTCGCGCGCGCGCTGTGCGCAACGCGCAGGCTGCTCCTTCTGGACGAGCCGGTGGCGGGGCTCGACCCGCTGACCGCGGTCGAACTCTACGCGCTGATTCGCGAACTGAACAAAAAGGAGGGGATCGCCATCTGCATGGTCACCCACGATCTGCCCGCCGCGCTCAAAACCGCAAGTCATGTGCTGCATGTGGGCGATGAGCCGCTGTTTTTCGGCGCAGCGGACGCGTACCTCGAAAGCCCCGCCGGCAGACGCTTTGCGGGGGACGGGGAGGGCGCGCAATGAATGAATGGTTGATGAAGATTCCGTACTACTTTTCCTTCCCCTTCGTGCGCCACGCGATGCTCGCGGGGGTATTGATCGCGCTGTGCTCGTCGCTGCTCGGCGTACCATTGGTGCTCAAGCGGTTTTCGTTCATCGGCAACGGGCTTTCGCACGTCGCGTTCGGCGCGATGGCGGTCGCCGCGCTCTTCAGCTTATCAAGCCCCATGATCGTCGTTTTGCCGGTGACGATGCTCGCGGCGGTGCTGCTGTTGCGCGCCAGCCGGCGCGCGCAGATCAAGGGCGACGCCGCGCTCGCGATGATCTCCACCGGCGCGATGGCGATCGGTTATCTCGTGCTCAATGTGTTCTCCGCGTCCGCGAACGTCAGCGGGGACGTGTGCAGCACGCTGTTTGGCTCGACCTCGATTCTGACGCTGACGCCGCTCGACGTGTGGGTGTGCGCGATCCTATCGCTCGTCGTCGTGGGCGCGTTTCTACTGTTCTACAACAAAATCTTCGCCGTCACCTTCGACGAGACGTTCCTCGCGGCGACGGGCGCGCCCACGGGCGGCTATCATATGATCATCGCCGTCATCACCGCCGTCATCATCGTGCTTGCGATGAATCTGGTGGGCGCGCTGCTCACCTCCGCGCTGGTGGTGTTCCCCGCGCTGTCGGCGATGCGCGCGTTTCAAAGCTTCCGCGGCGTGGTCTTTGCCTCGGCGGCGCTGTCGGTCGTCTGCTCGGCGCTCGGCATCCTCTTATCGATCCTGCTCTCCACGCCGGTCGGCTCGACCATCGTCGTCGTACAAATCATCGTGTTTCTCGCCTTCTGGGCGTGGGGCGTGCGAAGGAGGCGTGCGTAAGATGAGCAGGCGATGGTTCGCGGCGGCGCTCGCCGCACTCTGCCTGTTTCTCGCCGGCTGCGGCGCGAAGCAGACCGCCGATTTGAGCGGCACGGTGATGAACGATTTGAGCCAGATGGGCGGCAACATGGTGTACAGCTATGTCTATTCGATGCTGCGCGAGCCGGAGGACTATGTCGGGCAGGTCTTTCGCATCCGCGGCGTCTACCAGCCGATGATCGGCTCGATCACCGGGCAGTTGCGCCATTACATCTTCATCGCCGATGCCGCGGCATGCTGCGCGGAGGGCTTGGAATTTGTGCTGCTCGACGCGGACGCGGCGTACCCGGAAGAGGGCGCGCAAATCGAGATCATCGGCATGTACGCGTTTTATGAAGATGAGGAGGGGTTCGAGTTCGTGCGCATCGAGGCGACATCGCTGACAACGCCGTAACCGCGCAAAAAAACCCGATGCAATGACGCATCGGGTTTTACTTAAAACCATCCTATGAATCCCCATCCGCCCGGCACGCCGGGCACGTCCACTCGAACACCGTCATATGCCCGCTGACCGCGTACCCGCGCGCGCGCAGCGCATCGTCCCGCGCGGCGTCGTAGTCAATCGGCGCGTCGGTCACGCCCCCGCATTTGGTGCACATCAAATGATCGTGCGGCTCCACGCGCCAATCGAAGCGATCCAGCCCGGGGATGCGCACATGCCGCAGCTCACCGTTCTCAACCAGCAGATTGAGGTTGCGGTACACCGTGCCGCGGCTGATGCGCGCATCCTCCCCGCGCGCCGCAAGGTAGATCTGGTCGGCGCTCGGATGGTCGCGCAATGTATTCGCGGTTTTGAGCACCAGCCGGCGCTGTCTTGTGCTGCGCTGTTTCATCGGGCATCCCTCGGATCCTATTATTTGGTCATATGCGGCGCGCCCCGCGCCGTGCCGGGGCGCGCCGACGATCGGTTTACATGTCGGCGGAGAGCGTCGCCTGCGCCCGCGCCGCGTGGTCGAGCTTGGAAAGCTCGATCACCTTGTCCAGGTCAAGCCCCATCGCCTCGGTGATGCGCTCGCCGTATTCCTTGTCGGCGAGGTAGCAATGCGCCGCGTGGCGGTACTTGATGTTCTTCGTCGTGGGCGCGATGTCGGCCGCGGTGTTGGAGATGAGGAGCTTGCGCTTGTCCTCGGTCATCACGCGCCAGAGGTTGCCGCCCGCGCGGAAGCAATCGTCGGTCGGGTCGTCCTTCGGGTCGTAGCACCACATCGCGCCGTCCAAGTCCATCGGCGGCTCGGCGACCTCGGGCTGCGCCGTCCAATAGCCGCCGGAGTTGGGCGTGTACATGGGGACAGCGCCGTAGTTGCCGTCCACGCGCATCGCGCCGTCGCGGTGGTACTCGTTGACCTCGACCTTCGCGCGGTTGACGGGGATGTGGTTGTGGTTCACGCCCAGGCGATAGCGCGCGGCGTCGCCGTAGGAGAAGAGCCTGCCCTGCAGGAAGCGATCCGGCGAGAAGCCGATGCCCGGCACCACATGCGCGGGCGTGAACGCCGACTGCTCGACCTCGGCAAAGTAGTTCTCCGGGTTGCGGTTCAACTCGTACACGCCGACCTCGATCAGCGGATACTCCGCCTTCGGCCACACCTTGGTGATGTCAAACGGGTTCTCGTAGTGATTTTTCGCCTGCTCCTCGGTCATGACCTGTATGTACATCTTCCACTTCGGGAAATCGCCCCGCTCGATCGCCTCGAACAGATCCTTCCCGTGATGCTCGCGGTCGCGTCCGTTGATCTCGGCGGCTTCCTCGTTGGTCAAGTTCTTGATGCCCTGCTGGGTCATGAAGTGGAATTTGCACCACACGCGCTCGTTGTTTGCGTTGTACAAAGAGAACGTGTGCTCGCCGAAGAAGTGCATATTCCGGAACGACGCGGGGATGCCGCGGTCGGACATCACAACCGTGATCTGGTGGTGCGCCTCGGGCAGAAGCGTCCAGAAATCCCAGTTGTTCTGGGCGGAGCGGCGCCCGGTCTTGGGGTCGCGCTTCACCGCGCGGTTCAAGTCGGAGAAGTTGTGCACATCGCGGATGAAGAAGGTGGGCGTGTTGTTGCCGACCAAGTCCCAGTTGCCCTCCTCGGTGTAGAACTTCGTGGCGACGCCGCGGATGTCGCGCTCGCAGTCCGCCGCGCCGCGCTCGCCCGCAACGGTCGAAAAGCGCGTGAACGCCTCGGTGACCTTGCCCTTTTGCAGAACCTTCGCCTTCGTGTACTGGGAGATGTCGTGCGTCACGGTCAGCTTGCCGTATGCGCCCCAGCCCTTCGCGTGCATGCGCCGCTCCGGGATCACCTCGCGGTTGAAGTGCGCCATTTTCTCCATCAGCCATACGTCCTGCATCACAACCGGACCGCGCGGACCGGCGGTAATCGAGTTCTCGTTGTCGGCGACCGGCGCGCCAACTTCGTTCGTCAGCTTTTTGTACTTGTCCATGTTCAGCCTCCTTAAAGTGATCTATCAACAGGGCGGGCGCAGCGCCCGCCTATCAACCCATGTTCTATGGAATATGGCGCGCGCAGAGCGCGAGCATCCAGATGTACGCGGCGGATTTGGGCAGCATCAGCATGCCCACCGCCGGACGCTTGTGTGCAAACAGCACCACCGGCAGGTAAAACAGAAAGCTCAGCGCGATCGCAATCGGCATCGCCGCAAGCGCGCCGGTCGCGCGCTGTGCATAAAAGATCGCGACCATCGCCCCGATGACCGCAAAGGGGATGTTTCGCAAAATGCCCCAGGATACGGGCGGCTTTTCGTCAAACCAGCGGTTGTTTGGGAAAAGGCACAGCGCGATGCGCAGCGCACACAGCGCATAGAGCGCGTAGGTCGCAATTTTTGCGCCCGGCGCGTACAGGGATTCCCCCAAATGCCACAGGAGGATGTAGAACACCGTCATGGTGACCGAGGCGGCGAGCTTGCCCGCGCCCAGCGCTCGCCGCGTGCCGCCGAAGATGCGCGGCAGCAGGTGAAACGCGTCCCCGCCGACCAGCACATACGCCGCCGCGCCCGCAAGCGCGCGCGCGCCGCCCTGGCTTGTCGCGAACAGGAAGATGCCGAGGGCGAGCGCGCTCATCAGATAGATCGCGTCAAACACCGCCTCGGCGCATCGCGCCGCCCCGCCCCTTGTCATATCATTTCCTCCTCGGCTTCGACATCACGATGATATGCGCCGTCACGGCGATTCCGACCGCAAATAGGAACATCGTCAGCCAAAGTCGTTTCGTCAACACCATCGAGAGCAGAAGCCCCGCCCACAAATACGCAATCGCGGTGATCACCGTGCGCCGCGAAAGCCCGGTGCGGTACTTGTAGTTTTCGACGCACCGGCGGATCAATCCCACCCGCATCACCGCCGCGCGCAGCTTCGGCACATGCGTAAAGCAGCCCACCGCAAGCAGCATAAACGGCGTGGTCGGCAGCACCGGCAGCGCAACGCCGATGAGCCCGAGCGCGAGAAAGAGAAACCCCGCCGCCGCCATCACATAGGCGCGAACCCGCCCGGGCGCGCGCGCTTTCACCGTCACATTCTCTCGCATGCCGCTCAGAAAACCCCCTCTATTAGGACTCAGTATTGATTATAACCGCTGAAAACCTTCCTGTCAAGGTTTCATTTCCGGCTTTTGCATATTATGATGCCGCCGCGCATATGCGATCATCCTTGCGCGCCGCAATCCGCAACTTCCTCCTTGTTTTATAGCAATTTTCACCGTTCAGCGCGCGCGCCGACCATGTTAAAATGAGTAAGACAATTGGTAAAATAGGAGGTACGCATGAAAAAGCAAGCATGGCTCGATACCCTCCGCGCCCCCGGGCGCAAACAGGCGATGCCCATCCTCTCCTTTCCTTCGATACAGCTCATGGGCATCACCGTCAACGAATTGATCGAGAAGAGCGAATTGCAGGCGCAGGGCATGAAGATGGTCGCCGACCGCATCGACGCCGCCGCGGCGGTGAGCATGATGGATCTCTCCGTCGAGGCGGAGGCGTTCGGCTCGACCATCCGCTTTTCTGACGACGAGGTGCCCACGGTCATCGGCGGCATCGTCGCCTCCGAGGAGGACGCCGAGGCGCTGCGCGTGCCCCCGGTCGGCGCGGGGCGCACCGGGCGCTACATCGAGGCGATCGGCAAGGCGAAACAGCTGATCACAGACCGCCCCGTGCTCGCGGGCGTGATCGGTCCGTTCTCGCTCGCCGGGCGGCTGATGGACGTGACCGAAGCGCTCATCAACTGCTATGAAGAGCCGGATATGGTGCGCACAACGCTTGAAAAGGTCACAGAATTCTTAATCGCCTACATCAAAGCCTATCAGAATGTCGGCGCGGACGGGCTGGTGCTCGCCGAGCCGCTGACGGGGCTGCTCTCGCCCGCGCTCGCCGCCCAGTTTTCCGAGCCCTACGTCAAGCGCATCGTCGATGCCGTGGCGGACGAGGACTTCATCTTCATCTACCACAACTGCGGCAACAGCGCCATCGCCATCATCGATTCGATCCTGCGCACCGGCGCGGACGCGTACCACTTCGGCAACGCCATCTCCATGAAGGAAATGCTCAAAAAAATCCCCGCGGGCACGATCACCATGGGCAATGTCGATCCCGCGCTCCAGTTCCGCAAGGGCACGCCCGCGTCCATCGCGGCGGAGACGAAGCGGATCATGGCGGAATGCAGTGAGTACGATCATTTTGTGATCTCGTCGGGCTGCGATGTGCCGCCCATGAGCCCGTGGGAGAACATCGACGCGTTCTTTCAGGCGGTCGATGAGTTTTATGGGTAGGGATTGCCTGAAACAAATCAAAAGGCGGGCATGCCGTCAAACTGCATGCCCGCCCCAGACTGGTAAAAGTCGATATCAATCAGAAGAAGGAAGATTGCAGAACAGCCTGTTCCATCAAGTTTGGCGGCGTGTACGTCAAACTTGCATGTTCACAAAGAAAACGCTTGCGTTTTCGACTGGACATGAATTCCTGCCCGTCAGATTTGCGCCCGGAAACTCGTGAGAGTTTTAGCAAATCGCAGACCTCTTCCTCCTCGTCAAAAACCGTGAGGTTTTTGACGACCTGCGCGTTTACGCGAGGTATGCCCTCAACATCCACGCAAGTTTCTGATACTCCATCAGATACCCGTTGAATTGATCCGCCGTCGCGCCGTCGCCCGCCTCATCGGCAAGCCGCGCGACCTCCTCGGTGTCGTGAATCCAATATTCCACGTCCTTTGCCAAGCCGCGCGCCGCGTCCTCCGAGGAGATCGGGATATCCTCAAGCTCCTTGATGGTCGCCATGGCGAGCGCCTGCTTCAAATTCGCCACCGGCGACTGTTCGAGCGCGAGCAGCCGCTCCGCCACATCGTCGATGATCTGGGCGGTCTGATCGTATAGCTCCTCGAGCTTCGCGTGCAGCGTGAAAAAGCCGCGCCCCTGCACATACCAATGCAGGTTGTGTAGCTTGATGTAGCTGATCTGCTGATTTGCGAGATACAAATTCATTTTTTCATATAATGTTGCGCTCATGGTTGTCCCTCCCTGATCCTTTTTGTTTCGCGTATAGTATACCACGCACGGCGCGTTTTGAATCGCCTGCTTCAATCGGGCAGGGAATGCGCCATGATCGCATGGTACTGCTCCTCCGTCAACTCAAAATGGCAGAACAGCCGAAAATACTCCGCCGCCTCCGCGTAGAGGTCGTACTGCGCCTCCTCGGGGTACAATAGCTTCGTCAGCCACAGCATGCCGAGGCAGCGCTGCGACGCGGGCGGAAAGCCCATCCAGTTGAACGGCTCGGCGGGAGATTCGTAGTACGCGCCGCGCGCGATGGCGTCGATGTCCTTCCAGATTTCGCGCGCGCCGACGTCCCGGGCGATGCTCTCGGGCGCGAATAATATCATCGGCGGATTCCACACCATCAGCTGTTCCAAATCGATCGCGTTGCCCGAACCTCTGCTCGAAACCTCGGGCAATACGGCGATGTTGTTCGCCATCAGGTCGATGACCTCCCCGTGGTACGAGCCGCGCGCGATCACACCCAAGCCGTCCTCGCCGGTTAAATACACGACTTCCGCCTTCGGCACGCGAGCGGCGATCTCTGCGCAGCGCTCGTACACATCATCCGCGTATGCGGCAAGGCGCGCCGCCTCCTCCGGAAGCGCCAACAGCTCGCCCAGCGCGACAAACGCGTCCCCCGTCGCGGGCATGTACGCGCTGATGTGCACGAAGGGAATCCCCGTCTGCGCCTGCAAATCGTCCAAATCCTGCGCGATGGTGTCCTTCGGCTCGCCGATGTCGATCACCAGCTGCGCCCCGTTCTCAATGAGCGTCTCCATGTTCATGGTGCGCCCGCCGTAGACCTGCCCGAGCACGGGCAGCGCAAGGTAGGCATCATCGAAGTAGTTCGCCGCCGACGCTTCCCATGGCACGGCGATGCCCACGAGCTTGTCCGGGCATATGGCGAACACATAGTGCTGCGCAAGCGGCCCGCTCACGGCGACGCGCTCGATGGTCTCCGGCAACTCCACGCTGCGCCCGGCGGAATCGACAAACACGCGCGCCGATTCCGCAGTCCCCGGCAGCGCGGACAATGTAAGCATGATACATAGCATGATCCCGATGATTCTTCGCATATTTCCCCCTCCGATCCTTGCGCTATATATGCGCATGCGCGGCGGATGATGTCGTCATCCGGGCAATATCACCTGCGCGCCGCCCGCTTGGACGATGCGCGCGGGCACGCCGTAGAGCGCTTCGATCAAACGCGCGTCCATGCAATCGTCGGGCGCGCCGCAGGCGGCGATTTTGCCGCCCGAGAGCGCGAGCACGCAGTCGGCGTGCGTGAGCGCGTGTTGGGGGCTGTGCGTGGAATAGACCACCGCGTAGCCCGCGCGCGCAAGCGCGCGCAGCAGCGAGAGCACCCGCTGCTGGTTGCCGTAGTCGAGCGCGGCGGTGGGCTCGTCGAGGATCAGCGTTTGCGCCCCCTGCGCGAGCGCGCGGGCGATCAGCGCCAACTGCCGCTCCCCACCGGAGAGCTGCATGAACATGCGCGGCGCGAGGTCTTCGATGCCGAGCCGGCAGAGCGCGTCCATCGCGATGCGCGCCTCGCGCGCGCCGGGGCAGGCGAGCGGGGCGAGCGCGGGGGAGGTGCCCATCAGCGCGACTTCAAAGGCGGTGTAGCCGACCGCCTCCCCCGTCAGTTGGGGCACATAGGCGATATGGCGCGCACGCGCGCGCGCCGACAGCCCTCGCGCGTCGGAGCCGCCCAGCGCGATCCATCCCGCATACCCCCGGCGCAGCCCGAGGATGCATTGAAACAGCGTGCTCTTGCCCGCGCCGTTCGCGCCGAGCACGCAGACCAGTGCGCCCTCGCCGACCGAAAAGCTGATGCCTGAGAGCGCGGGCTTACTCCCATACGAAAAGCGCAGGTTGCGCACCTCGATGTTCACATCATCCTCCGTTTTAGCAACAATGCGAGGAAAAACGGCGCGCCGATGAAGGACGTGAGGATGCCGATGGGGATTTCCACCGCCAGCAAGCTGCGCGCCACGCCGTCCGCGGCGAGCAAAAACGCCGCGCCCGCGAGCGCGGATGCGGGCAAGAGGTACTGATAGTTGCCGCCGACAAGTCTGCGGCACAGATGCGGGATCACAAGCCCCACCCAGCCGATCACGCCGCTGACCGCCACGCTCGCCGCGGTGATGAGCGTCGCGCAGAGGATCACCCCAAGGCGCAAAAGGTTCACATTCGCGCCAAGCGCGTGCGCGCTCTCGTCGCCCATGGCGAGCAAATTCAGCCGCCAGCGCAGCAGATACAGCGGCGCAAGCCCCGCCGCCATCGGGACGAACGCGCGCAAAAGGTCGCGCTGCTTCACATCCGACAAACTGCCCATCAGCCAATAGGTGATCTGCGGCAGCTGGCTCGACGGGTCGGCGGCGAGCTTGATGAGGGATGTGCCCGCGGACAGGAGCGTGCCCAGCATGATGCCCGCGAGGATGAGGTTGGTGACGCGCGTGCCCGGCGCGCGCAGCGCGATCAGGTAGGCAAACAGCACCGCGCATACGCTCGAAAGAAACGCGGCGAGCATGATCCAGCCCGCCGAGCCGCCCCATAGGATCGCCGCCGCCGCGCCGAACGCCGCGCCGGTGGACGCGCCGAGGATGTCCGGCGACGCCATCGGGTTTTGAAACACGCCCTGATACGCCGCGCCCGCCGCGGCAAGGCTCGCGCCCACCAAGCACGCCATGAGGATGCGCGGCAGCCGGATGCGCAGAATCACCGCTTCCATCTGCGCCGTCCACGTCGGCGCGACGGGCGCGACGCGGCTTGCCAGAATTTTGACCGCTTGCAAAAGGGGCACGTCAAACCGCCCGATCGGGAAGGAGAGGACAAGCGTCAGTAGCAGAAGAAGCGCGAGCACGCAGATCGCCCGCCTTGACCGCCGAGCGCGCATCAACACCCGCGAAGGCGGTACATTTCGTCCACCGCGTGCCGAATCTCCTGATAGCTCGTGCAGCGGCAGAGGTTGGATTGCAGCCATTCCTCCATCACGATCTCCTCGGGCGGCGCGGCGTAGCGCTTCATCATCGCGTGGCACACCATCAGAAAGCCCGAGGTGCAGTAGCCGCATTGGAACGCGTTTTTCTTGACAAACGCGCGCTGCTCGGGCGCATCGCCGCCGAGCCCCTCCACGGTCGTGATCACATGCCCCTGCGCCTCGATCGCGAGCATCAAACAGGATTTCGCGGGCAGATCGTCCACCATCACGGTGCACGCGCCGCAATCGCCGTTCAGGCAGCCGGGCTTCGCGCCCGTGAGCCCGAGCTGATCGCGCAACACATCCAGCAAAAGATCCGCCGGGCGCACGGCGACCTCGCGCGCCTCGCCGTTGACATGAAGCGTCGCCACGGTTTTCCCCTCACAGTAAACCATGTTCCCAATCCTCCAACAGCTTGTTGAGCGTGTGCGCCGCGACGAACAGCCGGTATTCGCGCGAGCCCTCGCAATCCCCGTGCGCATGCGGCGCGAGCAGCTCCATGGCGCGGCGGGTGCGCGCGGCGGGCGGCGCGGCGCGGTCGTTGATCGCGTCCTCCACGCCGCGCAGGCGCACGGGGTTCTCGCACAGCCCGGAGAAGGCGACGCGCAGCGCATCGCCCTTCCAGATGGCGGTGAGGTTGACCAGCGGGTAGTCGATCTTCTCCTGCGCGGTCTTTTTGATGTGCGCATGGCGCGCGCCGAGCGCCCACGCCGGCACATGCACCTGCGTCAAAACTT
>JBMNUA010000029.1:0-16848 GCA_050945995.1 Christensenellales bacterium
ACCACGTCCACATCCGGGTCGTTGAACGCCTCGTACATGTCCTTGTAGATCTTCGGCGTCGCGCATTGGATGCCTTTCTCCTGCTGCTCTTTTACGAACGCCACACCCTTCTCGGCGCGCGCGGGGATCAGATCGCACACGCCGATTAGGCTGACCTCCCGAAAGGTCTCCGTCAGGTTCTTTAAGTAGATGCCGCTGATGGCGCCAACGCCGATCATTGCGATTTTGACCATACGCTTTCCCTCCTGTTTTTGATGAACCCGAGTGCGGGTTCATTTCATCCATCATCAAACCGGCGATGAACACGATTGCCCTGTCCAAACATTGTTTCCTGCCAACTATTGCGTTTTTACACTCGAATCTTGTACCTTTGATGAGGTGAGCCATTTCT
Organism: Christensenellales bacterium; assembly: GCA_050945995.1. GTDB lineage: Bacteria > Bacillota > Clostridia > Christensenellales > Aristaeellaceae > RUG11247. The sequence goes on from JBMNUA010000029.1 coordinate 392, forward strand.
GGTATCGACACAAACAAACCCTTGTAGATAATGGCATAGTAACACACGCCCCGTATGATGTCAATATGTCCGGTGAATCAGCCAATCTTTGACCATATCATTGATGATATATGGCATTTCGGCACAACATGAGACCCCGCCAACAATTGCGCATATGCGCGCCGCGGTTGACGAAAACGCGCCGGAGGCGATATACTGTTTTGGAACCAGATCGCTCCCCACCGTTTCAAATGAAAGGATATCGTTATATGGCAAAATATAAGTTCGGATTCATCGGTCTTGGGAATATGGGCGGCGCACTCGCGGCGGCGGCATGCGCGGATCATCCGGCGCGCGTGATCGTCGCAAACCGCACGCAGGCGCGCGCGGAGGCGTTTGCAGAAAAGTATGGCTGCGCGGTCGGCACATTTGAGGAAGCGGCGCGCGAAAGCGAATATGTGATCCTCGGCATGCTGCCCGGGGCGGTGTGCGAGGTCGCAAGCCGCGTGTATCCTGCGATGCGCGCATCCGGCGATCGGCGCGTGCTCGTGAGCATGGCGGCGGGTGTGTCACTCGCGCAGTTGCAAGCCTGCACAAACGACGCGCTCCCCATCATACGCATCATACCGAACACCCCCGTCGCTGTGGGCAAAGGGCTGATCCTGTACGCCGCGAATGAGCACATCGACGCGGATACCATCGCCGATTTTACATCCGCCATGTCCTGCGCCGGCACGCTCGATCCGCTGCCCGAGTCGCTGTTCTACGCGGGCAGCGCGGTCGCCGGCTGCGGGCCTGCGTTCGCCGCGATGTTCATCGACGCGCTCGCCGACGGCGGCGTCAAGGCGGGGCTTCCGCGCGCAAAGGCGATCGCCTACGCCGCCCAGATGCTCCGCGGCGCGGCGGAACTCGCCATCCGCACAGGCGATCATCCCGGCGCGCTCAAAGACGCGGTGTGCAGTCCCGGCGGTTCGACCATCGAGGGCGTGCAGGCGCTCGAGGAGGGCGGTTTTCGCGCCGCGGTCATGCGCGCGGTGGTCGCCGCATGGGAGAAGCACCGATGAGAAAACGGGGAGGGCATCGCCTGCGGATGGAACAATGAATAAGCCGCCGCGCCTTCATGCATCCCCATAGAGGGAAACGAGGTTTGTCTACAATAGAACGGGGAGGGCGTCGCCTTCCCCGTTTTTGTGTCGGCATGGATACCGGAACTACCCTTTCCGATACACCACATCCACGCCGTCGCCGCAATTAAACTCCCATTCCACGCCGTACCGATCTCGCACGCTGCCCGTCAGCGCCGCCCAATCGGTGGACGCGAGCGGCGCGATCACCGTTCCGCCGTCCGAAAGCGCATCGAACAATTCGCGCGTCTCATTCGGATCATGCAGCGCAAGGCAAAGCCGGATGCCCTGCGCGCCGATGTCCTGCGCGTCCGCGAAATAGAGCATCACCGCCTCGCGGATCGCGAGCGCGGCGTGCGCGCAGCCCTCGCCGTCTGCCGCGTGAAAAAGCTCCGTGATCTCGCCGCCAAACACGCCCTGGTAGTATTGCGCCGCGGCGTAGCCATCCGCTGCCAGTATGCGCGGTATGATCTGCTGCATGGAACCCCTCCTTCTTATAACGCCTCCGCGTCCCCGGCGCGTTCGCCCGATGCGAACCCCGCAAACTCGTCCAAAAACCACTCCGCGTGCTTCAACCCGTGCAGCGTGAGCGTGCCATCCTTGAACGCTGCGACCAGCCGAAGCTGCCCGAGGTGGATGTCCGCGATGTGGCAGTCGATCCGCAGCGAATCGGGCATCGTCCACGCCGCGGAAACATAAGATTCATAGCCTTTTTCAGCGCGCACGCCGATCCTGCGCCCCCAATACCGCTCCGGGAATTCCTGCTTGATGTTATGGAGCATCCCAAAGCGCAGCGCATGTTTGCCGGTTGCATTCTCATAGGTCATCGTGCCCGCGCCATCCGCAAAATCAAAGCGCACGCGGCGCATCCCCATGGCATTCTCGCGCATGGCGTAGGTTTGCCCGCTCACCTTGGCGGCAATGGGTGAATCCGCCGCGCCCTCTGCATGAACCAAAGCCAATCCCTGCGTAAGCGCTGCAAGGTCTGCCTGTGCCCGCTCATCCTCCGGCAGCGGTGCATCCCGCAGCGCGGGCATCAGCTCGCGCCAGAGCGCGCGGAATATCTCCGCGCGGCCGACGCTCATCAGCTCCTCGTAGCCCGTGGTCACGATCATGAAATCCTGCTTCGGAAAGCACAGCGCGAACTGCCCGCCCATGCCGAAAAATCCAAAGCCGCCGTCCTGAAGCACCCAAAATTGGTAGCCGTAGCCCTGCGACTTGTCGATGCTCGCGGCGTAGAGCGAATTGTCGATCTGCCGGCTGGTCGCTTCGATCATATAATCGCGGGGCAGCAGCTGCTCCCCTTCGTATGCCCCATAACGCATACAGAGATTCGCAAATTTCGCGAACTCGCGCGGCGTGGCGCATACGCCCGAGCCGCCCCATTCGATGCCCTCGGGCGTCTCGACGGAGAAGATATCGCGGCTGACGCCGATCTTGTCAAACACGGGTCTTAAGACATCCAAATAATTTTCGCCCGTGACGCGGCGGATGATCGCGCACAGCATCGTCGTGCCGGAGGTGCAGTAGCTGTACACCGAGCCGGGGACATGCGAAACCTCGTCTGTAAAGAAGGTGTCCTCCCAAACCGGATCGGACGGCGAATAGTTCGCGCCCTGCGTGTAGGGGGATGCCATGCGCAGCAGATCGCGGATGGTGAGCTGCGCGAGGTATGGATGGGCATCCGCGCCCGCTTTGTCGGGGAAATAATCGAGGCAGCGGTCGTCCAGATGTAGCCGCCCCTGCTCTGCGAGTATGCCGATGGCGACGGCGGTAAAGCTCTTGCTGCACGAATACAGCCTGTGCCGAAAATCGGCGTCGAAGGGCTTGTAGTACGCCTCGTAGATGATTTTACCGTTTCGCACCATCATCACCGAGTGCATGGCGAGCTTCTGCGCTTGGATCGCGCGCATGTACCGCTCGATCGCCTTTGTCGGTACGCCTTCGCGCTCGGGCGTGCTGCGGGGCATGGGTTTTTGTTCCATGGATTACACACCTTTCCACATCATCAAACATCGCGCCAGATATTGATTCGCTTGTTACATGTATGTTATAATCAATCCAGCGCAATATTTGCGAAGAACCATCATCTTACGCCGGGAGGGAGCCAGATGGAGCATCAGTTTTTCTACGAGAGCCACGTTTCGCGCATCCGCATCACCAAAGCGCCGAGCTATTCCTTCACAGCGCATATGCACGACAAGGTTGAACTTCTGTACAGCATCACGGGCACAACAATTGTGAATATTGACGACACATCGCACACGCTCGCGCCCGGGCAGGTGGCGCTCATCTGGCCCAACCGCATCCATTCCTACACAAATATTGCGCAGGGCGTGGATTATATGGCGATCATCGACCCCTCCTGCATCCACGAGCACGCGAATCTGTTCATCACCCACGATTGCACCCACCCGTTTCTGACCGCCGATCGCGTGCACCCCCATGTGGCGATGTGCCTAGACGCGCTCATGGCGCGTCCCACGCCGCCGATGCCCTTGGTGTACGCCTATTTAGACATCATTGTCGGTCGGCTGCTCGAGCGGTTGGAGCTTCTGCCTGCGAGCGATGTACAGCGGCAGGAGCTGGTCGGGAACATACTGCTCTACATCGCCGAGAACATCCACGGCGAGATCACGCTCGACACGCTCGCGCGCGACCTCTACGCAAACAAATACCAGATTTCGCGCATTTTCTCGACGAAGATCGGCTGCAACCTCTGCACCTACGTCAATCGGCTGCGCATCGCGTCCTCCCTCAATCTATTGAAAAACCCGAAGCTCAACATCTCGGAGATCGCCGAGCAATGCGGCTTCAACAGCGAGCGCACCTTCTTTCGCGTGTTCCGCGAACAATGCGGCGTCACGCCCAAGCAGTACCGCCAACGGCTTGACTTGAGCGGCAACGGCGGCTTTGTCAACGCCTCGATGCCGCGCTCGGGCGCGGTGTACGCCGACATGGCGCGGCTTCAGGATCACAACCCGGAATATTCGTTCCTGTTTTTATAATCAGGCGGGAAGTTGAGCGCGAGTTTTGCGTAGAAATCCTCCATCGTCAGGCGCGTATTGAGCGTGTGATACACGCGGATGGGACGGTTGTTTTGCCCGTGCGTGTACCGCCCGTCGGGCTCGATGTGCGGCGCGATCTTCCAATCGTAATTCCGGCTCTGGCTTTCCTCGAGCAGCAGCGTGATCGTCGCCTGATCGCCCAGACCCCAGCTCTCGCCGTGCGGCCAGTCGCCGCCGCGGTCTGCGAGCGCGTCGTTGAATTCCACCATCTGCTCAAACAGGTATGCGCCGATCCGCCCGCAGGGCGCGACGCGAAGCTGCAATTCCGCGAGCGAAACCGCCATCTGCTTGTACACATTGCGCGGCACCTGCCACAGCTGCATGGATGACGAAAACAGCGCGTTCGCGCCGTTGATGTCCCCGCCGCAGTTGAACTCCGGACCGCCCAAAGGCCACTCGCCGCCGCCGATCCAGATCGCCGTCAGCCGATCGGCAATGCGCGGCTCGATGAGGTACGCGCAAGCGAGGTCGGTGATCGCGCCGAGCAGGCACACATACAGGGGACGCGGATCGTCGCGCATCGCCTCGCGAATGATGAACCGCGCGCCGGGCGAATCGATGGGCGTGCGCGTATCGGGAATCGCACTCGCCGCGCCCATGAACACGGGGTATTTCCCGCTCAACCCCATCAGCTCCATCACGAGCAGTATCTCGTCATAGCTCGCCTCCACGCTCGTCTTGGGCGCGAATCGGTTCGTGTTCCCGAAATGCCCCGCGATGATCCCGCGGATGTCGAACTTCGGCGTCATCAGATGATGCGCCAGCGCGAACTGGTCGTCCGCCTCATTTTTGCAATCCGTGTGCACGATCACGCGCACGCGGCGCTTCTCCGGTACTGTAAATCGATATGCTTGCATGGCTACCTCCTGATCCTGTCGCCCATCTCCAGCGCGAGCAGCGCCGCACCGATCATCCCTGCGTCGTTGCCGTGCTTTGCAAGGCAGATATTTCCGAGAAAATAATCCGGGCGCTCGCTGAATGCGCCGTAGATTTCATTGCGAATCGCGGTGAGCAGCCGCCCGCCGAGCGCGGCGAGCCCGCCGCCGATCACGAACACCTCGGGATTGAAGGTCATGATGAGCGAAATCATACCGATCCCAAGCTCGTGAATGTATGTTTTAAAGCCGTCCATCACCGCTTTTTTGCCGAGCTCGAGCCCGTCCATCACCGCGCGCACCGACGCGGTGTTGGTATAGCGCATGAGCGCGCCCGCGGATGCGTACATCTCAAAACAGCCGTTTCGCGTGCAGGAGCATGCAAGCCCGTCGGCGTGGGTGATGATGTGCCCAAACTCGCATGCGGTATTCGTATGCCCGCGCCACGGCTTTCCGTTTACGATGAGCGCGCCGCCCACGCCCGTGCCCAGCGTGATGTACACCGCCGTGCTCACGCCGCGGCACGCGCCGTCATACCATTCCGCCATGAGCGCGGCGTTTGCGTCGTTGTCCACCCACACGCGCTGCCCCGTTTTTTCCGCGAGCATCGCGCGCAGCGGCACGCTCGTCCACTTGAGATTGTCCGCCGTAACCGTGCCTTCCATTGCGTCTACATTGCCCGCCGTGCCGACGCCGACGAGCTCCACATCCGAGCGGCGCACGAATTCGGCGATGCCGTCTGCGATGATCTCCGGGTCTACCTGTCCGCTCGGCATCCGCTCGGTGGCAATCAACCCCGCGCCCGTGTCAAATACGCCGAGTTTTACGCTTGTACCGCCTATATCAATTCCGGCTATGCGCATGCGCGTCACCTCCGTGTGATATGCTATCCTTCTTTACATTCTATCGGTTTCATGCTAATATGTCTTTGCACAATCGAACCATCCACTTGTCTTTTTCGATCATGGAGGGGGATCATGCGACGCAATCCGACCGAAACCGCGCGCGTTGTCGAAATCCATGCGATCCATGCGGTGTCGCCCGTCAAATGCCGCCGCGGGGAATCGCTGATCGTCGGCGCGCCCTCGCATTGGACGCTGCTTTCGGTGGAACAGGGCGCGATGGAATCGCTCGCGCAGGGGCAGATGATGCTGCTTGCGCCGGGCGCGCCGCGCGCATTCGCGATAAAAAGTGCTGTTTGCGCAACGCAGATCACTTTCGACGGCGATTCCACCGTCCTATTTCCACTAGCCGGCAAAGCATATACGATGGAGCGCGCGCAGGGTTATCTCGCTCAGATGCGCGGCGAGGTGCGCTCGTCCAAATCCTTCGGGCGCGCGCAATATCTGCATCTATTACTTGAGATGGTAATCATCGAGCTTGCGCGGCGCGCGATGCAGCCGCCGACGCTCACCCCGCCCGCAGACGGTGCGGGTGCGCGCCATTTCGAGCGCGCGGCGGCGTACATCGAAGCGCACATTTCCTCCTCATTGAGTTTGGAGGAGATCAGCGCGCACACCGGCGTGAGCGCCTCGCACCTCGGGCGGCTGTTTCGCGCGCGCACGGGCTTGGGCGCCATACAATACTGCCGGTTGCGGCGTGTCGAGCGCGCAAAATCCCTCATGCGCGCCGGCGGCATGAGCATGACGGCGATCGCTGAGGCGACGGGCTTTGCATCCGTCCACTACTTCTCGCGCACCTTCAAGCAGATTTCGGGCATGCCGCCGCGCGAGTACCTGCGCTTCATAAAATCCGCGGACAAAAGCGCATACTAAAGCGTGTTCCATGGACAAGCATCCCGGATGGTGCTATAATGCCATTAAATTCCGATCATAAAAGGAGCGATCATATGAAGAAGCGCAATGAAATGAACCCCGAATTTCAATGGGATTTCACGCACATATACCCGACGCGCGACGCTTGGGAAGCGGCATACGCGGATGCGGACGCGCGCATCGCCGCCATCGAGCAGGTAAAGGGCACGCTCGGCGCGTCTGCGGACAGCCTGCTTGCCGGGCTGAAGGCGATTGAGGGCGCGTCGGAAATCGCGGAGCGGGTGTATATCTACGCCATGCTGCACAAGTCCGCCGATTCGGGCGACGCGGAGTATCAGACGCTCGAAGCGCGCGCGATGTCCATGCTCGTGCGGCTCGGCGCGGCGGTCTCGTTCATGAGCCCGGAGCTGCTCGCGATTCCGGAGGATACGCTAAACGGCTACCTCGCGGACGAGCGGCTTGCGGATTACCGGCATCTCGTGGGCGATGTCGCGCGCGGGCGCGCGCACACGCTCGATGCCGAGCGCGAGCGGATGCTCGCCATGCTCTCGGATGTGCAGACGACGCCGAGCGACGCGTATGAGATGCTCACCGACGTGGAGATGGAGTTCCCCGACATCGTGACCGCGGACGGCAAACGCCTCCCGCTCACGCGCGGCAATTTCAACGTCCATCGCGAGAGCCCGGATCGCAGCATCCGCGAGCAGGCGTTTGAAAACGTGTTCGGCACATACAAAAAGTTCATCAACACCGATGCCGCGCTGTACGCGGGCAGCGTGAAGATGGACGAATACCTCGCGAAGATGCGCGGCTTTGACAGCGCGTGCGCAAAATCTTTGTTTGCGAACAATGTGCCGCTTTCGGTCTACGACAATTTGATCGAAGCGATCCACAACAGCCTGCCGACGATGCGTAAGTATCTCGAGCTTCGCAAAAAGGCGCTCGACAGACCCGAGCACGACATGCTCGACCTCTATGTGCCCATGATCCAGGACGTGGAATTTCATATGCCGTATGAGGAGGGCAAGGCGCTTGTCAAGCGCGCGCTCAAGCCGCTGGGCGCGGATTACGCGGCGCTGCTCGACCGCTCGTATGCCGAGAAGTGGATGGATGTCTACGAAAACGCGGGCAAGCGCAGCGGCGCGTTCTCCTGCGGCGTGTTCGGCGTGCATCCCTATGTGCTGCTCAACTACACCGACACACTCGACGATGCGTTCACGCTCGCGCACGAGCTGGGGCACGCGATGCACTCGTACCACTCGGACAAAACACAGCCCTATGTCAACCACGATTACAGCCTGATGGTCGCCGAGGTCGCCTCGACCGTGAACGAGGTGCTGCTCGCCATGTACCTCATGCGCACGGAGACGGACAAAAAGCGCCGCGCATACGCGCTGAACCACTTCATCGAGGGCTTCCGCACCACGGTGTTCCGCCAGACGCTGTTTGCGGAGTTCGAGCGCAAGGCGCACGACATGTACCGCGACGGCACGCCGCTGACCGCGCAAGCGCTCAACGCGCTGTACCGCTCGCTCAACGAAAAATACTACGACGGCATCGGCATCAACGACATCACATCGGTCGAATGGTCGTACATCCCGCATTTCTACCGCGCCTACTATGTGTATCAGTACGCGACGGGGTTCTGCAGCGCGGTGACGATCGCCAACCGCATCCTCGAGACGGGCGACGCGTCGGGCTACCTCAAGTTCCTCACGCTGGGCGGCAGCGACTACCCGATTGAGGAGCTCAAGGTCGCGGGCGTCGATCTCACGCAGCCAGACGCGGTCGCAAGCGCCATGCGGGTGTTTGACGATTCGATCGAGGAGCTCGCCAAGCTCATCGACGAGCTGTAAGTTCCAAACTATGGTCTGTTTTGCCAAAACAGACCATAGTCTATTGTTCGCGCGGTTTGAGGATGAAGCGCCACAATTGATCCCGATCCTTGGGATCAGCGTAGTTGATACCGACTCTGGTATCTTTTGTGATATCGCCGTCGATGCCGTGCTCGATCCGGAGGATCGGCGAGGTGAGGACGTTCGCTCCGTTCAGACTTCCGTCTATTTTGAGAAGGCGCGTAAACAGCCCCGGTCCCTTCGCCCCCTCCGCCGCGCGCAGCAGCACGCATTGCGGGTCGTCCACCTCGCTGACCACAATGTTGATCAGCCAATGGATGCCGTAGCACAGATATACATACACCGTGCCCGCGTCGCGGTACAGCACCTCAGTGCGCTTTGTCCTGCCCTTGTACGCGTGGCACGCGCTGTCGGTTGTGCCGCAATACGCCTCGGCTTCCGTGATGATCGCGCGCAGCTCCACCCCATCAACCGTGTGCACGATGCGCTTTCCCACGATGTCCCGCGCCACCTCTACCGCGCCGCGGGCGAAAAACTCCCGCCCCAAACGTTCCATCACCCATCACCCCATCTTCCATCAGGAGGTATTTTCATGGCCAATATCAAATGCAATTTTCTGTCCTACACGCTGCGCCGCGCCGTAGACCTCACCGTCATTGTGCCCACCATCTGCTTTTCTGAAATGATGGAGAAAAATGCCGCGCACAAACAGGGCGCGCGCTATCCCGTGCTCTACCTGCTGCACGGCTACGGCAACAACCATGCGACATGGAACGGATACACCTCCGTCGAGCTGTTCGCGGAGGAGCGAAACATCGCGGTGGTGATGCTCTCCGCTGAGAACAAGGCATATATCAACCACGGAGGCGACGACAACTACTTTGATTTCATATCCCGCGAGCTGCCCGAGTTCATCTTCTCCATGTTCCCGGTATCGAACAAGCCGGAGGATACCTACATCGCGGGGCTTTCGATGGGCGGCTACGGCGCGCTCGTGCACGGGCTCGCCCAGTCGAACCGCTTCGCGGCAATCGGCGCGTTTTCCGGCGCGACCGGCAGGGGCAGGAATACCGCCGCGCAATTCGACGTTTGGAAGCTCGCCGAAGCTTGCGCCGAGGAGGGTCGCAAAAAGCCCATGTACATCGCCTGCGGCGACAAGGATTTCCTGTACAAGGACAATGTGGCGTTCAAAGATCGGCTGATCGAGCTGGGCTTTGACGTCACATGGATCGAGGGCGCGGATTACACGCACGAATGGCGCTTCTGGAATCGGGAGGTCGAGGCGTTCCTCGATTGGATTCCGCGGACGGATGAATCCTACAACGGCGGCGCGAAGCGCAAGATTTAACTCCTATCATAGCACTCTATTGTAAAGTTTTATTCACGGGAGGATCTGACATGGCGCAGGAGATCGATGCTTTTATGGGAGAATTGGCGGCGCTCCTCGAGGAATTGGATGCGAGCGACGGCGGCGCGGACGCGGAGGATTTGAACGCCACATTGGAGGATGTACTGCTGCTGCTCGAGGGTCGAAGCGCGGACGCGGACGAAGCCGCCGAGGAGCTCGCCGACGCGTTCGCGGAGCTCACGGATTTATGCGCCGCATACAGCCGCATCCCCGGCATGCGCCCCTACGCGGATCGGCTCAAAATGATCCTTCAAACAGCATCTAGGATGGAGGAAAACGAATGATTTCGCAGCGAATTTCACTCATCGAAGGGCGCGACGATGTCACGCTCACCGCTTATGTGCTGGACGATTCGCCCGAGATGCTGCGCGGCGGCGCGCGCCCCGCGGTGATCGTCTGCCCGGGCGGCGCGTACATCGGCTGCTCGGATCGCGAGGGCGAACCCGTCGCGCTGCGCTTCAACGCCATGGGCTACCACGCGTTCGTGCTTCGATACAGCGTGTATACGGAAAACAAGGGCGGCGACGCGTGGTCGGCGATCGGCGATGACCCCGCGCCGAAGAAGTGGTTGAGCCACCCCGCGCCGATGCGCGACATCGCCCGCGCCATGCTCAAAATCCGAGAACATGCGGAGGATTGGCGCGTCGATATGGATCGCGTCGCGCTCTGCGGCTTCTCCGCCGGCGCGCACAACTGCGCGATGTATTCGGTCTATTGGGACAAGCCCATCCTTACCGAGCATTTCGGTGTGGACAAGGCGCAGCTCAAGCCCGCGGCGGCGATACTCGCCTATCCGCTCATCGACTATTTATACATGAAGGACGCCGTTCAGGCAATGGATGAAAAGGATAGGGCGCTGCTCGAATTGTGCAGCCTCGCGTTTTTGGGGGAGAGAACGCCCGATGACGATGCCCTGCGCGCGGCAAGCCCCTGCTACCATGTGGGCGCGCACACGCCGCCGACGTTCATCTGGTCAACCGCCGCGGACGCGCTCGTGCCCATCGCGCATTCCATCCGCATGGCGGATGCGCTCGCGCGTGCGGGCGTGCCGTTTGAAATGCATATCTTCGAGGAGGGCGCGCACGGGATGGGTCTAGCGGATCAAACCTCCGCGGCGAACCTGTCGCAGATCGACGAAAACGCGGCGAAATGGGCGGGGCTCGCCGAAGCGTGGCTGCGCAAGCGGTTCGCGCTCAAACTGCCGCAGGGCGGCGCATAGGATCATGTAAACGGTCGGAGACGCGTGAAATACCGCCGTCCCCGACCGTTGTTTTATGTGAAATCATGCCGCAGGATCGCATCGACCGTCTCCTCGGGCGTTTGATCAGAGGAGTCGATCCACAGCCCGATCCGCGGCGTCGTCCGCATAAATTCTTCATACAGGTTTTCGACCGCAAACCCGGTATAGCCGACCTTCCCCCGCGCCGCCTCGCGCCGTTTCACCGTCCCGACATCCGGGCAGAGCACCACCGTGCGCACCGGGCAGCCCGCGAGCATCCCGATCATCTCGGGCAGCGCCTGCCCGTAGTAATTGTCCTGAAGCGCGACATCAAATCCCGAGACATAATATTCGCGCGCCGCCATCGCGGCGATCCGGTAGCGAAGCGCAAGCTGGCGAACCGCCTCAGCGGGCGCATCCTCGCGCATCTCCTCGCGCCCGGAAACGATCATCCGGCGGAATACGTCCCCGCGCAAATGCACGCAGCGCTCGAGCCGCTGCGCCAGGCATTGCGCGACCGTCGATTTCCCCGCCGCCATCACGCCCGTGATCAAGTAGATGTGCCGCTGGGTGTCGCTCATGCGCCCGCACCCCCGTTCAAGCGATCCGCGATCTGGGCGATTTTGAGCATCGCTTCTTCGTCCTGCGCGGCGGGAAGCGCGTCGGTTTGCAGCGAAAACGCGGCGTTCTCCTCGGAAAATTCCGCGTTCATCTGCCGGAGCATCCACCGCGCTGTGTTAATCGCGGCATCGGGTCTGCCGTCGCCGCCGCCCACCAGCAGCAGCGCGCCCATTTTGCGGCGGATCGGAAGCGGCGATTTCACGATGCGCCGCGCCGCGTAATACGCCTGAAATCGGCTGGCGATGCCCATCAAAGGCGCGGTCAAATTGGAAAGGAAGATGGGCGATGCGATCACCACTGCGTCAAAATCATCGGCGTAGATGGCGTCCATCTCGTCGCGGACGACGCAGCCTTGCTGCTCTCGGCAGCTGCGGCAGTCGAGGCACGGCGTGATGTTTGCTTCATATGCCAACAGTTCGACAACCTCGCCTGTGAGCCGCGCCTTCAGCGCGCCGACCAGCGCGTCGGTATCCCCGCCGCGCCGCGGCGAGCCATTGATGATCAGCGTCTTCATTTCATCCCCCGTATACCGTGTATTTCATTCAAACGCGTCGCCCCAATCGGCTTTGCGCGCGCGCTTGTACGCCTCCCCATCGCGCTTGCGGTACGCGCGCTCCGCTATGCCGCCATCGCCGCAGAGCGTAAGCGTCACCTTGCCCTTCTCGATGCGCGGATGGCGCAGCACGCGCGCGGGCGCAGGCGCACCCTCCGCGCGGGAAAACGCCATGTAGGCGAATTTTTCGTCCTCATACGGCGCGTCGCCGCCTTTTAGCTGTTTGTGCAGCTTTCCGCGCGCGATGCGCACGGAAAAATGGCACCAATCCGATCCCTCCATGGGGCATTCGCGCGCATGCGGGCAGGGTGCAACAATGTGCGCGCCGTTTTTTAAAAGATGCGCGCGCGCGGCGATCAACTGCCGATACCCCTCGGGCGTGCCGGGCTCGACGATGAGCAGCATGCCCTCCGCCGCGCGCCATAATTTGTCAAGCGCATCCATGCGCGCGTCCTCGGACAGCTCGTTGAGCGCATAGGATGCGACCACGACATCCGCCGTCGCGCCGATTTCATCGCGCGCTATGTCCGCGTCGATCCATGCCGCATCGCGCAGCGCATCCGATCCGTTTTGCATGTACGCGCGACCGAGCGCGCGCATCGCGTCCTCGCGCTCAATCAACATCACCCGCTCGAGAAAAAGAAGCGATTCTGCCGCCCATGTTGCCGCGCCCGTGCCCGCGCCGATGTCGATCAGCGAGCGCGGGCGAAAATCGCACACATCAAGCGCAGATTGAAGCGCGGCGCGTACCGCGCCGTAGGTGGCGGGCATCCGCACGACCGAGTAGACGCTTGCCTCGTCCGCCGTCGTCAACAGCCGCGCGCCGCTGCGCGCGCCGCGATACCGCAGCGTCAAGGTTTCGGAGATCGCCGCCATTGCGCGCCGATCCGCGCCCGCCGCCTGCGCCTCGACCCCCGCCTTTAATTGCGCCGGCAGTTCCAAATGCACGCACCCCCTTTAGTGATACAGGCAACATTGTACCCCATGCGCACCGCTGCGTCAAACCGTCTGCCGCGCGATCCCGGTCGCAAACGCCACCGCCTGCTCGACATCCGTGCGGTTCGGGCGTCCGATTCCATAGAGTAGAAAACCGCCGCGGCACACATGCTCGCCGAGCAGCTCAATCCCCTTCCCCTCCAGTATCTCGCGAACCTTCACCTGCCTATCGCTGCCGGACGCGCAGGATGTGATCAGCGCTGCGCGCTTGACCTGCGCACCGTCCAGTTGCGCGATGAAATCCGTGAGCTTCGGCAGGCTCTGCCCGCCGTAAATACCGCCGACGATAAGCAGAAGATCAACCGCGCGCAGCTCCGGACGCGCTGAAACATCGAACACCTCCGCTTGGATCGCCGCGCCGATCGCCTTCGCCAGCCTGCGCGAATGCCGCGTCATCGTCGCGTACAACACCACCGTCTTTCCCATCTCACACACCCTTTTCCGCTGCGATCACAAGCGGCACAGATTCCGCCAATCGGAACGCATCGCCCTTGAAATTGCCATACAGCGAAACGCCCGTGAACCCCGCCGCTTCCAAAAGCGCGCGCAACTCGCCGCTGCGGATGGGATGCAGGCGCACATCGTTCTCCAGCCGCTCGTCGCCGATATGAAGCACCGTGTTAAAGTTGATTTGATGCTCATCCGCGAGGTATGTGTAATTCCGCTCAAAGCGCAGCCCGACGGCTTCGTTTTCGATGGTGGACAGGCTCTTGATGCCCTGATCGAGCACACGGTCGTAATTGATGATCTGGATCAGCAGCTTTCCGCCCGGTCGCAATACGCGCGCGCAAGCCGCGAGGAACGCGGCGATCGACGCGTTGTCCGGCAGATGTACGAGCGAATTTCCGATACAGTAAATAAAATCAAATGTGCGCCCGAGGCTGTCGATGCGCAGCATATCGATCACATGCGCGTCCACCGACGCATCCCGTTCGCGAAGCCGCGCGATCATCGCTTCATCCAAATCGACCGCCGTCACGCGATACCCGCGCGCCTGCAGCGCCTGCGCATACAGACCGCTCCCGCAGGCGACGTCTAGCACATCCTTGGGACACTCGCCCGCGTCCGCCGCAAGCGCATCCAACGTGACCTGCGAAAGCGGAAAAATATGATCGTAATAATCCGAAATCTCCCGATAGAATTTTGACATAACAAGCTCCCTCCCCTGGTTCATCCCTCGAACCGCACCGAAATCTCCGTACCCACGCCCGGCTCGCTCTTGAGCGTCACCTTCGCGCCGAGCTGCGCCGCGGCGTGCTTCACAATCGCAAGCCCGAGCCCCGTCCCCACCACGCGGTGCGAGCGGCTCTTGTCCACGCGGAAGAATCGGTCGAACACGCGCTGATGATACTTCGCGTCGATCCCGATGCCCGTGTCTTTCACGACCACTGACTGCTCGCCGATCACGATTTCCACGCGCCCACCCGCACGGTTGTACTTTACCGCGTTTTCAATGATGTTAAGCAGCAGATCGTCCGCCAGTTGCCCATCGCCGTAGATGCGCGCATCCTCGCCGCGCAGTTCGATTTGAACGCCCATCGCCTCCGCCTGCGGCGCGACGCGTTTGATGATGTCCTGAACAAGCTCCTTGAGCGAGACCTCCGCGTGCGGCAGCCCGCCCTTCCCCTCGTCGAGCGCGGAGAGCCGCAGGATGTCCTCCACGAGCTGTATCAGCCGCTTTGCTTCCTCGCGGATGCAGCCGGAGAATTCGCGCAGCTTCTCGTCCGGCGCGAGCCCGTTCTCCATCACCTCCGCGTATCCGAGGATGTTGGTCAGCGGCGTTTTGAGCTCGTGCGACACATTCGCGGTGAACTCCCGGCGCGATTGCTCCGCCATGTACCGATCCGTGATGTCGCTCAACAGGATCACCGCGCCCGCGTCCTTCACGGGGCTTGCCAGCACCTGATACTGGCGCGTGCCGATCGCCATGGCGTCGGACACGCTGTCGCCCGCGAGCGCGGATTCCACGGCGCCCGTGAATTCCATGGAGTGGTTGAGCGTGTAGATGTGCTTGCCGTGCGCGCCGCTTGCGTCGAACAGCCGCTCTGCGCCGCGGTTGATGAAGACCACCTCGCCGCGCGGGTTGATGAGGATCAGCCCCTCGCTCATGTTGTCCGTCACGGCGCGAAATTCCGACTGCTGCGCAGACAAATCGCGCGTGTTCTCGCGCAGCTGCGCCTGCTGCTGCGCCATGCGCCGCAGAAGCGGCGTGAACTCCTCGTACACGATGTTGTCAAGCGGGCGGTCGAGATTTAATCTGTTGATGGGATCGACGATCCGAATGGTGACAAGGCGCGCGAGCACCGCCGTGATCGCCCAAATCGCGACCGCCGCGAGCGCGAACAACCAGAGCAGGCTGTAGAGCACGCCGTAGATATTCCGCTGCGTCTCCGACAGCCGCAGCACCGAGCCGTCGGCAAGCCGCACCGCGCTGTACACCGTGCGCTCGCCCAAGGATTCCGAGTGGCGCACGCTCTCCCCCGTGCTGCCGGCGAGCGCCTCGACGATCTCCTCGCGCGAGAGGTGGTTCTCCATGCCGCTGGGATCGAGCGCGCTGTCAAAGCGCACTTCGCCGCTTGTGGAGATCCAGGTCACGCGCGCCTGTTCGCCGGATTCATCGATGTCCACGAGCAAGGCTTCGCCGTCGGGCGCGCGGTTCATCGCGACCGCCAACACGGAGAGCCGGCTTTCGATGTCGCGCATCTCGCGCTCGGCATAAAAATCAAACAGGATCACGGTGAGCGCGATCCCGAAAAGCGTAACCGAAAACAGCGCTGCGAGCAGCGTACTCAAAAATACCCTACGCTTCATGCCGCTTCCCCTCCATGCGGTAGCCGAGCCCGTAGATCGTCTTGATCTGTTCGCCGCACGCGCCGAGCTTTTTGCGCAGCGTCTGCATGTGCACATCCACCGTGCGCGTGCCCCCGAAATAATCCATGCCCCAGATCGCGTCCAACAGCTGCTCGCGCGAGAACGCGATGCC
>JBMNUA010000030.1:0-16511 GCA_050945995.1 Christensenellales bacterium
GTGCGCCTCCGCAACGAGCGCATGCGCCTTCTCGCGCACCTTGGAATAATGCCGCTCGTATTTTTTGTACACGATCTCGCCGCCGTGCATCAATACGGCCTTCGCCGTCGTCGATCCAATGTCCAGTCCAAGACAATACATGTATCAGTCCTCGTCGCGCATGTTCTGTTTCATGCGCTCAATGTAATGGTTGAGTTGGTCGATCTCCGCGGGCGCAAAGTCGCGCACCAGCATCCGCCCCACCTGCTCGCTCTCGCTGTCCATGCGGTGCGCCAGCGCCATCGCCTTGTCCGAAAGTGCGATTTTGAGCATCCGCGCGTCGTGCTCCGCCGTGCGCCGCTCGACAATCCCCTTTTTTTGCATGAGGTTGACGATCCGCGATGCCGTGGAACGCGTGATGCTGAACGCCTCCTCCAATTCGCGCTGGTAGACCTCGCAGTCCGCGCTCTGCAAAATGTAGCAGATGATCCAGCCGTTCATGCCCGTGATCAAATCGCCGGAATGCTCGCGCGCGCGCTGTTCGACCGCGCGCATCACAAGATTGCTCAGCGACCGCAACTCGACTGCGATTTCCTTCATCGGTATCCCTCCAAGCTCTGTTCACACCAAATAATTGTACGACATACAACAATGTGCCGTCAACATCTGGCGCAAAAAATAACATATACACATATAGGTATCAACGAATTATAAAAACGATGGGTACATAAAATCGCCGCGCCGGAACTGCCCGGCACGGCGACCATTCGGATATGCCCTACATTTGCGCGATCACCGCGTCGGTGAACGCCCGCGTCCCGGCGCGCCCGCCGAGATCGCCCGTCACATGCGTCTTCTCTTGGATCACCCGCAGGATCGCATTCTCCAGCCGCGTCGCCGCCGCCTGCTCGCCGAGCGAGCGCAGCATCAGCGCCGCGGAGAACATCAGCGCCGCGGGGTTTGCGATGTCCTGCCCCGCAATCTGCGGCGCGGAGCCATGCACCGCCTCGAAAATCGCCAGCCCGTCTCCGATGTTTCCGCTGTACGCGAGCCCGGGTCCTCCCACAAGCCCCGCGCACAAATCGGATACAATGTCGCCGTAGAGATTCGGCATCACCATCACGTCGAAATTCTCCGGCGTCATCACAAGGCGCATGCATGTCGCATCGACGATCATGTCGTCCGCCTCAATGCCCGGGTATTCGGGCGCGATCTCGTAGAAGATGCGCAGAAACAGCCCGTCGGTGCATTTCATGATGTTCGCCTTGTGGACGCACGTCACCTTCCTGCGCCCGTTCTTCACCGCGTACTCAAACGCGTGGCGGATGATGCGCGAACTGCCCTTGCGGGTGATGATTTTGATGCTCTCCGCCGCGTCGTCGCCGACCATGTGCTCCACGCCGGCGTATAAATCCTCCGTGTTCTCACGCACCACCACGAGATCGACATCCCGAAACGGCGTGTCCACGCCCGGCAGCGTGCGCGCGGGGCGCACGTTCGCGTAGAGGTCGAGGTCTTTTCGCATGATCACGTTCACGCTGCGAAAGCCCTTGCCGATGGGCGTTGTGATCGGACCTTTCAGCGCGACGCCGTATTTGCGGATCGCGTCCAGCGTCTCGGGCGGGAGCGGCGTTCCGTGCTTTTCGATCTGCGCGCCGCCCGCCTCAAAATCGTGCCAGATGATCCGCGCGCCCGTCGCGTCCACCGCGCGCCGCGTCGCCTGCGCGATCTCCGGGCCGATGCCGTCGCCGGGGATGAACACCACATCGTGCGCCATCACGAACCGACCTCCCTTGTGTGATTGATCAGCCCGCCCGCGAGCAGTATTTCGCATTGCCGCTGCGAGACGCGAAGCCCAAGCACTGCGCGCGCCCCGTCGATCAAAACGGCGATCTCCCCCGTCTCCACGGCGCGCCGCACCTGCGCGCGCGCGTCCTCGATCACGATCTGCGCGCCCGCCGGGATCACCCCATCGCCCTCGATGGGCAGTATCCCGTTGTTGATCAGGTTCGCCGCGTGGATGCGCGCAAACGATGTCGCGATCACGCCCTTCACGCCGAGGTATAGGGGCGCAAGCGCGGCGTGCTCGCGGGATGAGCCCTGCCCGTAGTTCGAGCCCGCGACGATGAAGCCGCCGCCCGCGCGCTTCGCCTTCGCCGGGAACTCGGGATCGACCGGCGTCAGACAGTATTCCGAAAGATACGGGATGTTCGAGCGGAAGGGCAATAGCTTCGCGTTCGAGGGCATGATGTCGTCAGTTGTGATGTTGTCACCCAACTGCGTCAGCACCTGCCCGGACACCGTGTCCGCAAGCGCCCCGCTCAGCGGGAACGGCTGGATGTTCGGACCGCGCACCACCGCCACTTCCTCGCCTTCGGGCGCGGGCGGCACGATCATATTGTCGTTGATGTGAAACGCTTCCACCGCGATGTCATTGACGGTCACGCCCGCGTCAAGCGGATCGACCATCACCCCCGCAAGCGCGGACAGCGCCGCCGTCTCCGGGCTCACGAGATACACCTGCGCCGATTTCGTGCCGCTGCGCCCCTGGAAATTCCGGTTGAACGTGCGCAGCGAAACGGCGTTTGTCGCCGGCGCTTGTCCCATACCGATGCACGGACCGCAGGCGGATTCCAAGATGCGCGCGCCTGCCGCGATCATGTCCGCGAGCGCGCCGTTCTCGGCGAGCATCGACAGCACCTGCCGCGAACCGGGCGCGATCACAAGGCTCACCCCCGCTGGCACAGTCTTGCCGCGCAGGATCGCCGCCACCTTCATCATATCCGCAAATGAGGAGTTCGTGCAGCTCCCAATCGCCACCTGATCCACCTTCTTGCCCGCAAGCGAAGCCATATCGGCGATGTTGTCCGGGCTGTGCGGCTGTGCGGCAAGCGGCACGACCGCAGACAGATCGATCTCGATCTCCTCGTCATATGCCGCGTCCGCGTCGGCGGCAATCGCGCGATAGTCCGAAAGCCTGCCCTGCGCGCGGAAGAACTGCTCGGTCACCTCGTCGGATGGGAATACGGACGTCGTCGCGCCCAACTCCGCGCCCATGTTCGCGATCGTCGCGCGCTCGGGCACGGTCAGCGTCCCAACGCCCGGTCCCGCGTACTCCATCACCTTGCCCACGCCGCCCTTCACGCTCAGCCGGCGCAGCACCTCGAGGATCACGTCCTTTGCGGAAACCATGGGGCGCAATTTGCCGGTCAAATGCACCTTGCACACCTTCGGCATTGTGATGTGGTACGCGCCGCCGCCCATCGCCACCGCCACGTCCAGCCCGCCCGCGCCGATCGCGAGCATGCCCACGCCGCCCGCGGTCGGCGTATGGCTGTCCGAGCCCAGGAGCGTCTCCCCCGGAACGGAGAAGCGCTCGAGGTTCACCTGATGGCAGATGCCGTTGCCCGGGCGCGAGAGCCACACGCCGTACTTCTTCGCCACGGACTGTATGTAGGCGTGGTCGTCCGCGTTCTCAAAGCTCTCCTGCAGCATGTTGTGGTCGATGTACGCCACGCTCCGCTTCGTCCGAACGCGCGGGATATCCATCGCCTCAAACTGCAAATACGCCATCGTGCCGGTCGAATCCTGGGTGAGCGTCTGGTCGATGCGGATGGCGATCTGCGCACCGACCTTCATCTCCCCCGATACAAGATGCGAAGCGATGAGCTTCTCCGTAAGGTTCATATGCCTTTGCTCCTCGTTATAAAATCCCGCGGTCGACGGCGACTTTGCGCAGCTCCTCGTTGCCGATGCTCGTCTCGCGTCCCGCCGCGTACTGCGCGTCAACCCAGCCCTTCAATTCTAGCACGCGCGCATCCTTTTTGTCCACCTTCTCGCCGCCCGTCTGCGCCGCCAGCCATACGGCGATGCCCGCAGTGCCCGAGGTGTTCGAGATCGCGACCATCGGCGGGCGGTTGAGGATCTTCGTGGTGTCGAAGATGTTGTAGATCTCCTCGTCCTTGAGCAGCCCGTCCGCGTGGATGCCCGCGCGGGTGACGTTGAAATCGCGCCCCACAAAGGGCGTTTTGTCCGGCACGACGTAGCCGAGCTCTTTTTCAAAGTAGTTCGCGATCTCGTCAATCGCGGTCGTGTCCATGCCGTCGAGCGTGCCGCGCAGCTGCGCGTACTCGATCACCATCGCCTCCAGCGGCGTGTTGCCCGTGCGCTCGCCCACGCCCAACAGGGAGCAGTTCACCCCGGACGCGCCGTAGAGCCACGCGTAAGCGGCGTTTGTCACCGCCTTGTAAAAGTCGTTGTGCCCGTGCCACTCGATCAATTCCGACGGGAAGCCGCCGTATACGTTCAGCCCGTAGATGATGCCGGGCACGCTGCGCGGGAGCGATGCGCCGGGGTACGGCACGCCGTAGCCCATGGTGTCGCAGGCGCGCAGTTTGATCGGCATGCCGCTTTTTTCCATCAAAAGCGAAAGCTGGTAGACAAACGGCACGACAAACCCGTAGAAGTCCGCGCGCGTGAGGTCTTCCAAGTGGCAGCGCGGGTTGATGCCCGCATCGAGCGCGTCCTGCACCACGCCCAGGTAGCGCTCCATCGCCTGCCCGCGCGTGAGCTTGAGCTTTTTGAATATGTGGTAGTCCGAGCAGGAGACGAGGATGCCGCACTCGCGCATCTCCATGTTGCGGGCGAGCTTAAAATCCTCCTTGCTCGCGCGTATCCAGCCCGTGATCTCGGGATACTCGTACCCCAGTTCGCGGCACAGCCGGATCGCCTCGCGGTCGCTCTCGGAGTATAGGAAAAACTCGCTCTGGCGCACGATCCCCTTCGGGCCGCCGAGCCGGTGCAGCAGTTTGAACAAATCGCGAATCTGCGCGGGCGTATAGGGCGCGTACCCCTGCTGTCCGTCGCGGAACGTGGTGTCTGTGATCCAGATGTTGTCCGGCGGATTGATGGGGGTCAAACGCTGGTTGAAGGTGCATTTCGGAATTTCGCCGTAGGGGAACATGTCGCGGTGGAGCTGGGGCTCATCGACATCCTGCAGCATATATTTATATTCGCGCTCCATCAACAGGTTTTTTTTATCATTGTATTCGATCATGATTATACGCCCTCCGCAAATTTTTATAAGTGCAATGATAGCGCAGCTGCGGGCGAATGTCAAGCCCTCGCGCGTTAAAATCGCAATTTAAAAAACCCGAATATGCAAATTCGAGAATTTTATCGCCAATATCCGCAGAATATGAATGATTTGAATTTTCATGATTCTTGATATGCCTTGTATATTTACACGCATATTATCGCATATATATTCCGGGCGGAGGATGATTTCCCCCGCCCGGCGATCCCGGATGATATGATATGTAGATCGTTGTTAACCCTCGATCGGCTCGCAGCACTTGAGCCACCAGCCCTCGTTGCAATCGCCCACCCAGTCGTAATCCTCGAGTCCCGGCGGCGGCTCGGGGCTGTATCTGGCGGGCAGCGCGTAGCAGATCAAGTCCGGTGCGCCGACGGAGCAGCGCGCTCCGATGTAAGCGCAGCGAAATCCGCAGCCCTTCGGCAGACGCAATTTCGCAAACGACCAGCCTTCGCCCTGCACGGGCGGCGCTTCCTCCAATTCGAGCTCCGGTTCCGCGATCGGCTCCGGCTCTGGCGCCGGTTCTGGTTCAGGTTCAGGTTCAGGTTCAGGCTCGATCAGCGGCAGTTCCGGCAGCACCTCTTCCGGCGCAATCTCTAGCGGCGCTTCCTCTACTTGCGGCTCGATCTCCCAAATGATGCGCTCCTCGACAATCTCCTCCTCAGGCGTTTCGACGATCTCCTCGACAATCTCCTCGATGATCTCCGCCTGTTGAACCTGCCCCTTGTCGATCACCGTCCCCTGTCTGCGTTCTATGTATCGATCTCCCAACTCGGCGACGGACTGCGCCTCCGGTCTGTACAGCGCGCACGCGGCGTCGCGCACCTTGCCCCAGTCCACCTCCACATTGCCGTTCAAGTTCCCGACCATCGCCACTTCCTGCGCCCCGTCCTTGACCTCGACGAGCGTGAGCAGGCTGTACTGCTCGAGCGGTCGTCCGTTGATCTCGCGCGGGTCGATCGAAGCGGTCATAACCCCCTGCCCGCGCATGTCGCGCCGAAGCGTCCCCAGCGGCGCGGCGAAATATTTTCCCCTGTGGCTGCCCACGAGCGCGGCGTTCACCGATTGCGCGCCCTGCGGGATGCTCGCGATCACGCTCAGCGTGCCTGCGAGCGTGCGCACCTCGATCCTCGCATGCCCCGAATAGTTGTTCATGAGCGAGCGCAGCATGATCAGCGCGCGCCTATAGTCGTTGCGGATCATCTCTCGTCCTCCTTTGCCCGATCCCGGGCGGCGTTTGACACTTGCGCACCGCTCATTTCAGATGCCTCGTTCCCATCCTGTCGTGTTTTTCCATGAGCGTTCGATACACCCCGTTTGTCCTCACCGGATTCATGACGAGCCGCCGCTGCGCCATGTCCCGCCTCTCCTCCACCGTAACCTCGGCTGCGGCGCGCGACCGGGGTCGCGCGGCGTTTGCGCGCCTGAGCATCTCGGCTGGCGTCTGCATACAAAAGCCTCCCCCCCGGCAGTTTCCTACGATGCATCGTATGCCGGCGGGCGATTTCGGGTGACAGGGCGCGTTTGCCGCGGTTTACCCTTTCATAACATGCGCGTTTGTGTTATACTCGCCAAAAAGAGGAGGAAATGATATGCTGTCAAAATCATCCTTTGAGGACGCCGTCAAGCGGGCAGTTGCGTCCATGGAACTTGCGCCCGACGCGCACCTCACGACCGCCGATGCCGAAAAGCTGATCGCGGGCGCGATCTACAACATCTTCGCAGACCCGTCCCTGCGCCGCGAAATCCTCAGCGCATTTTCGGGCGAACTCAGCTTCCTCAACCGAGGACACGGCATCTACTGATACGAATGGAAAATATCAATTCGTCCAAAGCGTCGAGAGATTTTTTCGTCCTGCGAGGTTGGTTTGCCGGCGGTAAACCAAGTTGCTTCGCGACCGCGCCGACTTTGTTCGGCGCGCCTTGGAGCTGGAGCGAGGCGTAGCAGAGCTACGTTGAGCGGAAAGCGACAAAGCGGAGGTTTGATTGCCAAAGGCAATCAAAGTCGCTTCGCGACCGGGGCATTCAAACCGAAGATTTGAATGCCCCGCCGGCTGGAAAAAGATCCGGCGCGGCGACGAATTCATATTTGGAATTCGTATGACACCATGCCAAAAAAAGGACGGGGGATTCGACCGCCGAATCCCCCGCTTTTCTAATCCTGTTTAAATCTCCTCCGGCACGATCCGCCCGAAGGTCATCATGTTGCCGATCTGCCGCGTGTACGGCTTCATTACAAAGCCGTACTCCGCCGGCTCGTTTAGATACAGCTTGTACTTCTCCTCCGGCTCCGGTCCACAGATGTTTGATCCGAGCCCGCACTGGCGGTAGTCGATCGACAAGGTCGTTGTGTCCTCCGCCTCCAACTCGTTCGTGTGCGTCGCCTCGTCGAGCGCCTTGTCGGAATAGTTGTGCGCCGTGAAGCTGAAGCCGTCGCCGTAGCTCTTCTCCGCGACAAACAATAGCCCGTTTCCGAGGATGTCGGTCACGGCGAGCATGCGCGTGTCCTCGCGCGCCCCGTTCTCCTGCGGGCGCACATAGGGCTCGTGCAGGTCCTCGACGAGCGCGGCGTACTGCCCGACGATCGCCGCCCACTTCATGTCGGCGTAGTTCTCGTGCGGTCCGCGCCCGTACCACAGCACGCGGTCGAACTGCCCGGGCATCGTCATTTGAACGCCCAGTTTCGGCAGCCATGTCAATTCGCGCATGGGATCCATCTTCACCGTAACCCGGATGTCGCCCGAGCCGTAGACCGTGTAGGTGAACGTCGTGCGGATCACGGGGTACACGGTGTAGGCGGAATGCACCTTGGTCACCTTCACCCGCACCGCCGCGCGGTCGAGCTGCTCGGCGGTGAATTCCTCCAGCCGCCCCTGCAAAACGTCCAGCCCCAGATGCTTCCATTTCTCCTTCTGGTGCACGTCGTTGTCGATCGGCGCGCGCCAGGCGTTGAAGCGCGGCGCGCTCTCGATCAGCTCGACGCCCGCCTTCTCCCAGCCCACCATGTCGCCAAACCGCGCGTCGAACACCACCGAGAAATCCTCGCCGTAGATCGCCGCCACGCCCTCGGCGCGGTCGAGCAACAGCTCCGGCATGCTCGAAAGCGGCATGTTGTGGATGCAGGGCTTCACGTCAAGCGCGATCTGCTCCACGGTGATCACATGCCCGCGCTCCGCCCATTTCGTCTCAAACGCCTCCGAAACGGTGATTTCGAGGAAGCACTCGCCATCCGTCGGCAGCGCGAAGGGCAGCTCCACCGCCTTCTCGCCGTAGGGCGCGATGCCGGAGAGATCAAGCCTGCCGCGCGCGATCTGCTCGCCCTCGCGCTTGAGCGACCATGTGCCGTCCAATTCATCGAGGCTTCGGAACGCGAACAGGTTCTTGATCGTCAATTTCGTTCCGTCCAGCGCGAATTTCACCGGCTCGTATGCCTTTTTCAGCTCGATCAAGCCCGTGTGCGGCGTGCGGTCGGGGTAGTTGAGCGCGTCCACGCAGAAGTTGGAGTCGTTCGGCTCGTCGCCGAAATCGCCGCCGTAGGCGTAGTATTCCACGCCGTCCTCGTCCACGCAGAGCATCCCGTGATCGACCCACTCCCACACGCAGCCGCCGATCAGCCGCTTGTGCGCATACACCGTATCCCAATATTCCTTGATCGACCCCGGGCCAAGCCCCATCGCGTGCGCGTATTCGCACATGAAGAACGGGCGCGGATCGTCCGATAACCCCTCCTTCTCAAGGTCTTCAATCGTGATATACATCACAGAGGAGATGTCCGTTGTGATCAGTTCCTTGTCGCGCTCGTAGTGGATCGGGCGCGTGTCGTCCATCTCGAGGATGCGATCCTTCATCGCCTGGAAATTCCTGCCGTAGCCCGCCTCGTTGCCCAGCGACCACATGATGATCGACGCGTGGTTCAAATCGCGCCCGACCATGCGCTCCGCGCGGTCAACATACGCCTTTGTCCACTCCGGGCTGTCGGAGAGGATGTGCCACGATCCACCCTTGTCGCCGTACTCCTCGCCCGCGAGCGCGCCCGGGATCACCATGCCGTGGCACTCGAGGTCGGCCTCGTCGATCACATACAGCCCATATTCGTCGCACAGCCGCAGCCAGCGCGGGTCGTTCGGATAATGCGCCGTGCGCACGGTGTTGATGTTGTACTGCTTCATCAGCTCGATGTCGCGGATCATCGTCTCCATGGGCGTGATGTGCCCCAGCTCGCAGTGCGTGTCGTGCCGGTTCACGCCGCGCAGCTTGATCGAAACGCCGTTGACAAACAGCTGCTGATCCTTGATCTCCACCTTCTTAAAGCCGATGTCAACGCGCTGATACACCACATCCTCGTCCACGCGCAGCTCCACCACGAGCGCGTAGAGGTTCGGCGTCTCCGCCGTCCAGCGCTCGCAGTTCGGCACTTCAAATTTCATCGCCATCGCACTCGATCCGTCGGCGGGGAGCACCGCTTCGACCGTCTGCTCCGCAATCACCGCGCCCGCGCGTAAAAGCTTCGCCGCAACGCGCGCCGCGCGCTCGTCCTGCCCGGCGCTCACGATATCGAGGTTCACATCGAGCACGCCGTCCTTGTAGTTGTTGACAAGGTCTGCGCGCGTCGCCACGTCGCGGATGTGCGCCTGCGGCACGCCCAATAGATACACATCGCGGAAGATGCCCGACAGCCGCCAGAAGTCCTGATCCTCCAAATAAGTGCCGTCCGACCACTTGTGCACCTTCACCACGATCATGTTGTCGCCCGGGTTGACGAGTTTTGTGATGTCAAACTCCGCCGGCATGTGCGGCACTTTGGAAAAGCCCGCCATCTCGCCGTTGACGTAGACATAAAAGCAGCTGTTCACACCGTCAAAGTTCACGCTCACGCGGCTGTTCTCCCAGTCCTCCGGCAGCGTGAATGCGCGGCGGTACACCCCGACGGGGTTCGCGTCCGGCACAAACGGCGGATCGCAGGGGATCGGGTATTTCACGTTCGTGTAATGCGGGATGTCGTAGCCGTGCATCTGCCAGTTGGAGGGCACGTCGATGTCGTCCCAGTCGTCCTCGAACCCGGGCTGCTCGAAGCCCTCGGGCACCGTGCCGTCCTCAAAGTACAAAAACTCCCACGAGCCGTTGAGCAGCCGATAGTACGGGGAGAGCCCGCGGTCGTCCACCAACGCCGTCTCCTCGCATGCATACGGCACGAGCGCCGCGCGCGGCGCTTCCCGATTGATGTGCATTACCTGGGGATTCTGCCAATCCGGTATTTTCATTATTTAATCCTCCCTGATGTCGATCCAGCTGTAATCGTGCGAACCTTCCGTTTCAATCACCAATTTGCCGCCCTTGTACTCCGCGCGCGCGCGCAACGCACATACGCCCTTCGCGTCGGGAATCTCGATCTCGACGGGGCGCGTCACATGATACGCCCGCAACTCGACGCCCGCGGCAAAGTCGTATGCCGCGGTCTCCTCGACCGCGCCGATGGGAAGCAGCGTGTTCTCGCGCACCCACAGCGGCAGCGACATAAAGTCGTATGTCTCGCGCATCCACCTGCCGCCCGCGACCGTCCGCCCATCGAGCAGGTGCGTCCACTTGCCCGCCGGCAGGTAGTAGTCCACCTGTCCGTCCTCGCGAAACACCGGCGCGACGAGCAGGCTCTCGCCCAGCATGTACTGCCGGTCGAGCGTGTCGCACGCGGGGTCGTCCGAGAACTCCATGAACATGGGGCGCATCACCGGGATGCCCTCGCGGTGCGCGATCACCGCCATCTGATAGATGTAGGGCATCAGCCGGCACTTGAGCCGCGTAAATTTTTTGAGCACCTCGCTCGATTCCTCGTCAAACAGCCACGGCACGCGGTAGCTCTGCGAGCCGTGCAGCCGCGAATGCGAGGAGAGCAGCCCGAACTGGCACCAGCGCTTGTACACATCAGCGGGCGCGGTCTGCTCAAAGCCCGAGATATCGTGGCTCCAGTACCCAAACCCGCACGATGCCAATGACAGCCCCGCGCGCAGCGTCTCCGCCATGGAGATGTAGGTCGCGAAATTGTCGCCGCCCCAATGCACGGGGAATTTTTGCCCGCCCGCGGTCGCCGAGCGCGCAAACAGCACCGCCTCACCTTCGCCGCGCTCCTCGATGAGCAGCGAGAACACCGCCTCGTTGTAGAGGTAGGAATAGTAGTTGTGCATGCGCACGGGGTCAGAGCCGTCGAAGTATTTCACGCCGCGCACGGGAATCCGCTCGCCGAAATCGGTCTTGAAGCAGTCAACGCCCATCTTGAGCAGCTTTCTCAAATACGCGCGGTACCATTCGCGCGCCGCGGGGTTCGTGAAATCCACAATCCCCATGCCCGACTGCCACAAATCGGACTGCCAAACCGAGCCGTCCTCGCGCTGGATTAAATACCCATTTTCCATGCCCTCGTCAAACAGCGGCGACGCCTGCCCGATGTAGGGGTTGATCCACACGCATATTTTCAACCCCTTCTCGCGGTAGCGCTGGAGCATGCCCTCGGGATCGGGGAACATCTGCCTGTCCCACTCAAAATCGCACCAGTTGTAGCCGCGCATCCAGAAGCAGTCGAAGTGAAACACGTCCAGCGGAATCCCGCGCTCGCGCATGCCGTCGATGAAGTGCGTGGCGGTCTTCTCGTCATAATCGGTGGTAAACGAGGTCGATAACCACAGCCCGAACGACCACGCCGGCGGCAGCGCCGGACGCCCGGTCAGGCGCGTGTACCGCCCAAGCACGTCGCGCGGCGTCGGTCCCGCGATGATATAATATGTCAGCCGCTCGCCCTCGCAGGAAAACTGCACGCGCTCGACCTGCTCGCTCGCCACCTCGAAGGACACGTCCGACGGACTGTCCACCAGCACGCCGTAGCCCCGGTTCGTAAGATAAAAGGGGATATTCTTGTACGCAAGCTCGGAGCAGCTGCCCCCGTCCCCGTTCCACATGTCCACCACCTGCCCGTTTTTCACAAACGCGGTGAACCGCTCGCCCAGCCCGTATACGCACTCGCCGACCGAGAGGGAAAGCTGCTGCATCATATAATTTTTGCCTGTGTCCCGGTTCGCCATGTGCCCCGTCATGCGCGCGCCGCTCTCGGTGAGCTGTCCATTCTCATCGGAAAACGCGATGCGCCAGTCGTTCGGCTTGAGCGATACCTCCGCCGACAGCGCACCGGCAGTGAGCATCGCGGTTTCGCCGCCGATGGCAATCGCAGGCGTCTCGCCCGTGCGATTGATCTCAAACGCGGGGTACGCCTTCGGCGCGCCCTTGTGCCGGTAGACCTCGACGCCGATCACGCCCTCGGCGGGCGAAAATACCCGCGCGGTCAAAACGGGCTCTAATGTGTCCCCCCGGTGCGCGATGTGCTGGGTGGCGGCAAGCAAATGCAGATCGTCCCCCGCTTGTTCCGCGCGGCAAACCTCGACCGCATAGAGAGGATTGATTTCGGGCTTTGTCAGCCAATGACCCATCTTAAATTTCATCCAAAATTTACCTCCGCTCATTCAAGATCAGTATATCAAATGCCCCCGATATTTTCAAGCGTCGGTCGGCGCAAAAAACCGCCGGCGGGATTCGATCCCGGAGCGGCGGTTGCGCCATCAAAAGCCCCCGTAATATCCCCCCAGCCCGCCGCACCCCCGGCAGCAGTTGCACAATAGGTTGCAAAAGCAAATCCACACGCAGGGGTTCGAGCAGTAGTTGAGCGGTATGCCCCCGTAGTTCCCGCTGCGGCGGCGGTAGCCCTCGGTGTTGTCCTCCAGCCGCGAGATGAGCGAGGCGTACTCAAAATTGTCCGGCTCCATCTGCGCCGCCTGCCGCGCGTAGCTCACCGCCGCGGAGCGGTTGCCAAGCCCGATCGACGCGCGCGCGGAGAGATAAAACCACTCCGCGGAGCGATCCGTCATCCGCTGCAATAGGTTGATCGCCTCTTGATAGTGCCCGGTATTGATGTAGTTGCGCGCGGCGCGCAGTTCGGGCGAAGTCTGGCGCTGACCCGTGTCGTAGCCGCCGAACCCAAACCCCCCGAAGCCGCCGAACCCGAAGTCCTCAAAGCCGCCGTAGCCGCCGCGCTGCTGCTGCCCGTAGCCCTGCGACGCGCCGCCCGACTGCGCGCCGGTGTATGTGCCGCCCGATCGCTTGATCTTCATCGCCTCGGCATACGCCTCGTTGATTTCCTTCATCTTCGCTTCGGAGCTCGCCGAGCCCTGGTTCACATCCGGGTGATATTTCTTGGCAAGCGTTCGATACGCCGCCTTGATCTCGTCCTCCGAGGCGTTTTGCGAAACACCCAAAACCTTGAACGGGTCGCTCATTTCTTTTGATCCTTTTCCTTCCTGCTCTGGATATAGGCGTACTTCGTCCACACGCCCGAGTATATGACATTGCGGATCAGCGCCGCGTCGCGCAGCATGGGCATCAGCTCAAACAGCTCCGCGCATTCGGCAATGTGCATGGTGAGCATGTCCCTGCACCTGTCCTCGAAATCCGCCTGATGGCTGATGGGCTTGAGCGGATTGTAACTGCCCGTTTTGATGTCGCGCGGCAGATCGTCGTATGCGTCCATCAGGTAGATGAACCTGCCGAGCGCCGCGCCCATCGCGCAGAGGGTGTCCCCCCACTCGTCCGCCCGATAGCGGAACAAATCGCCGATCAACTCGCCCACGATGTTCGTCGGCAGGTCGATGTCCCCGTCCGGTCCGCGCTTCTCGATTTCGGTCAGCCGCTCGATCCGCTCGCGCATGAACTGATCCTTCTCGGGATATCGCTTGCGTACGCGCGCGTACCCGCGCCGCACCAATTGCGCCTCGCCCAAGGAAAACAGCCGCCGCTCGTCGCGCCAGTTGTCCATTGAAAGCTGGTAGGCGAGCATCACATTCATGTCCGCCGCGTAGTCCGTGGGTTCGACCAGCACATAGTCGTGCTTGCGAAACGGGTGGTTTAGGCACCGCTCGCGCCCGGCGCGCTCGTCCGGCTCGTAAAGGGAGGCGAGCACAATGGCTAAAAATGTCATGTCGTTGCTCAGGGTGAGTGCGCCGGTCAGCCCGTGGCGCTTGCGCAGCGCCTTGCACAGCCCGCAGTAGTACGCGCGAAAGCGCGCCTCCGACTCGGGCGAAAGCGTCTCGCGGTTCACCGTCACATAGCCAAACATACGCCCCTCCGATTCGGTTCAGGATAGCATCCGCGGGCGGCGGTTGTCAACATTTTCTACTCTCATTCGTCCCGCGAGAAGCTCGCGTCGTGCGTGCCGTCGGCGACATCCACATAGCCCAAAATCTCCTCGAGCTTGTCGCAGGCTTCCTTCACGCGCGCGCTCTCCATGTTCTTCATCTGCCGTTTGAGCTCCTTGAGCGGCTTTTCGATCTTCGCCGCGTCCGGCTTCGACAATTTTTTCATCGCGCCCTCCGCGCGGAAGGAAAGCTGCTCGGCGCGGTCGCGCAGCGACTGATCCGCCTTGCGCTTTTTGTCCTCAATGGCGTACACCTGCGCGTCGCGCTTCGCGCGCTCGATGTCCTCCTCGGTCATGTTCGAGGAATTCGCAATCGAGATCGCCTGCTGCCGCCCGGTCGCAAGGTCTTTCGCGGAGACATGCACAATGCCGTTTGTGTCGATGTTGAACGAAACCTCGATCTGCGGCACGCCGCGCATCGCGCGCTTGATCCCCTCGAGCTTGAACCGCCCGAGCGTGCGGTTCTGGTTCGCCATGCCGCTCTCGCCCTGAAGCACATGGATTTCAACCGAGGTCTGAAAGTTCGCCGCGGTCGTAAAGATCTGGCTTTTCTGGATTGGCAGCGTGCTGTTTCGCTCGATCAATTTGGAAAACACGTTGCCCACCGTCTCGATGCCCAGAGACATCGGCGTCACGTCGAGAAGGAGCAGGCTTTTGACTTCGCCCACCATCACGCCGCCCTGGATCGCCGCGCCCATCGCCACGCACTCGTCGGGGTTGATCCCCTTATAAGGCTCTTTCCCCGTAAACCGCTTCACCGCCTCCTGCACGGCGGGGATGCGCGAGGAGCCGCCCACGAGCAATATTTTCGATATTTGCCCGATGGAAAGCCCCGAATCGCTCAACGCCTGCTGCGCGGGTCCCATGCTCGCGTCCACCAGATGGCGCGTGAGCGCGTCAAACTGCGCGCGCGTGAGCGTCGCCTCGAGGTGCTTGGGCCCCGACTTGTCCGCCGTCAAAAAGGGCAGATTGATCGTGGTTTCCATCAGGCTCGATAGCTCGACCTTCGCCTTCTCCGCCGCCTCGCGCACGCGCTCGAGCGCCACGGGGTCTTTCGATAGATCGATCTTGTGCTCCTTTTTGAACTGCGCGACGAGGTGATCGGTCACGCAGTTGTCAAAATCATCGCCGCCGAGCCGGTTGTTGCCCGCCGTCGCAAGCACCTCGATCACGTCCGAATTGATCTCGAGGATCGATACATCGAACGTGCCGCCGCCCAGATCGTATACCATGATCTTCTGCGGCTCTTCCTTGTCCATGCCGTAGGCGAGCGCGGCGGCGGTCGGCTCATTGATGATGCGCTTGACGTTTAAGCCCGCGATCGCCCCCGCGTCCTTCGTCGCCTGCCGCTGCGCGTCGGTGAAATACGCGGGCACGGTGATCACCGCGTCCGTCACCTGATCGCCCAGATACGCCTCCGCGTCCGCCTTCATTTTTTGCAAGATCATCGCGGAAATCTCCTGCGGGCGGTAGATTTTGCCGTCGATCTCCACCTTGAAGTCCGAACCCATCTCGCGCTTGACGGAGCTTACCGTGCGCGCGGAGTTTGTGATCGCCTGCCGCTTCGCCACCTGCCCGACCATGCGCTCCCCGCTTTTTGAAAACGCAACCACCGACGGCGTCGTCCTGCCCCCGTCGGAGGATACGATCACCACAGGCTCGCCGCCTTCTATATAAGCCACGCACGAATTTGTCGTGCCCAAATCGATGCCGATTGTCCTTGCCATATAAAAAACCCCCCTTGCATGATACCACATTACCGCATCATTATAAACTGAATGTGAAAAAACATGAGAATTCACAATTTATTAACCACCTATGATATGATTGGCAGAGAGAGCCGCAAACAAACCCCCGAAACGCGCGCACATATCAATCGGGACGGTGAAGAGCATGAAGTACGCAAAGCGAATCTACGCATACGCCTATGCTAAAACACGCGATACGCAAAACGCGGAGGATCTCTCGCAGGAAATCCTGCTCGCGCTTTTGCGGTCGAACACCGCGCATATCGAGAACATGGACGCGTATGTCTACGGCATCTGCCGGCATGTGTGGGCGCGCTACCTTTCGCGCAACAAGCCGCATTGGGAGGCGACGCGCCATACAAACGCGCTTGATTTCCTATCGGATGAAAAACGCGTGGAGGAGGCGGTCGAACAGCGCGCGGAATACGCGGTTCTCCGGCGCGAGATCGCCTATTTGAGC
>JBMNUA010000031.1:0-16359 GCA_050945995.1 Christensenellales bacterium
ATCGCCCGCGCGCAGGCTCGAGAGCATCATCGCCTGCACGGCGGAGGTCGTGCCGCCCACCATGAAAAACGCGTGCGCCGCGCCGAACGCCTGCGCGGCGAGCGCCTCCGCCTGCTTGATCACGCCCACGGGGTGGCTCAAATTGTCGAGCGGCTTCATGGAGTTCACGTCCACGCTCAGGCACTTTTCGCCCAAGAATTCGAGCAGCTCGCGGTTTCCGAGCCCACGCTTGTGCCCGGGCACATCGAACGGCACGAGCCGCGCGTACTTCATCTCCTCCAGCGCCTCGTAGATCGGCGCTCTTCTCTGATCGGTCAACGGCTCGCCCTCCTAATAGACATTCACGCCGCTGAAGATCTCGATCATCTCCTTGCGCAGCGCGTTTGTGATATCGAGCCGCAATTTCGGCGCGATCTCGTACACGTCCGCGTTGAACAGGTAGTTTTGCAGCGCGATGTCTTTGATCAGCATCTTCGTGTGGAAGATGTTCGATTGATAGACATTCACGTCGATGGCGTCGTATCGCTCCAGCGTCTTGGGGTCGATGTAATCCTGTATGGACGCAATCGTGTGGTCGATAAACAGCTT
Source organism: Christensenellales bacterium (assembly GCA_050945995.1). GTDB lineage: Bacteria > Bacillota > Clostridia > Christensenellales > Aristaeellaceae > RUG11247. The sequence goes on from JBMNUA010000031.1 coordinate 589, forward strand.
GCGCCCGCTCAATTCGCGCGTGAACCCGCGCACGCGGTAGTCCATGGTGATGATGTCCGAATCGAACGAGCCGATCAAAAAATCCAGCGTCGAAAGCGGCGTGATCTCGCCGCAGGTGGCGACGTCGATGTCCACGCGGAAGGTCGCGATGGAGGTCTCCGGGTGGTACTCCGGGTAGGTGTGCACGGTCACATGGCTCTTGTCCAAATGCCCGACGACCGTCTCGCCGCTTCTGTTTTTCGCCATCGTCTCCTCGGCGATCAGGAAGGTGACGGACGCGCCCTGCGGCTCGTAATCCTGCTTGGAGATGTTGAGCACGATCGCGCCGATCATCCCGGTGAGCTTTTCGAGGATCGCCGTCAGCCGGTCAGAATTGTATTGTTCGCTGATATACTTGATATAATCCTGCTGCTCACGGGCGGATTTGGCATAGCAGATATCATAAATGTTAAAACTCAGCGACTTTGTCAGGTTGTTAAATCCATACAGCTTCATCTTCTCCGCCATCGCCCATCCCTCCGCAATAAAAAAAGATGTATCACAGCGCGCTGTGGTACATCCCGCAAACAATCAAAAGAAGGTTCGGTCCGGGCGCATTCGCCGCCCGCCGCCGCATCCATTTCGAGTCTATCCAGTAAGAACTTACTTTACCTACTCTTATTGACCGTTTCACAAGCGTGTACCCAGTACACTTGGTTATGAAGTAACCAACTGGCTGTTAAGCAGCCAACTCATAAACGCCGCGCACGGGCGCAGCTTGTTGCGCGAAAACGCGGCGCGCAACCATCAATAATGCGGGAAACATCCCGCGTTCGGCGGTTGACCCGGCTGTCCGTATGGCCTTGGTTTCGCTTTCGCAAAACGGGTCAGTAAGCTCCGTATTCGTCTGCGCCGCAACGCGGCGCGAAACAAGTGCATCATAATACATCAGAAACCGCATGTCAAGATATTTTTCGCAGATTCGCGCGTCCCATGCGTGAAACACATAAAAATTTACAAAATGGGCTTTCTATCCGCCAAAGAATGTAGTAGAATAGGGGCAAATCACTTCCCGCGCAGAAAAGGGATCATCCCGGCGAATCCGCGGGGTTTGCCGCGCGGCAATACAAGAAGGAGTGTATGAGAAACATGGTGAAATGGCGCTGTACGATATGCGGATATGTGCATGAGGGGGATCTTCCGGAGGGCTACAAGTGCCCGAAATGCAGGCAGCCTGCGTCCGCGTTTGCAAAGGTTGAGGAGGCAAAGAAAGCGGGCAACCCCTACGCCGGCACCAAGACGGAGAAGAACCTGCAAGAGGCGTTCTCGGGCGAGAGCCAGGCGCGCAACAAGTATACTTATTTTGCGTCCATCGCGCAAAACGAGGGCTATGACCAGCTCGCGGAGCTGTTTCTCAAGACCGCGCGCAACGAGCAGGAGCACGCGCGCCTGTGGTTCGAGGCGCTGGGCGGCATCGGCGGCACGGCCGAAAACCTGCTGTCCGCCGCCGAGGGCGAGAACTACGAGTGGACGGATATGTACGCACGCTTTGCCAAGGACGCCGAGGACGAGGGCTTCCCGGCGCTCGCCGCGCGCTTTCGCCGCGTGGGCGACATCGAGCGTGCGCATGAGGAGCGCTACCGCGCGCTTTTGAAGAATGTCGAAATGCAGCAGGTGTTCGAGAAGGGCGAAGAGGCGATGTGGGAGTGCCGCGTGTGCGGGCACCTCGTAATGGGCAAAAAAGCGCCGAGCATCTGCCCGGTTTGCAATTATTCGCAGTGCTTCTTTGAGATGCGCAAGGAGAACTACTGATCGGCTCACATGGGTAATCCCCGGCGCGTGTAAAACACGTCCGGGTAATAAATAGGAGGTTCTACGATGCTGAAATATGTTTGCACCCTCTGCGGCTATATCTACGACGAAGCTGAAGGCGCGCCCGACGACGACGTTGCGCCCGGCACGAAGTGGGCGGAAGTCCCGGAAGATTGGGTCTGCCCCCTCTGCGGCGCAGGCAAAGAGGACTTCGAGCTGGTCGAGGAGTAAGGACGACCGAAGGCGCGGGCAACCGCGCCTTCCAACCGCAACAGCCCGGCATTTGGGGATGCTGGGTTTGTCGTTTTTCGGCTGTGCATGCCGCAGACCGTTCTATGCGAGCCGTTTCTTACCTTGTGAAACGTTTGAATTTGGTGTATAATACAGATAGCATGATTGCGGTGTCGCCTTCGGGCAGCCGCCGCGCATATGTCATCGATACGAAGGACGCAAAGGAGCGAGAAGAGTGAGCTTATTGGAGCCAGTTTTCAAAGTCAGCGGCGATGCCGGCGGGCCGGAAACCGCCGTTGGTCCTCTTGGGATCATTGCTCTGCCGGGTACACAGGAAATCGCACAGAAGATCAACCGATACTTGGTCGAATGGCGGAATCGCCCGGAAAACGGCGACGACAATTTGAAAGCCCATCCAGGCTATGCGCGCGATACGTTCCTCATCGACGCGGCCCTTCCGCGGTTCGGAAACGGCGAGGGCAAGGGCATCATCCGCGAAACCGTGCGCGGCTACGACATCTATATCCTCTGCGATATCGGCAACTACGGGGAGACCTACTCCATGTTCGGCATGGACTACCCCATGTCGCCCGACGATCACTACCAAAACCTCAAGCGCGTCATCGCCGCCCTGGGCGGCAAAGCGCGGCGCATCACCGTTGTGATGCCCATGCTCTACGAGGGACGCCAGCATCGCCGGATGGCGCGCGAATCCCTAGATTGCGCCATCGCGCTTCAGGAGCTTGTCGCCATGGGCGTTGACAACCTCATCGCCTTTGACGCCCACGACCCCCGCGTCCAAAACGCCATCCCGCTGCATGGCTTTGAAAACGTCATGCCCACCTACCAGATGCTCAAGGCGTGCATCCGCCACGAGCCCGATCTCGTCATACGCCCTGATCAGATGATGGTCGTCTCCCCCGACGAGGGCGGCATGGGCAGAAACATCTACTTCGCCACGTTCATGGGGCTCGATCTAGGCATGTTCTACAAACGGCGCGATTATACGCGCATCATCAACGGCAGAAATCCCATCATCGCACACGAATACATTGGCGCGGACGTCGCGGGCAAGGATATCCTCATCGCCGACGACATCCTCTCCTCCGGCGATTCCATGCTCGATTTGGCGACGGAGCTGAAAAAGCGCAACGCGCGCAACATCTATATGTTCATCACCTACGCGCTGTTCACAGACGGGCTGGGCGCGTTCAATAAGGCGTACCGCGAGGGCATCATCACGCGCCTGTACTCCACCAACCTCACCTACCGCACGCCGGAGCTCAAGGCCGCGCCCTGGTTCCGCGAGGTGGAGATGAGCAAATATATTTCCTATATTATCGCAACCCTCAACCACGACCGCTCGGTCTCCGCCCTCCTCGACCCCGCCGTGCGGGTGGCGTCGCTGCTCAAGCGCAAGCGCGAGTCGGAGATCTAACCGGGAAAATAGCATAGGAAACCTGCGCCCGTCCGGCATTCGGTTCGCACCGTTCGCCGGGCGGGTGTTTTTGCGCGAACGCTGGAACTGCGCTTGTCGATATGGGAAATAAAGCGTATACTGGTGTCATCATGGGGTTAAGGAGGCGGCAGATGTGGTAATCCCCTATCTTCCATTTTCCGGCTGTTGCGAGGAGGCGCTCCTCCGATACATCGCCATTTTCGGCGGCGAAATGCGCACGCTCTCCCGATTCACGCAGGAAACCGGCGGAACCGCACTCGCCGGCAAAGTGATGCACGCCGAAGCAACAATCGGGCAAGGTGTGATCGCCGGCGGCGACGGCGGCGATGGAAGCATGCCAAACACGGATTCGATCCGTTTGATGGTTCATTGCAAAGCAAGGGCTCAGGCGCAGGAATGCTTGGATGCGCTCGCCGATGGCGGGCAGATTCTCCAGCGGCTCACCCCGCATCCCCCGCCCGACGATGCGGGTATGGGCGCGCTGGTGCGCGACCGGTATGGCTTTACATGGATATTGACCGCGCCGAACGATTGACATGCAAAAAACGCCGGAGGTTTGGCGCATCGTTCTGCCCAAACCTCCGGCGTCGGCGGTCTCCTGTTCGCACCGCAATCGCGACAAAAGTCACCCAAAGGCGGCACGGATGCCGCGCCGATCGAGGTCTCTGCCAATCACATTCAATCCGGCTTTTCGGTATTCGCATGCGCGAATGGATCGCTCCGCCGCCGTGCAGTTCACTTCCAAACTTCCGCCCTGCGCGGCATTCACATACCCCTTGATGCGAAGCACCGCGCCGCAGCGCCCGTCCGTGATCCCGTCGATGATCGCGGCAAGCTCCTCCGCGGTATACGCCCCCTCGGGGTACATCGTCGCGCTGTTGAACAACGTCGCATGGTTGATGTCCTGCTTCTCATGGGGAATCCAAACCGGGGCGGAATCCGCCATGCGCGCAAAATCCTCGTCCGTGAAGCTGTCCCAAGGCTTGCTTTCTGCGATGTCCGCGATGCTTCTGCCCGCCGCATGCCCGGAGGCGAGCAGCGCTTGCAGCGTATTGATCGCACCTTCGACGCGCGCCTGCGGCAAATCATCCGTTTTGCTCAGCACCACGCGCCCTGTGCAGAGCAGCTGACCATAGAGCATCTCCAAATCCTGCGCGTTCATCGCATCCAGCGAATGCGGATCGACGATGGTGATGACCGCGCCCGGTTGGCAGACCGCCTTGACCTGCGGGCTGAGGACGACATCGAAAAAATCATCCATGCTGAAAATGCCCGAGGGCTCGACGATGATTCTGTCGCAGGTTTCGGCGAGCGCAAGAATCGAGTTGTGAAAATCGACCGCAAGCCCGCAGCAGATACAGCCGCCCGAGAGCTCCGCGACCTCAAGCCCGGTATCGCGCAGCGTCTGGGCGTCCAGTCCCGCCGTGCCGAACTCGTTTTCGATCACCGCGATCGATGTCCCCTGCCGCTCCAGCCACTTCGCATAACGCTTGATGAAGGTGGTTTTCCCGGCGCCCAAGAAGCCTGTGATCAGATCAATTTGCACCACGGCTCAATACTTCCCGTAGTTCTTTGCGATATCAACCATTCTGCGCGCGCGGTCAAACGAGGCGTTGGCGGGGTATTCGCAGCCGGTCGCGAGGATATAGCCGCCGCCCTTTTTGAACACGTCGATCTGATCCATGCACGCCTTGTCCCATTCCTCGTCCGTACCGATCACCGCCATCGCGGGGGTCACGCAGCCGATCAGGGTCACTTCCTTGCCGTATTTTTCCTTGCACTCGGCAAAGTCCTTGCAATCGTCCGGCGGGTACAAAAAGGAGATGGCAGCGGGGCGCATCATCTCGATCTGCGCGTCGAAGTAAATCTTGTTCCCGCAATTGTGGACCATCACCAGGCAGTTTCTTGCGTGGATCACGTCCGCCAATTCCTTGACCAGCACGCCTTCCATCTCCGTCCACATCTTCTTGGACATGATCGATCCGGAGGCAAACAGCGTGTCGAACATGATGCCGTTCACGCCGATGTCCATCATGGCGTTGCAGTAGTCCTTGAGCGTTTCGTTGATCTCGCGCGCCGCAGCGCTGACGGCGTCCGGGTCGTCGTAGATGTCCATATACATATCCTGCTGTCCGCGCAGCATGGAGAGTATGCCCAACGGCCCGAACACAAACGCGACGATCGGCAGCTCCCCGCCCTTTTTCGCGACCAGCTTTTTTAGTACCTCGAGGTGCATCATCATCCGCTCGCTGGTGCGGTAATCCACCTTTTTGATGTTTTCGTAATCCTCGATCTCCTTGATGACGCAATCACCGTAATCCGGGCGAACCGCCTCGTTCTCCGGATACACCAGTTTCTGCCCCCAAGCGTCGCACTCGACGGACAAATCGATCAGCGTGACGATGCAGTCCTGCTCAAATTCTTCCGCCGCACGAATCAGGGCGTTGGCGCACACATCGGCATCGGTAGACCATTCCCGATAGCTTGCGCCCACGAGTTTTCTCGAAATGCCGCTCAGGATGGGATATACCGGTACCCGATCCGGCTCCCGATGCTGCAACGCAGCCGTAATACGTTCCATTGAATTCATGATGGGACTCCTTTCAAACGACCAGAGATTGCTCGACAAGCAAGCATTTGCACACAGTATACCATGCCGGGCGGGTAGGTTGAAAGGAAAAAACCGTGGGACTTTTCGCAATATATTGCGGTTTTATCCGCAATTATCCGGCAGTCTTGCGCGGGGTTCATGATAAAGTGCGTTTGCGATTCCATCGCATATAAAAATGCCCCTCCCCTTTCGGGAAAGGGCTTGCGCCGCCATGGGCGTCAATCGTAGTTTTCGCGCACCACCATATCTGCGCCGGGCAGCAAGTTCTGATCCAATGCCGAAACGAACGCCGCTACCTCATCATCCGTCGCATGCTCGGGCAGGCAGAGTTTGAATCCGATCATTTCCTCAGAGAACTGGAAGTTGCCGTAACCGAGGATTTCTACGTCCGGGCGGTCGAAGTAGATGCGCTCGAGCGCGTCCATGCCGATGAATGCGCCCATCCCGATGCTCGAGACCGATTCGGTCACGCGGATGGTTGTGACGGCTTTGCAGTCCCAGAATGCCGCCTGCCCGACCGTCGGCGCGGTGAGCGTGAGCGCGCCTACCAGCCCCGTTCCCCGAAACGCGGCTTCGCCGATCGCCTCGATCTTTTCACCCAAGCGCACCTCTGTGAGGGCTTCCGCGAGATGAAATGCATATAGATCGATCTCCCGAATCCCGTTGACAAAGCTGACGCTTGTAAGCGCCGTGCAGTTTTCAAAGGCGCGATTGCCCAAGCGGTCGATCGGACCATAGCAGACGACCCGTTCAAGCGCACTGCTCTGCAAGAACGCGGAATCGCCAATTTCGCGCAGCGTTTCGGGCAATATCACCTCGGTCAACCCCGCATTGTCGGCATCGCCCGCAAGGTAGGACGCGACGGTGGCATCGGAAAACGCGAGTGCGTCGATGCGCGTGACGGGCACGCCGGCAATCGCGCGGGGGACGACCACCGCGGGGGATGCGCCAATGTATTTTGTGATCGTGCCGGTCTCGGCGTCGAACTCAAAATCGGTTTCGGCATTGGCGGTGTCGGGCATGCGGACAAATGCGTCCGGCTCGCTCGCGCGGCGCAATTCGAGGTACCAGGGCAGATGAAGCGCCTGCGCCATCGCCTCCACTTGCTCGTCGGAAGCGTCGTCCGCGATCCGTATGATCTGCGGCGGCGTGCCCAAATCCCCGTTCGGTTGCGCGCCTGCGGGCAGCGTCAAAGCGTGAAGCGACGGGCAATCCTTGAACGCGTCCGCCTCGACGATGGGCGAGCCGCCCACAAATATTACTTCGGAGAGCGCGGTGCAGCCCTCGAACGCGCCCGCGCCGATATACGCAACCGAGGCGGGTATCTCAATGCGCGTCATCTCGCCACAGCCGCGAAACGCTGCCGCGCCGATCGTCGTCACGCTGTCGAATAAATAAATCTCCTCCAGTTGGCTGTCCGCAAACGCGCGCTCACCGATGATCGCCAGCTCATCGGAATGCGGCACGAAGAAGCGGCGCAGCGTGCTGCCCTCAAACAATCCCGCGCCCAGCTCCCGTATAGAAACCAGTTGGCTGTCCTGCGCGTAGAAGTTCCAATACATCGTCATCTCTTGCACATCGCCCTGATAGGATGTGACCGCGCCGGTGGCATCGTCAAAGGTGAATTCACCGTCCATCGGATAGGGCGGCGCATCGGCGCGGTCGGCGCGCCAGACCGTCGCCTGATCCATCGAAAGCCCGGCGGTGGACAGCGCATCGCGCGCCGCCTGTACCTGCGCCTTGTCTGCATCCCAGCCGATGTCGATGTCCGCGATCGGGCAGTCGGCAAACGCGCCCTCCTCGATCTCGGGCAAATCGCGCCCGGCAAATATGACGTAGGTCAGCTGATTGCAGCCGGCGAACGCACCCGCGCCGATGCGCGTAAGCGATGCCGGCAGCGACAGGTCACCCAGACGCGTATTGCGCTCAAACGCGCCGTTCGGAAGCGCATGTAAGCCCTCGGGGAGCGCGAGCGAGCGCAGCGCGTTGGATGCGAAGGCGGACTCCCCCATCTCCTCCACGCCCTGCGGCAGCGCAAGCTCCATCAACTGCGCCGCGCCGAACGCCTGATCGCCGATGGATCGAAGGCTTTCCGGCAGCCGCACGCCCACGAGCGCCGAGGCGTAAAACGCCTGATCGCCGATGGTTTGCAGCCCCTCGGGCAGATCCATGCGGACAATTCCTTTGTCGCCGAAAAACGCCTTCTCGCTGATTTCGCGTACCGGCGTGCCACCGATCGCGGCGGGGATCGGCACATAGGCGGCGTCACCCACATACCCGGTCAGAACGCCCGTCGCCGCGTCAAACAGGAAATCGTCCTCCGCAACGGCGCGATCGACGGATGCGCGCGCGCCGCCCGGCTCACAGGGCGCGCCGAGCATCGCTTCATATATCATTTGATCCTCGGCGGGCACGACGATCCGCCGATCATCCGCGCCGTTGGCAAACGCCTCCTCGCCCATGAGCGGCGCCTCGCCCGCGAAATTGATCTCGCGCAGATTGTAGCAGCCGGAGACTGCATAATCGCCGATGTACGCGACCGCAGCAGGCACATTAAGACGCTCCAGCGCGCCGCAGGCGAACAGCGCGTAGGGCGCGATGACCTCAAGCCCGTCCGGCAGTTCGATGGCGCGCAGGTTCTCACAGAAATAAAACGCGCCGTGCTCGATCCGCCGAATCCCCTGCGGCAATGTGACGGAGGTGATCGCATTGTTGCTGCTAAACGCGCGCTCGCCAATCCGCGTGACGGGCACGCCGCCGATCGAATCGGGCACGATCACATCGCCGCCCGATCCCGTGTACCCTGTGATCGCACCCGTCGATGGGTCGAATTCAAAGTGCGCCTGTTCCGCGCCCGCCGTCAGTCCCGGGAGCAGAAGCGCCATCGCAAGAAGCGCGATCACGAAAAACCGCCATGCCGTTTTCATCGTACTCCTCCTCATCGATATTCAAGTTTGTTCCCGCATCAATTCATGCTCTCCCGCGCCTGCTGAAACGCCGCGTCGGGGTCAGCCCCGCTCAGGCTGATCTGCGCAATGCCGTCGCCGTAACTGTCCATGTAGGACAGGGGCATCTCCAACAGCACCGTGATCTCGCCTATGCCCGGCAGCACATCCTCGACGAGCTGAGCCGAGCGGCAGGCGACATGACCCGATTCGTAATCCATGCGAAACTGCGCGTAGTACATTTCGTTGTTGGCGAGTATCAAATACTTTGCCATCAAATCGCGGTACTCGGATGGAACGGTCAGCGGCGAATACGCGACGACGGAGACCATGTCGTCGTAGATGTAAATCGTGACATCGGTCGATGCCAACGACGAGTTCAACGAAAATTCGAGGTCAAAGGCATCGTAATCCGCATCATAGGTGTAGATGTATTCGCTTTGCTCCAAGGCATCCGCTACGATCTGCGTGAGCTGGTCGATCGTCTCCGCAGCATTTGCGGATGCGCCGATCAGCAGTATGCAGATCACGATCAACACGGCGAAACCCTTCTTCATATGAATTGCCCTCCTATGCTCAATATCCTTCTTCTTTCGGGCGAAAGCGCGCCCTCGACCGATGCGTCCAACATCGCCGTCAGGTGCGATGCTGCTGCCGAACGCCGATGATTCCATACATACCAATATAGCCCGCGCCTTCGCGCCGCGCATCCACCAAATGACCATTTTATTCCAAATAAAAATGCGGCGTTTGATAACGCCGCACAACGCGATCTATGGTTCGCATTCGCTCTACCGATCCAGTATCACTAGCCCGCTCTCCCGCGCGCGAACCGCCAATTCTGTGCGGTTGCGAAAGCCGGTTTTCCCGAGCATGCTCACAATGTGCGATTTCACCGTGCTGACCGACATGTAAAGCCGCTTCGCGATCTCCGCATTCGTATAGCCGCCCGTCATCTCCCGCAGCACCTCCAATTCGCGCTGCGTCAGATCATAGCTGCCGGCATCGCCCAATTGCAATTCCGGGGTTCTATCCGGATAGATCGATTCACCCGCCATCGTGCGCTCCATCAGCCGCTCGATCGGCTCATGCCCGATCTCCTTGTACCAAAAGCTTTCCACGCCGATCGCCCGCGCGCGCTCGATGAAGGAGCACTCGGGCATGGAGGTGACGATGATGATTTTGATGCCCGGAAACCTGCGCTTGATGCGCGCGGCGGCGGCAAGCCCGCTCTCCCCCTCCCGCGTGATCACATCCATCAAGATCAAATCCACCGGGTGTTTCAGGCAGTAGATGTCCGCCATCGCCGCGTTGTCGATGGAAATCGCAAGCTCGAATCGCTTGGATTCGCGCACATACCGCTCAAACAGCTGGCGCGGCATCGTCTGATCCTCGACGATCATCACCTTATACTTCGTCACGCAAAATCCTCGCTTTCTGTGGGAATGGCGATGGTCAGCGCAAAGCGCGGCGCGTGCGATATGCGCATGTGCCCGCCCGCATGCTCGATGCTTGCGCGCAGCGAGGATAGCCCGCTGCCCTCCGCGATCGGCGCGTCGGGGATACGACCGTTGTTCGTCACCGTCATTGTCCATGGCGCGCCTTCGCGGATGTCTGCGTACAATTCGCTTCCGCCCGCATGGCGGACGGCGTTGGTCAAACATTCATGCAGCGCCATCTGAAACAGCCGCGCCGCGCGCGTTCCGGCGGCGGGGAGTGCGCCGCGCACATGCACCGCCACGCCGATCGCCTGCGCCGCGCTTCGCAGTTGATCAAAGCCCGTGGCGACCGGTTCGGCGCGCACGTCGGGGCGAATGAGCGCAACGCGCTGCCGCCAATTTTCCAGAAGCGCGGCGCGGTCGGCGTATGAGGCGTCCGGGCGCATGGCGCGTCTGGCGACGAGCGATATCCGCCCCAATTCGTCGTGCAGGCGCACCTTGGCGGCGAGCGCTTCGCCGTCCCGCGCGACCGCCTGCACCGTCTCCCCGTGTCGGCGCAATCGCTCGTTCATCTCGCGCAAACGGCGGTTCTCTTGCAGAAGCCGGGTATGCAGGCGATATTGCTCGGTGATATCGGCGGCGGTGATCCGGTAGATGCGCCGGTTTTGAACCGTCATCTCCTGCCGCGAAAAGCTGATGACGCTGCCGTCCGCGAGCCTCCATATGGGCGACGGTTCGGATTGGATGGCGGTTGCGTCGCCCTGCCCTTCTCCGCTGTGAACCGCCGCCCAGAACGCCGCCGCGTCGCGCAGCGCGCCGCCCGTGATCGCATGGCACAGGCTGCTGATGGTTCGGTTCATGAGCAGCACGAGCCCGCGCTCTTCGCAGAAACAAAGTCCGGTGGGCAGGTGTTCGATGCCCTCTTTGACGGACATCGCGGAGATCCGCGTGCGCCGCAGCTTGTACAGGCGCGCGATGAGGTATGCGGTCAACAGCACCAATGCGGCGAGCATCAACAATAAAGCAACCGCCAAATCCGTGAACCGGGCGATGTCGTATGCCCATTGCTGCAAAAGCGACGTTGCCGCAAACACCGCGGTGCAGCCCACGATGTGCCGCGCGCCGAGCCGCAGCGCGGATGCGTAAATGAGCGCGTACAGGGAGGCAAACGAGGTGAGTAGCGCCGCCGACAGAAACACGCCGCGCCAGATCGGCGCGAGTTCGGAAAAGGGCGTCATACATCCTCACCCGCCTTTTCAAATCGGAGCGTCACAAAGGACGTGCCGTCGATCATTTCCTGCGAAAACGCTCCGCTTTGCGCCGCGAGCGCGTCGCGCCGCCAATCATGGGCGACGCGGGCGGTGGCATCCTCCATCGACAGCCGGAGCGTCAGCCCGCCTGCTCGGGCAGTTAAATTGATCATGATCGAAGTCACGCCCGGCAACGCCGCCTCCGCCGCTGCCTCGAAGAGGTCATACGCCAGCATCACGCGTTCGACGCGGAGGTCGCCCTGCGCATCGCCATGAAACGAGCACAGCGCACCGTATGCCCGCAGACAGTCCGCGGATTCGCGGATGCAATGGCTTAACTCCTCGGCAGGGACGGCGCGCTTCGTTTCTGCGATCAGCATGAGGTTGCTCCGCCTTTTGACGTAGGCGTTGAGCACGCGCGCATGCCCGACGCTGCGGGCGAAATCGGGCGCATCGGGCGAAAGACCTTTCAATATTTGATCCATCCGCTTCAATTGCGTCGCGGCGACGCGGGCGATGTTATCATACAGCCGATTTTGCTCGGCGATCCGCGCCTGTCGCCGCTTCATGCGGTTTTCGCCTTGAATCAGCTCGTTTTCCTGGGAAAGCGTCTCGCCGATCTCTTGAAGTTGTGCGTTCAATGCGTTGACGTCCGTCAGATCGTCCGTCCAATAGATGCGCCCCGCGCGGATGGGGTGGCTGTGCAGGCGGGTGTTGGGCGCGATCATCACGGGTGCGGCGGCGACCATCTGCGCGTGCGAAAGGGGCGGCGCGTTCCGCGAGCGATGGCGGACATCGCCGTGCGCATCCGCGATCTGCGCGCGCACGGTGGATACGGCGAAGAAATCCGAGTGCCCGATGTTCGAGGGGATGAGCCCGATTTGGATGCTTAGCTCCCAAAACGCGACGATCATAAAGCAGTACATCTCCGGCATCTGGAAGATCTTCCGCGCGGCGATAAAATGATCAGTCAACCCCCACACCATGTAGACCATGCCGATCAAAAGCGGCGCAAACGGCAGCCAAACGCCCCGTTCGACCTTCGCGGCGCGCCGCTTGCGGGCGATGGTTGCCAATGCCGAAGCAAGGAGGATGGCGATCCATAAAAATGCGGCGGTGTACAGCCAGCCGCGCGCATACGCGCGCTCCCAGTCGAGAAATCCCGGATGAAATCGGAAGGCGAACTGATGCAAATCGTTGGTGAGAACGCCCGCGATCAAAAGTGCAGCCGGGATCACTAGCAGCCGCCAGCGCGCATCGATCCGCTCCTCCTCGCGCCTGCCGACGCGCAGTGCGGCGAGGAATTGGAGCAGCGGGATCGCGATCATGGGGATGTAGTAGGCGTACCAGAGATGGCGCAGCAGGACATCCTGCGCGGGAAAGAATTGGTACTTCGCCGTGCGGATCAGCATGTAGAAGATCATCAGCGCGCTCGAGGCGATCAGAAGCCGGCGGATGCCCCGCGCGAGGATGCGCCAGTTGAGCGAGATGATCCATGCGATCAACAGACCGACATAGATCATCGGCGGCGCGGCGGAGAAAAGCGCGCCCAAGCGATCGCCGCTTACACGATAGGACGCGACGCGAATCAGCCCCGCCAGCAAAAACAAGCAGACGGCAGTCGCGCTCAGCCGCTTTGCGCGCGCGGAGACCCATCGCATGCCACACGCTCCTTTCCGATACATCGACCATCCGCGTCATCCTCATCCGCCCTCGCCCGATCTGCGGGGGATGCTGCGTATGCCAAACATCTCCCGGCGCAAGCGGTCGTAATCCCGATAGTTCGCCAGGGAGACGTCGTCGGGCACGCCGTGATCCACGAGCGGAATGAACCCGCCCATGCGCACCGCCGGCGCGACCCGCTCCAATTCCCTGCGGATGTGCGCCCCGCCCTTGGCGATCTCCCGCTTGTCGATGTTACCCCACAGCAGGATGCGGTCGCCATACGCCTGTTTCAGCTTCACCGCGTCCATGCCCGCCGCCACCTCGAGCGGATAGAACCCGTTGACGCCGCCCTCGATGAACAGATCGATCAGCTTTTCGATGTTGCCGTCGCAATCCACCCAGAAGCTGCGCACGCCGTGATCTTTCAAAAATTGGGTCACCTTTTGATAGGGCGTGAGAAAGAACCTTCGGAACATAGCGGGAGAACACAACGGACCGTTTTTGAAGCACATGTCCTCCCAGAACATGCACGCGTCGATGTCGGGCACGTCGGTCACGGCGCGCTCGAGCACGCGGATATAGAAATCGGCAAGAGTATCCGCCGCTTCCGCCACCCATTCCGGATCGTCGTACATGGCGTAGCTGAGCGCCTCCACGCCCATCCAATTTCGCAAATAGCCATAAAAGCTGCCGCCGTCGATGGTGACGACGGTGTCCCGATCCCTGCACGCAGAGACGATCTTCTTCCATGTACCCTCGTCCGGATAGCGACCGGGCGCGTCCGGCTGCAAGCGTTCGTCGCGGAATTGATCCCAATCTTCGCGCCCATGGAGCGCATGGTCGAGGTATTGCTGCGCGACAAGCGCGGTATGTTGATCGCGCATTTCCTTTACGGTGATGCCCGATTCGTTCACATAGATCACATGGTTCTCGTCCCGAAACAGTTCCCTGCGCGTAAATCCCGGCAGCACGTCCGTGTGAACCGGCAACCGTCCCGTGCCCCAGAAGGCGGAGTATACGCCCTCGAAGCCGAACACGTCCCGCATGTGTTCTCGCCGGTTGCCGCCTTCGGGTATGGGCGGCAGCCCCTGCGGCAGCCAAGTTTCGTATACGGAAATCCAGTCGCCCCATAAGGGCAAATCATCCGGATTTTGCCGCGCGACAAACTCGTTCAAATACCTTTCTCGCTGGGTCATATGCATTCCTCCCCGCCTTAATTTCCAAGGCGCATGCGATCCGATGATATCAACATTGATTTTATTATACCATAAAGATATGCCCATGTGGCAGATCAAAACGCGCAACGCAAAACAACCAATCATCCGCTTGTTGCTGAATATATATAGGATTTGATATATTCAGTTATTCGTTTCACGCACCCATGAAAAGGCGCGGGATATGCGCTATACTGTTGATTGGTAAGATGATGAAGGTTGTGATGAAGTGGAAGACGCAAAATTCTACCCGCCATTTCGGTATGTCATGGGCACATTGATGTTACTCGCCGCGTCGCTGACCCACATCGGGTTTCTCATCACCGCGCCCATACTCGTCTATCTGGCGAGCGAGTTTTCGGTGGGCGTCGCAACCGCCGGATACGCGTCCACGGTGCATATCTTCGCCATGGGCGCGGCGATGTTCATCGGCCCGTCGCTTGTTCGGACGATCGACATCAAAAAGACGCAGCTGACCGGGATCTCCGTTATGATCCTCGGCACGCTCGCCTGCTTTTTCGCCCCCAATTTCCCGGTTCTGATCGCCGCGCGGGTGATGACGGGCATCGGTCACGGTCTGAGCGGCTCTTGCACCCACGCGGTGATCGCCGCATGGTTCCCGCAGCGGGAGCGGTCGATGATTGTCACCATCAACGGGCTGGGCATCGTGGGCGTGACGACGCTTGTCTACACCTGCACTGTGCCGCTCTACCACGCTTTTGGCGCGTCTTGGCGGCTTGTACTATTGCTGTTGGGCGGAATATTGACATTGACGGCGCTTGCCTGGATCGTCTTCGCGCGCGACAACGACGCGCTGAACGCGCACATTCAAAATCAAGAGGCGTTGACGGGGTGCAGCCGGGGCGCATTTTCCGACATGCGGGAAGTCCTCACCCGCCGGGATGTGTGGATGGTCTGCCTGTTTTCTGGGCTCGCCATGATCGGCGCGAACGGCTTATCGACGTATCTGCCCCAATTTTTGCAAAATGTGCGCGCCTATTCCGACATCGACGCGTCCGCAATCTTCGGCATCACCACCGGCATCGGCGCAATCGGCACGTTTCTTGGCGGCGTCGCCACGACGGCGCTCGGCAGGCGAAAGATCGTGATATTACCCTTTTTGTCGGCAAGCGCGATCAGCATCGCCGCGGCGATCCTCACCAAGG
>JBMNUA010000032.1:0-16238 GCA_050945995.1 Christensenellales bacterium
TAGGCGGAGCCTTCCGGTCCCTCGAGGATTGCCGCGGACACGCGGCGCACGGTCTCCTCCGCCTGCTGCGCGTCCTGCTTGTTGGTAAACGGGATGTCCTCAAAGTTGCGCGCGAGCCGCACGCGGGTGGAGACGACGACATCCTGTTCGGGGGCGGAAACGTATTCAACCATTCGCTTCAGCCTCCTCGAGTTGGGCGGTCAGCGAGCGGATTTGATCGCGTATCTGCGCCGCCTGTTCGTATTCCTCGGAGGCAATTGCCTTGACGAGGTTCTGCTTTAGTTTGTCAATGTTCATTTTGATGGATACATCGTTTTGTATGCCGCCGGGCATGCGCCCCGCGTGCTGGAGATTGCCGTGCACCCGAAGCAGCAGCGCCTCGAGCGGTTCGCGGAACGCGGCGTAGCAATTGGAGCACCCGAGCCTGCCGTTTTTCCGAAACTCGCCGTAGGTGGTGCCGCAGCCATCGCAGACGAGCGCGCTCGTCTCCTCATCGGGCGCCTCGGCGTTATCCGAGCCCTTCGATTCGAAAATGCCGCTTAAAATGCCCGCAAGGTTTGAAAAATCGAGTCCGGGAATGCGGCGCTGGTATTTTGCCATGCACACGGCGCATAGGTTTTTTTCGCGGACGCCGTCCTCCGATACCGCCTTTAAGTGAAAATTTGCGGGGCGGACGCTGCAGTCGTCGCACATCATATCAATCATCCCCCTCGATGTTCCGAAATACTTGAACGATCATACTCTGCAGGACGGATGCCCGCAGCACATCCTTTGCGCTCACGGGGAGGGCAAGGGCGTTTCGGCTGACCGCCGCGCGGACGATCCGCGCTTCGTTTGTCGTCAACAGCTTGCGATCGAGCAGATGGCGGATGATCGCCACCGCGCTGTCCTCGTCGATCGCGTTGCCGATGCGCTTGGTCAGCGCGCTCAACAGGCTGCCCGCGGAGCGTTCGCGCATCCGCACAATTCTTATATACCCACCGCCACCGCGCCTTGACTCAATAATATACCCGTGATCGACGGTAAAACGCGTCGCGAGTACGTAATTTATCTGTGAAGGGGCGCAGCCAAAGTGCTGGGCAAGCTCGTTTCGCCGCAGCTCGATCTGGGCATCGCCCTCCATTAATTCTTTTATAAACTGTTCTATGCTATCGCTCAACTGTGCCATATCATTCACCTCGCATTGACCTTCTTTGACTATTATAGCACGGCGCGAGGTGAATGGCAAGCGGTAAAAATGGATCTACAGGATGTCGGTTGCGAGCGCGGTTTCGAGTACGCGAATCGAGTTGTCCGCGGCAAGTTTCGCAAATTTTGCGAATTCCATGGCGTGATCGTCGTCGGTTGAATCGGAGATCGCGCGTATGACGGCGCACCGAACCCCCGCGATGCGGCAGACCTGCGCAATCGCGCCGGATTCCATGTCGCAAGCCGCCGCGCCGAAGGTTTTGACGATCCATTCCTTGCGCTCTTTCGCGTATACAAACTGGTCGCCCGAGGCGATGCGCGCGGGAATCGCCTTGAGATCCAAAGCCTTTGCCGCACCGAGGATCGCGCTTGCCGCCCGTGCGTCCAATGGGAATTCTACCATGCCGACGGTTGAAACGTAGCCGATCGCGTCCCCGCAGGCGGTGGTATCGACATCGTGCTGCACAGCGTCCGTGCCCACAGCGATATCCAGTATGCCCAATTCCTGTGATAAACTTCCGGCAACGCCCGTATTGATGATCAATTCGGGCGCATATGTCAGGATCATCGTCTGCGCGCAGATGGCGGCGTTGACCTTGCCCACGCCGCATTTCGCGATCACTACCTCGCGCCCCGCGAGTTTCCCGCGCATGAACCGATAGCCGTAAGCCTCTTCCGCAGTCGCGCCGTCGAGCGCGCGCATGAGCGCAGCGACCTCGATCTCGAGCGCGCCAAGGATTCCGATCATAAAACTCCCTCCCCCGCGATGACGACCGCGGCGTGCGCGGAAATCCCCTCCTGCGCGCCCTCGAAGCCCATGCGCTCCGTGGAGGTCGCCTTGACATTCACGCGGTCTATCGGCACGCCCAGCGCGCCGGCGACGGTTTCGCGCATCCGCTCCATATATGGCGCGAGCTTCGGGCGCTGCGCGACGATGGTGATGTCCGCGTTTGACAGGACATATCCCGCCGCGGACAGCTTTTCTACGACCGAGCGGAGCAGGACCAGCGACGAGATGTCGCGGTATTCCTCCCCCGTGTCCGGGAAATGGCGACCGATGTCCCCGAGCGCGGCCGCCCCGAGCATTGCATCCATGAGCGCGTGCAGGGCGACGTCGGCATCCGAATGACCGAGCAACCCGCGCTCGTGCGGGATTTCCACGCCGCAGAGGATGAGTTTTCGGTCTTCGCCGAGCCGATGGGCGTCGTAGCCGTGTCCGACGCGTATGTTGGGCAGGTTTTGCATAAAATCGCTCCGTGTGGTCAACTTTTTGTTGTGTTCCGCGCCGCGCGCGGTGACGAGCCGCACGCCGCCAATGTAGCGCTCGTACAGCGCCGCGTCGTCCGTGGCAAGGTAGCCGTCCGCCGCCGCGCGCATGTGCGCTTCGACGATTTGTTGAAGCCGAAAGCTCTGCGGCGTCTGTACGGCGTACAGCGCGCTCCGCTCGGGTGTGTGGATGGCGCCGTCGTGGGCGCGCTGCTTAATCGTATCGGTGACAGGCGTTGAAATCACGCCGCTGCCGTGCGCATTCGCGGACGCGAGCGTCGCTTCGATGATTTCGCGGGTGACGAACGGGCGGGCGGCGTCATGGATGGCGATGATATCGATATCCTCCGGAGCAGACTTCAGTCCGTTCAATACCGACTCCTGCCTGTTTTTACCGCCATGCACGACCGACCGAACAAACTCCGGTATGTTTTCCTGTGCAAGGCGCGCTTCATCCTCCGCTGATACGACGAGCGTCGCACCCTCAAACAGCCCGCTGTCCGCAAATGCCGAAAGGCACCTGCTGAGCACGCTCGTTCCCCCGAGGGGCATGTAAACCTTGTTGATGTCAAACCCCGCGCGCGCGCCCTTGCCCGCCGCGACGATGACCGCCCATGCCTTCATGGGATCACGCGGTACATCTCCGCGGCGTCCTGCTTCATGGCGTGCTCGGAGATCGTGAGAATCTCGTATTCCGTGTATTTTTCGCCAAAGCGCATGCCGATGCGGTCGCCGACCTTCACGGATGTGCCCGATTTCGCTTCCTTGCCATTGACGCTGATGTGACCGGTCGCGCACGCATCGTTTGCGACGCTGCGCCGCTTGATGATGCGCGAAACCTTGAGAAACTTATCCAGCCGCATGCTGGTTGCGACCTCGCGCGCGGCAGGTGCTTTCGACTGCATCGCTTTTCTGCTCATATTCCATTCCTCCAAATAAATGAAAGGGCTGCTTTCGTGAAAGCGGCCCTCACAATCATCCGTTATGTTAAAATTCGTCCTTGAAGCTCTTACCGGCCTTGAACACCGGAGATTTGGAGGCCGCGATCTCAATGGGCTCGCCCGTCGCGGGGTTGCGTCCGGTGCGGGCGGGGCGATCCTTCACTTCAAAGGTGCCAAATCCCATCAGCTGCACCTTGTCGCCCTCTTTGAGCGCCTCGGTGATCGTCTGGGTAAAAGCCGCAACGGCGGCTTCGGATTGCTTGCGGGTCAGCCCGGCTTTCTCGGCGACCTTCGCCACAAATTCCGCCTTGTTCATTCGTGTTCCCTCCATATTATCGACATCATTTTGATGTTGATTATTATAGCACAGTTTTATCCATATGACGAGGGGGCAATGTTAATTTTTGCTATCCAAGCCCCGATCCGCGGGGGATTTCCGCCCGCTATGGCGCGTCGAGCAGGTCGGCGCATGCATCCGCGATGATATCTCGCAAATGGAATAATCCGCGATCTTCCGCATGCGCCGCCGCACCGGCAAGCTGAACTGCTATATCGCAAAGCGCATCGAATTCGATGTGCTGATAGGCGCATTCATCGCCGCGCGCGAGCGAAACCAGGTCGCGCATGGAGTAGGACGCGCGCTTGCGCAGATCGTGTTCCGGCAATATCAGCGCGCACATGCGGTGATCGTAGCGATCCAGGCGATCGAGCGCGTAGAGCGCGATCCGGGCGATACCCTCGCCGCGCGAAACGAGCACCGGCGCGTCGTCGGCGTATGCTTCCATCAGGCGCAGCTTGACCTCGCTTGCGAGCGCGCGCGTGTCGATCTCGCGCACGAGCGTTGCACGCGCGGCGTCGGGCGCCATCTCCTCCCAGCGCGACGCCGGCACATGCAGCGTCTCACCACCCGCAAAGCCCGTCAGCGCGCCTTCCGCGGGCGGACCGGGCACGAGCGTCGCGCCGCTTTGCGCGAGGATAACCGCGCTTTCATCGCGCAAATCGAGCACGCAGTACACGACATCGCCCGTCTCGGCTTCCTTGGAAACATGCGCGGCGGCGGCGCGCGCATGCGCGTCAAAATCATCATAGGATTCATAGAGATGATCGAGCGTGGAAAATGCGATGCCGTGCTCCCTCAGCCAATCGGCGCACCCGCATTCCTGCGTATGCAGGATCACCTTGCCGCCGCCCTTCAAAAGCTTGGCTGCGCGCAGCGTGAGCTGATCCGCGTCGCATCCCACGCCCACAACCGTAATCTTGCCCAAGCGCCCACCACCTCCCGGGAGATTATACCATTCTCCCCCGGGCGCACGCAAGCGTTACTGCTCCATTTGGCGTCCGATGATGGTGGCGGTCGTCTCGGCGACCTTCTGATCGATCTCCGTCATGCGCGCGCCGCTCTCGCGGCTTAAGAGTATGAGCCCGCCGATGATCTCGCCGTCGGCGAGGATGGGGACGATCACCTGGGCGGTGTATTGGTCGGCGCGGTCGTCATTGGTGATGGGGATCATTTTCGCGCTGTTTACAAGGTTCAAAACACTCGTCTGCCGGCTCTGGAGGATCTGATCCACCTCAGGGCTGAGCGGCTTTTCTGCAAGTTCCTTTTTCCCCGTGCCCGACGTCGATACCACGGCATCACGGTCGCTGATGCAGGCGATATGCCCCAGCGTGCGGTACAGGGAGTCCGTATAATCTTTGGCAATCGACGCGATCTCGCCGATGGGCGAGTACTTCTTGAGCACCACTTCGCCATCGTGATCGGTAAAAATTTCCAGTGGATCGCCTTCTCTGATATGGAGAGTACGGCGTATTTCCTTTGGTATGACAACGCGCCCCAGTTCGTCAATCCTGCGCACAATACCTGTCGCTCTCATAATATCTAAACTTCCCTCCGTCCGGTAATTGGGATCAAAAACCGTGCTTAGTATTTGTTTGGAGTGCCGAATTATGCGCAAAGAATGCCAATGGTAAAATGCGAGAGTCTCGCGTTTTCATGAAGATGCGCAATGAAATGGACTGCGGCGATTGAAATCTTTGGCGCGCCAAGGACAAGCAGCGCCGGAGGGATTCCCCCCGGCGCTTCCGGATCAAACGGAATGGGAGCGGTAGCTTCCGCACATACTCTCGTCCTGGGGCGTGCCGCTCGCGCCGTTCGCAGCCGGTTCGACTTGGATCGCGGTGAGCGCGCAGTAATCCGCGTTCCCGCAATGGTACTCGCAGCTTTTCACGCGGCATCGGATGCTGTGATTGGGAAATTTCTGATGCATGGTTCCACCTCCGCAAATAATATGCCGTTGGGCGTCCATAGATTTCCCTGCGCAGATGTCAATTATGCAATGAAACCGCGGTGAGTGAAGCGGTCTTCTGCGCGTTTCGCAGCATGAGATGCCAGTTACGCGAAACAATGTTAAGTATAAATTTATTGCTTTGCGAGGATTGACATCTGCCCCAAACTGCTGTATGATAGATTGCGTTCGGTCGATCATTTGCGAAACAGCGCGCGCCTTTAGCTCAGTTGGTAGAGCACCTGACTCTTAATCAGGGTGTCCAGGGTTCGAGTCCCTGAAGGCGTACCACCTCATCCGATGGGATTGGATCCAATCCCATCGGATGATTTTTTTATTTGCAGAAGACGAAAACGCGGCTTTCGTGATGCTCTGTCCGCATCTAACGGGAAATCATCTGTACAGCATAAATAAAACCACTTGTTGATGAATAAAACAAGTGGTTGACGAGGTCATGAGAAGCGCGATGATTTAATATCGTCCGGATGCAGCGTATGAACCTTATGGCTTCACCAGCACCGTCGTAAAATAGCCCTGCCTGCCCTGCGCGTTGAATGATTGGATGGGCGATGCCTGCTCGCCGGGCATGCCCAAGTTTTGCACCACCCAAGCGATGCGCCCTTCCTCCGTCAGCTTCCGTTGGAGCGCGGCAAGGGAGCGCCCCGCCTTCATAACGACGACATTACCATCGGGAAGCGCGGTGTCCGGCTCGTACCCGGGGAGTATGGTCAGCGGTTCTCTGCCCTCCGCCAAAGGCTGTTGGACGCGCGCGGCGGCGGCGCACATCGCCGGGATGCCGGGGATCACTTCACAGGGGTGATGCGGCGCAATGGATTGAAGCAAGTACCCGCTCGTGGCGTAGAGCAGCGGATCGCCCAATACGGGGTAGGCGATGGCGCGCCCCTGCCGCAGCAGATCGATCAGCGCATCCGCAGCCGCCGCATGCGCGGCTGCCCAATCCTCTTTTTCGCCCCGCATGGGCATCGGCAGGCGCAATATACTTTTCCCCTGAATCCATTCGGCAACGATGGTTTCCGCGGCGGATGTGCCCGCGCCCGAATCGGGCAAAGCAATTGTATCCGCGCCTTGCAGCGCCTTTACCGCTTTGAATGTGATCAATTCCGGATCCCCAGGTCCCACGCCCACAAATATCAAACTGCCCATTATAACTCCCTCCGCAACGCGCGCTCTACCCGATCCACAAACAGCGCGCGCACCTCCGTATATTCGCCGAGCCCCTTCAACCGCACATCGACTTGAAACCCCTCTTTTTCAAGGATGCACTTCCAACTGTCGTCCTCGTCGCCTGCCATGTCGTTCTTGGCGTGGTCGCCCGCCACGATCATCAGCGGCATCAGCGTCACAGTGCGAGTTTCCCCAGCGCGGAGCGCGGGCAGCAGATCAGCAAGTTCCGGCGAGCCCTCCACGCAGCCGATCTGAACATGCGCGGGCAAGCGCGCCTGCAATTTCGCATAGGAGGCGTTCGCCGCGTGCTCCGATCCGTGCCCCATCCATAGAACCGTCCCCGCAGCAGACTCGGCTTGCGCTTCCATGATGCGGGCGAGCGCGGCGTAATCCGCGTCGTCATACAAAAGGGGCGTCGTGATCGAAATGGACGAAAAGACCGCCGCATCCCGCCATTGATCACAGAGCCGATTCACCTTTTCATATTCAAACCCGGCGATGACATGGGTTGGCACGAGGACGAGGCGGTCATATCCCGCGTCCGCGATGCGACGAATCGCCTCCTCCGGCGCGTCGATGGCTAGGTCGCGCTCGCGCTTGAGCTTGCGGATGATCATGCCCGAAGTAAAGGCACGGAACACGTCGCATGCGGGGAAAGCCCGCGCGATGTCCCGCTCGATCGACTCGATGCCGCTGCGAAGCGCATCCAAATGGCTCGATCCAAAGCTGATGACCAAGATGGCCGTTTTCATGGATTCTCCTCTGTATTTTGATCGAATAGATAGTGCCGCTGCCCGTCAACATCGACAGATCGAATTTTGACGCCGAAGACGGTTTCGAGTTTGGGCGAAGGGAGCACCTGCTCGGGCGACCCTTGGCAGACCGCTGCGCCGCGATCCATCAAAATCAGTTCATCGCAAAACCGCGCCGCCTGCGCAATGTCGTGGAGCACCACCACCACCGCCTTGCCAAGCGCCTTTAAGTCCTTCACCATCCGAATCAGCTCGAATTGACTTTTGATGTCCAAAAAAGTGGTGGGCTCGTCGAGAAAAACGAGGTCGGTGTCCTGCGTAAGCAGCATGGCGAAATACACGCGTTGCCGCTCGCCGCCCGACAATTGCGTCAGCGGCAGATCGGAAAAGCGCAGGGTATCTGTTCTTTCCATACATCGGCGGATGATCGCCCGATCATTCTTTGTGAGCGAACGAGAAAAGCCAAGATTTGGATACCGCCCATGCGCCACCAGTTGGCGCGCCGTGATACCCGGCACATTGCGCATCTGGGGCATGAACGAAATCACCCGCGCCAACGCCCGCGGGTTGGGCGCTTCGAGGGGTTGACCGCCGAAAAGTATCCGACCGCCGATCGGCGGGAGCAGACCTGCCGCCGTCTTGATCAGCGTCGATTTCCCGCAGCCGTTCGGACCGATCAGCCCGACGATTCGACCGACTTCAAACGCAGCCGAAACGCCGTGCACGCACGCCACGCCGCCGTATCCGCACGAGAGGTTCTCAAGCCGCATCATGGCGATTGCTCCTTTTTTGCGTGTACAGGAGGTACAGGAAGAACGGACCGCCCGCCAGCGACAGTATGACGCCCACGGGCAGCTCATACGGCGCGATCAATATGCGGGCGACGAGATCGCAGATCGACAGAAACAGCGCGCCCAGCACCATGCACATGGGCACGCCGAAGCGTTCGTCTCGGCGCGTCAGCATGCGCGCGATGCGCGGTACAATCAGCCCCACAAAGCCCAGCAGCCCGGAAAAGCTGACCGCGCCGCCGGCGAGCAGCGCCGCCGTCAGGATCAACAAAAAGCGATGGCGGTTCACCCGTAAACCCAGCCCCGCCGCCATCTCGTCGCCCAGCGAGAGGATGCTCGCTTCGCGCCGCAACAAGAGCGCGAGCGCGAAGCCCGCCGCGATGAACGGCAGCGCGAGCCCCAGCTTTTGCATTGTCACATCGGAAAACCCGCCGATGGAAAAGAAGGTGCGCGATAACGCAGCATCGGGCCATATGGTGACCAGCGCGTCCATGCACGCAGACAGTATGCCGCTCACCGCGACGCCCGAGAGCAAGATCGTCGTACGCGACGCGCCGGTTTTTTTCGCCGCGAGGTAGACGCCAAGCGCCGCCAGCAGCGCGCCCAGAAACGCGCCGACCGGCACGGCAAGCGCGAGATTGGGCAGCGCGATCATCGCGATCAGCGCAAACAACCCCGCGCCCGCGTTCACGCCGATGATGCCCGGCGACGCGAGCGGATTCATCAAAATTGTCTGCAAGATCCAGCCGGACACGGCGAGCGCGCCACCCGCGAGTAGCGCCGCGCAGGTGCGGGGCAGGCGCACATACAGTAGGATTCGGTAACCCTTGGATGCGGTGTCGCCCGCCGCCCATGCGCGGAGCATCTCGCCCGGCGCGATGCCACTCGCGCCCAGCGTCAAGCTGAGCAGCGCGACCGGGATCAGGAGGAGCAAAAGCAGAAGCCAAACCGCGCCGGTTGAACGCATATTACGGATATAGAATCTCTTCGAGCAGCTCATAGGCATCCCCCCAGTCGGCGTTGGGCTTTAAATGAAACAACTCCTTCGGAAGGACATGGTAGCGACCTTCCCGCACGGCGGTCAACCCACCCCAGGCGGGATTGTCGATCAGCCGCTCTGCCAGCGCATCCATCGCTTTCGCCGGCTCGACCCCCATCGGCACGGCGAAGATATAATCGGGATCGCGCGCGATGATCTCCTCGATTGAGATATCTTCGAGCACGGTGTTTTCGCCATCGGCGATGTTGACAAGCCCCATGTCCTTCAGGATCGCACCGCCCAAGCTGTCGCTGCCCTTCGCCTTCGCGCCGGTTGAAAAGGCGCGGATGAACAGCGCGGTATGCTGCCAGTACGCCGGCTGCGCCTTGGCGCGCGCGATGGTCGCTTCGATCGGCGCTTGGATTTGCTCGATCTGCTCGGCGAATCGCTCGGGATGGTCGGCGATCGCGGTGAACTGCGCCATCATATCCATGTATTCCGTATAATGGTTGACCGAATAAAACGCGGCGGGGATGCCCATTTCACGCAATGCGCGCCCGATCTCGATGTGAGACTCCATATCGGAGGACAGGATCACAAAATCGGGTTCCAAATTTAGTATCAACTCCAAATTCGGCATGTGTAGCGTGCCGATGATTTGCGTCCCGTCGGGCAGATCAAGCCCGCGTTCCGACGCCGCGTCCTCGGTGACCCCGATGAGCGAACCGCCCGCGAGCAGATAGGCTTCGGCGAAAGAGCCGTGAAGCGCGACCGCTTTTGACGGCGGGCATGGTACGGTGATCTGGTTTCCCAAATCGTCAACAAATGCGTAAGGCTCGGCTGACGCGGGGAAACACAGCGCGCAGAGCAGACAAATTGCGCAGAACAGGCGGCAAACGTTCATGGAAGCATCCCTTTCGTGGCTTTCTGATGTAGATTGATATATTTTGGCAATCCGAGCGATTGATCTCAAACAGCCATCTGATTTCGTAGTATATATCAGAAACAGTATTTATTCAACTGCATACGGTTGGTAGGCTTTGACGCGAAAAAGCGGAGGGGCATCCTCCGCTTCTCTGTCCTACGCGTCCATCCCGCCCAAGAGCTCTGCGATCGGCGTGCGAAACAGCAGATTCGCGCGCTCATCCTTCGGCGTGGGCGCAAGGTTGATGCGCACGAGCCGCACGCCGCGATACGCGTCAATCAGCCCCGCCGCGGGGTAGACGCTCAAGCTCGTGCCGCCCACAATCAGCAGATCGGCGTCCATGATCGCCGAGATCGCGCGCTCGAGCACATCGTCGTCCAGTTGCTCCTCATAGAGCACCACATCGGGTTTTACGATGCCGCCGCATGCGCAAACCGGCACGCCCTCCGCGTGTTTGACATGCGCGAGCGCATAAGAGCGACCGCATTCCATGCAAGAATTACGTAAAATTGAGCCGTGCAGCTCGAGCACATTCTTTGAGCCGGCAAGCTGATGCAGTCCATCGATGTTCTGCGTGACGATTGCGGACAGTTTGCCCTGCGCCTCCCAGCGCGCGAGCGTTTCATGCGCGGCGTTCGGGCGGATGCCGTCGAGCAGTATCGCATCCCGATAGAATTCGTAGAACTCCCGCGGATGCCGCATGAAGAAGCTGCGGCTGAGCATCACCTCGGGTGGGTACTTGTATTCCCGCTGATACAGCCCGTCCGCGCTGCGAAAGTCCGGCACGCCGCTCTCCGTGGAAACGCCCGCGCCGCCGAGAAACACCATGCGCTTGCTCTCGCGCACCCAGGTTTCAAAGATCGAAAGGCTGGCTTGTTCAGCGCGCATTTTTATTCCAAACGGCGTTCAAACGCCGTCTCCCCGCCGATGATGGTGTGCATCGCCGCAAAATCGCTGTCAAAGATTGCGATATCGGCGTCCTTCCCCACCTCGAGCGAGCCCTTGCGGTCGAACACGCCGATGGCGCGCGCGGGGCTCTCCGCCGCCATGCGCACCGCTTCGCATACGGTCGCGCCGCCCTTCTCCATCATATTCGCAACCGCCTGATTGAGCTGCAATACGCTGCCCGCGATCGTGCCGTCCGGCAGTGTGCACTTGCCGTCCTTCACGCGCATGATCCTGCCGCCGTAGTCATATTCGCCGTCGCCCATGCCGCCGGCGCGCGTGCAGTCGGTGATCAATACAAGCTTGTCGTCCTTGATCTTTTTCAACATGGAATACCACGCGGGATGCACATGGTAGCCGTCGCATATCAATTCGCAGTACACGCGATCATCCCAAATCAATTCCCCCGCCGCGCCGGGCGCGCGGTGTCCGAGCGTCGGCATGGCGTTGAAGATATGGGTCGCCTGCGTTGCGCCCGCATCGACGGCATGCTGTGTAAGCGCAAAATCCGCCGTCGTATGCCCGATGGCAATGCGAATCCCATGCTCCTTCACCGCGCGGATGCAGTCAAACGCATTTTCGAGTTCGGGCGCGATGGTCGTCAACCGAATCAGATCGCTGTGTTTGATGAGAAATTCAGCATCCGGCAGCCGCAAAAACCGGCGGTCGTGCGCGCCGCGCTTCTCGTCGGTCAAATACGGTCCCTCGGCGTTCACGCCCAGCGCGCGCGCCTCCTCGCGCGCGGGCGACGCCATCATCGCGCGCACGTCGTCAAACACGCGCTCGAGCAAGTCGTACGTCTCGGTCATGGTCGTCGGCAGAAACGCGGTGATGCCGCCCTGCGCCAGTCCGCGCGCCATCCGCCGCAGCGCGCCGATGTCGTTGTCGCACACATCCGTGCCGCAATAGCCGTGAATGTGTATGTCGATCAGCCCCGGGGCGACGTAGCCGCCGCGCGCGTCGATCCGCTCGCAATCCCCCGCGTCAGGCGATATGCCCGCGATTTTATCATCAAACAACAGCGCCTTGCCCTCGATGATCTCATCGCCCAACACAATTTTTCCGTTTACAATCGCTCGCATCTCATACCTCTTAAAATGACCGCCCGGCATTTCTGCGCGGGCGACCGATTATTCTCCAAATATCGCATCCAAAAACGCATCCGCCTCGAAGGGCTGGAGGTCGTCTAGCTGCTCGCCGACGCCGATGTAGCGCACCGGCATCCCCATCTCATTGGCGATGGCGACGGCGATGCCGCCCTTCGCCGTGCTGTCGAGCTTTGTGAGCACGATGCCGTCGATGTCCGCGACGCCCGAGAACATCTTCGCCTGCGTCAAACCGTTCTGACCGGTGTTTGCGTCGATGACGAGGAGCGCCTTCGTGGTCGCCTCCGGGAATTCGCGCTCGACCACGCGGCTGATCTTGCGCAGTTCCTCCATGAGATGCGCCTTGTTGTGCAGCCTGCCCGCGGTATCGACGAGCATGATGTCGATCGCGCGCGCGCGCGCCGCCTGCACCGCGTCAAACACCACGGCGGCGGGGTCCGCGCCCTCCTGATGCTTGATGATGGGCGCGTCCGCGCGCTCCGCCCAGACGGTGAGCTGATCTGCCGCCGCCGCGCGGAAGGTGTCCGCCGCGCAGATGAGCACGCTTCTGCCGACGAGCTTGAAGCGCGCGGCGAGTTTGCCGATGGTGGTGGTCTTCCCCACCCCGTTTACGCCGACGATGATCAGCACCATCGGGCTTTTGAGCTCCAACGGCTCGGCGCGCACGATCTCCGCGAGGATCTCCTTCAGCGCGTCGCGCGCCTTTGCCGCATCAACGATCTTCTCCGCGGCGCATTGCTTTTTCAAACGATCGACGGCGAGCTGGGTCGTCGCCATGCCGATGTCCGCCATGATGAGGATGTCGGTCAGTTCCTCATAAAAATCATCGTCCAGCTCCCGATAGCTCTCCACCAAATCGTCCATGCGCCCGGAAAACGCATCGCGCGTGCGCTTGAGCCCGGTTTTGATCCGATCGAATAACTTCATTGCCATCCTCCTCGTGGTACTGATGACGGGCGGGTTCGCCCCGCCGAGCCCCATATTCGTCTATACCGCCTCGTTCAGCGCGACGGAGACGAGCTTGGATACGCCCTTTTCCTCCATGACGACGCCGTAGAGCGCCTCGCAGCGCTCCATCGTGCCCTTGCGGTGCGTGATGACCACAAACTGCGTCTGCGCCGAGTAGGTTTTTAAGTATTCCGCGAAATTGTCGATGTTCGCGTCGTCCAGCGCCGCTTCGATTTCATCCAAAATGCAAAACGGCGTGGGCTTGACATCGAGCATGGCAAATAAAATCGCAATCGCCGTCAGCGCGCGCTCGCCGCCCGAGAGGAGCGAGAGCGTCTGCAATTTTTTGCCCGGCGGCTGGGCGACGATGTCGATGCCGCAGTTGAGCGCGTCCTTGGGATCGCTCAGGCGCAACTCCGCCGTGCCGCCGCCGAACAGGCGCGTGAACGTGCGCTTGAAGTTGAGGTTCATGATCTCAAACTGCGCGCGGAACTGGCGGTCCATGTTGCGCTCGAGCTCGGCGATGATGCGCAATAAATCGTCGATCGCGCCGTTCAAATCGTCGCACTGGGCGCTCAATTCCTCCGCGCGCTGCGCGGTTTGACGGTATTCATCGACCGCCGCGACGTTGACGACGCCCATCTGGCGGATGCGCGCGCGGATCTGCGCCACGCGCTTTTCTGCCTCGGTGAGCTTGAAATCTACCGCGCGGAACGCCTCCGCGCCGGCGTAGGTCAGCTCATATTCTTCCCAAACGCGATCCTGCGCCTGCTGATGCTCGCCCTCGACGCGCTGGAGCTGCATCTCGATTTTATGCTTCGCGGCGGACTGCGCATCGATGGTCTCGCGCAGCTCGTCGATCGTCTTTGAGAGATTTTGAACGCCCTTCTGCGCGCCGGTGCGCTGCGTTTCTACACCTTGATATTCCGCGCGGGCGCTGTCGAGCGCGTCCTTCATGGCAGAAAGCTGCCCGTCCGCGCGTTCCAGGCTCTGCTCGTTGCCTTTGAGTTCCGCAACGCAAGCATCGAGCTGCGCGACCGTATCGGAGATGAGCTGATCCAAATCGCCCGATTGCGTTTTGAGCCGCTCGAGGTCGCGCTTTTTCGTCTCATAATCGCGCGCTTTCGTGGCGTGGGACACGCGCTCGTTGGAGACGTCGCCGCGCAAGACATCGACGGATGCGCGCATGCCATAGATTTCCTCCTGCATGCGGCGCACGCTGTCTTGCATATCATCCGTGTTCTGCTGCGCGTCGTCCTGCCTGCCGTCGAGCCGCGCGAGCGAGGTCACCGTTTCCTCAAGCTGACTTTCGAGCCGTGCGCGCTCGTTCTTTAATTTGTCAGAGCGCGCCATGTACCCCGCGCGTTCGTCGAGCGCCGCTTGCAGGAAGGTCTCCGCGCGCGCGCAGACGACCTCCTGTGCGTGTATGGCATCGTATGCCTCGCCGCGCGCCTGTTTGAGGGCGGCGCGCACGCGCTCGCTTTCCTCGAGTTCGGCGGTGCAAGATGTGATTTTACCGTCGAGCTCCTTAATCGCCTGTGCGCTCTGCTCGATCTCGCGCGAGCGGGAGAGCAGATTCGTCGCGCGCGATTGAACCGAGCCGCCCGTCATCGAGCCGCCGGAGTGCATCACGTCGCCCGCGAGCGTGACGAGCCGGAACTGGTGCCGCCCCGCGCGCTGTATGGCGATGCCCGCGTCGAGATCCTCCGCGACGACGGTGCGCCCGAGCAGGTTGTTGATCACGCCCTGAAACTCCGGGTCGAATTCGATGAGCTCCGACGCGAGCCCGACGCAGCCGGGCAGATTGAGCGCGCCGCGCTCGCCCGGGGCGAGGGTGCGCCCGCGCACCGAGGTGAGCGGCAGAAATGTCGCGCGCCCGAAGCGGTTCGCGCGCAAATATTCAATCATGCGCTTTGCGTCCTCGTCGCGGTTGACGACGATGTTTTGAAGCGCTGCGCCGAGCACCATGTCGATGGCGCGCTCGAGCCGCTCGGGCACTTTGATGATGTCCGCCACAACGCCGCGCACGCCCGCGTCGGGCAAGCGTCTGCTCTGCATCAGCACCTGGCGCACGGAATTGTTGAGCCCCTCATAATCGCGCTGCATTTCGCGCAGGATTTTATGGCGCGATGCGATCTGCTGCCGCTTGTCGCGCAGCTGCGAGAGCGCGGCAGTCAGCCGCTGGCTCGTTTCGGTGGATACGCGCACGCGCTCGAGCATGTCCTGCATGTCCGCCTGCTGCGCGGCGAGCTGATGTTTTTCCTCAGTCAGTTTCGCTTCCGCATCCGCGACATGCTCGTTGAGCGCGCGCATGCCCGCGTCGTCCTTGACGGCGTCCGCCGCGAGCGCGCCCAGCTGCTTTTCGAGCGCGGATTGCATCGCGCCGAGCCGCGCCTGCTGCGATTTGACATCGCTTAAATGGTTCATGGCGCGGATGATCTCCGCCTTCGCGTCCTCCGCGGCTTGCTCGCGCGCGGCAAGTGCGCGCTCCGCTGCGCGCAGTTCCTCCTCGCGCGTTTTCAGCGCGGTTTCCGAATCCGCAAGGGCGGCGCATTGATCGCCTAGTTCCAAGGTGATCTGCTCGATCCGCTCCGAAACCCCGCCACCGCCGCTCTGCGCGCTCTCCAACTGCGCCTCGAGCCGCGCGCGCTCGCGCATGCCGTTTTGGATGCGCTCGCGCAGCACCTTCCCCTCGCCCTCGAGGGATTCCACCGCGCGGATGCGCGCCTGTACATCGTCGCGCTTCTCGGCGGAAAGCTGCTCGAGCCGATCGAGCGACAATTGCAAATCGCCCCGCTCCGCACTCAGGCGTTCGAGGTCGGCGTTCGCGCGCGCCAGTTCGCGGTCGATCTCGGTGATGCTCGCGCGCAATTCCCCGATGCGCTCGGCATTTTTCACGAATCGTATGAGATAGATATTCAAGTCGA
>JBMNUA010000033.1:0-15900 GCA_050945995.1 Christensenellales bacterium
CACGCCCAGCATCGGGCGCGAGACCTTGCCGGTTTCGATGATCTCCTCCACCAGCCCCTTGACCGTGTTGATCGGCACGCAGAAGCCCAGCCCCTCGTACACCGCGCTCATCGAATGCGACATTTTGAGCGTCGGGATGCCCACCAATTCGCCGCGCGCGTTGAGCAGCGCGCCGCCGGAGTTGCCGGCGTTGATGGCGGCGTCTGTTTGGATCACGGACACCGAGCGCGTGAAATTGCCCGCGGAAATCTGCCCGCGCTCAAGCCCCGAGATGATGCCCGAGGTCACCGTGCCGTAGAGCACATAGTCGCCCGCGCCGGGGTTGCCGATTACAATCGCCAGCTCGCCGATCTGCAGTTGATCCGAATCCCCCGTCGGCACGGGCATCGCTCCCGCGGGCGCATCCTCCGAGAACCGCAAAACCGCGATGTCCGTCCCGTCGTCGTAGCCCACGAGCGTGCAGGTCATCTCCGTGCCGTCCAGCCAGATGATCTTGTAGCGGTCGCCGCTTTCGACGACATGGTAGTTCGTCAGTATGAACCCGCCCGCGCCATCTTCTGCCTCGAGGATGTAAGTGCCCGAGCCGTAGCCGATCTCCTGCTCGCTCAGCTCGCGCGTGGAGGTGCTCCATGTCTCCGCTGCGTTGACCACCTGCACCACAGAGGGGCGGATGTTCGCGGCGATCTCGGGGATCGGATTCTGCGCGGAGTACACCGCGTCGTAGCCCACCACGCCCTCGGTCGGCTCGGCGGACGCGTCTTTCGCAAACACGAGCACGCCCAGCCAGCTGCCCGCAAAGCCCAATGCGAATACCGCGGCGAGCAATAGGCTCAACCCGGCTTTCCTGTTTTTCATGCGATCGCCCTCCCAATTTCCATGTATTCTGGGCATAGTATACAGGCTGGTTTTGTGCCCTGCGTGAACAAATTATGAACTTGCGCCGCCGGGCGCCAAATCGAGCGCGAAATGAAACACCGTCTCCCCGCCGCCTGCGCGCACGGATATCCGCGCGCCGTGCTGGTCGAGGATGCTCTTGACGATCGCAAGCCCCAGCCCCGTCCCGAGCCCCGCGGTGTGCGCCTTGTCCGCCTTGTAAAAGCGGTCGAACACATGCGGCAAATCCGCTTCGGCGATGCCCGAGCCGTTGTCCGAAACCGAAACATCGACCTTCCCATTTCGCCGCTCGAGCTTGATTTGGAACGCGCCGCCGGAATCGGGCATGAATTTGAGCGCGTTGTCGATCAAATTCGCGATCACCTGATTGATGCGCCCCTGATCGGCATCGACATACACCGGCTCGTCCGGGATCACAATATCGACCGCGCAGCCCTTCTCCTCGATCCTGCGCATGTAGCCGATCAAAATCCGCCGCACCTGCTCGCAAATGTCATACGCGCGCTTCTCCATCGGGAAATTGCCCGTCTCGATGCGCGACAGATCGAGCAGGTCGTTGACCAGATTCGTCAGCCGCTGCGTCTCGTCCGCTACGACGGATAAATATCTGCCGATTTCCTCCGCCGGGATCGTGCCGTCGCGCATCCCCTGCACATAGCCCATCATGCTCGTCAAGGGCGAGCGCAGTTCGTGCGATACGTTCGCAACAAAGCTGCGCCGCGAATCCTCCAGTTGGGCGAGCGCGCGCGCCATCTCGTTGATCGCGTCCCCCAGCGCCTGCAACTCGCCCCCGCAGCGCAGATCGACGCGGCTGGTCAAATCGCCCTGCGCGAAGCGGTTCACCGCGCCGCTGATGACCTTCACCGGGCGCGATTGGCTGCGCGCCAGAAAGTACGAAAGTATTATGCCCAGCAAAAGCACCGCCGCGCCCGCCGGGAGGATTTGGATTAATAAATCCGAAATGCGCACCTTGAGCGACTCAACGGAGATGTGAAGGAGCACCGCGCCGACCACATGCCCCTCGGAATACGTCCATGGCACGCCGATGGTCACGATGCCGTCGCCCAATTCCGGAAACAAGCCCTGCACGCGGATCTCCTGCCCGCCGGCGATGATCGCAAGCTGCTCGAGCACCGCGTCCGACGCGCTCTCCTCGGCGGTGTTCCAATTGCTGTCAAGGTATTGAAGCCGGATCACCCCGGGCGAATAGCTCGCAATCCAGATGTCGGCTTCATAATTTTCCCAGATGCTGCGAATTTTGCTGCGGAGGATGTACTGCATGGTGGCGTTGGAGCGCACAAAGCTCAATGTGTTGAGGTTCGCCACATACTCCGCCACCTCGCGCGCCTGCTGGCGCACCTCGTCCTCGTAGCGCGCCTGCCGCTCGTTTTGCAATACCGCGGCGAGCGTGCCCATGCAGAGCGCGACCGTCGCGATTGCGAGGAACGCAAACGCAATGAATGTGCGCCAAAATAGCGACGAGCGCAAAAAAGCCACCTCGCAATCATCGTTTGGGCGTCAAACGCCCGTATGGATCAATATGTTACTTCGCTTCAAATTTGTAGCCCACGCCCCACACGGTCTTGATCGACCAGCCCATGCGCTCGCCCTCGGTCAGCTTCTCGCGCAGCCGCTTGACGTGCACGTCCACCGTGCGCGAATCCCCGAAATAATCGTAGCCCCATACCTGCTCGAGCAGCTGCTCGCGCGTGAATACCATGCCCGGGTGACTCGCCAAGTGGTAGAGCAGCTCGATCTCCTTGGGCGGCATGTCGATCTGCCTGCCTAGACAGTTGACCGTGTACTGGCTGATGTTGATCGTCAGCCCCGGGAAAACAAGCTCCTTTTCGGGCGCGTCGCCCGCCTGGTAGCGGCGGATGACCGCCTTGATGCGCGCGACGAGCTCTTTTGTGTCAAAGGGTTTTACCACATAATCGTCCGCGCCCAACTCCAAGCCCAGTACCTTGTCGAAGGTCTCGTCCTTCGCGGTGAGCATGATGATCGGGATGTTCGATATCTTGCGCACCTCGCGGCATACCTGCCAGCCGTCCATGCCCGGCAGCATCAAATCTAGGAGCATGAGATTCGGCGGTGACGCGCGAAAGAGCTTGAGCGCTTCGTCGCCCCGCGCCGCTTCGGATACCTCGAACCCCTCTTTCTCCAGATATAATCTGACCAATTGCCGGATGTTGGGGTCGTCGTCAACCAGTAGGATCCGCGTTTTCATCATCATGATCACCCCCGTCCATTCAGTTTATCCCATCGCCGTGAACCCGATGTGTCTAAATTGTGACCGCCCTGCGTCGCCTCTCCCGCCGTCCTTCATTCATCTTTGTTTTTCCGGGAGGGTTTGACATTTACATCCGGTCGGATTGCGCCCTCAATCGCCCCATGTTCGCTCTCAAATGCTTGGATGCTCTCCCGGATCAGCACCAGTATGTGGCTATTCACCGATCGCCCTTCATAGTCTGCCACATGACCGATCTTGTCCAGCATCTCCTCCTCGATTCGTATGGATACGCTCTTAATCGCCATATCTGCACCTCGTGGTGTATACTGTGCGTTTATTTTATGCCCATTGTGTGCTATAATGGCAAATTTGAATATACCGTATATCCGTATTATTCGATGTACATGTCTTGCTACTTAATCTATTGGCAATCCAAAATTAATGATATACTACCCTCTCCCCGGTAACCTATCTCAAAGTACGGTTCATCTTCAATGGCCGCTTCTTCGATCAGCGGGTAATATCCCCAATCAGAAAAGTTGGGAATCATTGATGAATCAATCTCAACGCTGTACCCCCCTCGGGATGATAATTTTACCAAACCATGATCCATGATCTGATATTGAAATAAACGCGGCAGTAAACTATCCACATAATACATCACTTTACCGCCCTTCATAAATAGAAGAGATACCTCATCTTCATAGTTAACATCATCAAGGTTATTTGCATACTGATATCCTGCAAATTCAATTTTCATTTCCTTGGTTGTATAAACATGAAATACTTTCATGTAATCCCATTCAACAGGAACTAGCTGTTTTATCGGAATGCGTGATGAATGAATTCTTTCATATAGTAGAGATTGAAAAAATTCTATTTGATTGCGTTCTTTCATATTCATGAAACCTTGAAGCACGCTTACTCGATACCATAAAACTATAATCAATATAAACAGTACGGTGGATAGTATGGCAATCAACCTTTTTATATTCTTCACCCATGCATCCCCTTTCCTAAGGTTACTTGATCCAATATAACCTCCCGTCTTCAAGTGCCTTATATGCTTGTTCGGCAATTATGTAAACTTTAGTATCATGTCCCATATGTTCGTTTCCATATTTTATAGTTAAGAGAACCGCCTATACTTAACACGAGCGATCCCAATTAATCGGCATTATCGCTTTAAGACATCTTCAACCATTCCGAAAAAATCATCGTCACTCGCATGATAATATCCATATGAACCTATCGGTCGAATGCCAAAATCCGACCATATATCAGGCTTGCTTTTAAGACCTATTTCGCACATGCAGACGCCACGATCCCTTATAAAACGCAGTAGTTTATCGCCTTTCGATATAACTAATATCAAATTCCCAAAATAGTTTGAACGGTCAAACATCTCAATGGTATAACCACATTCATCGATCAAATTATTCAAGAATTTCGGCAACTCATACTGCTCAACATTAATCTCTTTTCTTCTCGTCTGCCTTGTAAAGTGATTAATCATACTATAGATCAGCCTCTTCACCTTATCATTGTCCACCCTTCATTCATAATCTTGTACCCATGACAAATTAAACATTGAATCTCTCCAGCAAGGGCTGAGCCTGGTTTTGATGAGTATGCATTCGTGGATAGGATTATAGTTTGCCCTCGTGCAATTGCTTTGTAGAAAAATCAACAACCGAGCCACACAAGCGATGTATAACCATTTATTCGTATTTGATTGGAAACGTTTCTTTCCCCAACTGCCAGAGATATTGATCGATTTGCCTCACGGTAAACATTTGCAAATCATATGCATCCCTGAACGCGAGAAGCGCCTGCTTGAACACAGGATAGTCCCGCAATTCATTGTGCGTACAGCAATAGAACCCGTCCTTTCTACAAAAATGGTACAGAATCTTCTCCACATAGGAATCATAGATCGGATAATCCACGGGATTATGCCAACTGCAATATTTCGTAGCAAACGAAAGCAGATGAAGTTCCTTGCCCGCCCTTGATTTGATCCCATGCCCGGACGCGATATCGTTCACCATCTGCGGATCTCCGCTTTTAAGCCGACAGTCCGTCTCAAGGCTGACAATCCGTTTCGCTACCGGCAAGACGTTGTATATATTCGTATAATAGAAACTGTTGAGGATGGAGCATTTGATCAACACCTTGCTCAAATCTATATTGTCTGGATATGTTTCTGCAAGCAGCAATTCCATCGCGTCTTCCTGCTCCTTATATCCCGGAAGCGTTTCCCACCTATCAAGGTAGGTTTCCACCGCGGCTCTCGTCGGCGTAGCGATTTCTATCACAGACCGGCTGTTTGTGCTGCGCTTTGTTGTACTGATCAAGTCATCATTTGTATCCACATCTGCACCTTCTCAACCGTATCATACCTGATCATTCGACATGATTGATAAAAATCCTTTCCTTCGCGTTTTCATCCCCATCCACACCGCCGATTTGTATTGATGCGCGCGGCATTTTATGGTATTGTTGTGATAGTCCAACACACGAACGGAGGGATCCATCGCATGAGCCTCACCATCAAGCCGCTCACCCCGGCGCTCACAGCAGATTACTTCGATTTCTTCAACAACCGCGCGTTCACCGACAACCCCCCATGGGGCGGTTGCTACTGCATCGGCTGGCAGATGACGAAAGAAGCGGAACAGATCGAACTGCACGACCGCGCCGCAGCATTCGGCGGCGGTGAGGAAAGCTTCATGCGCGCCCTTCAGGAGATCGTCGTGCGGCAGATCGATTCCGGCGCGCTGCGCGGCTATCTCGCGTATTCGGATGGCGTTTCCATCGGCTGGTGCAACGCAAACGACCGGGCGAGTTTCCCCGCCGTATCGGCAAACGGCGCACAGCTGCACGCCCCGAAGGACGCGCGCATCAAGGCGGTCGTCTGCTTTGAGATCGCCCCGGAGCACCGCGGCAAGGGCGTCGCCACCGCGCTGTTGCGCCGCGTCGTCGAAGACGCAAGGGACGAGGGCTGCGCCGCCGTCGAAGGTTACCCCCACGCGCACGGCGAGAAGTACGAATGGGACTACCAAGGCCCGATTCGGCTGTACGAAAACGCCGGTTTTACGAAAATGACCGAGCCGGACGGGCGCATCGTCATGCGCAAAATACTGTAAAGCCGCAAAAGCGAGGTGAATCTCCATGCCATTTGCCATCAAGCGAATCTACGAACCCTACGATGAATCCGATGGCGTGCGCCTTCTGGTGGATCGCCTGTGGCCGCGCGGCGTCTCCAAGGACGCCGCCCGCATCGATGCATGGCCCAAGGAGCTGACGCCCAGCCCGCAACTGCGCACATGGTTCGGACACAAGGCGGAAAACTTCGCCGAATTCGCCGCGCTCTACCGCGCGGAGCTCGACGCGCGCCCCGAAGCGCAGGCGACCGCCCGGCAGATCATCCGCCAGAGCGCGGATCAAACCGTCACCCTCCTCTACGCCGCGAAAGACCCGCAGATCAACCATGCCATCCTCCTCAAACAGTATCTGGAGGATCTTTCAACATCCTCAAAAGGAGAGAACGCGACATGACCATCCAAACCATCGCCGAGGGCGGCGCAAGCATCGCCGTTGTCACATCCGCCGATGCCTTGATCCTGGACGGACAAACCGCCCTCGATTTCATGATGACCGTCAACTACGAAACGGGCTGCCGCTGCATCATCGTCCAAAAGCAAGCCAT
Source organism: Christensenellales bacterium (assembly GCA_050945995.1). Taxonomy (GTDB): domain Bacteria; phylum Bacillota; class Clostridia; order Christensenellales; family Aristaeellaceae; genus RUG11247. The sequence goes on from JBMNUA010000033.1 coordinate 6,837, forward strand.
TGCCGAGGATTTCTTCGACCTGCGCACGCGCATCGCGGGCGATGTGCTGCAAAAATTCATCAACTACCACTTCAAGCTGGCAATCGTCGGCGATTTCTCGGGATATACGAGCAAATCGCTCCGCGATTTCATGCGCGAGAGCAACGCCGGGCGCGACATCTTCTTCGTACCCACGAAGGAAGAGGCGATCGCAAGGCTCGCCCAGGCGTCCGCGTAAATACCCTGCCGCAAGAAAGGATGAACCCGCATGGCATTTGCTACCATCAACTTCTTCTCGAAATCCCTGCGCCGAAACACCACCATCAACGTCGTCCTCCCCACCGATAAAATGCTCCCGCCCGGCGAAAAGCCGCGCGCGCCGCGCCCCTTCCGCACGCTGTATCTGTTGCACGGCGTGTTCGGCAACTATACCGATTGGATCGGCGGCACGCGCGTGCAGGCGCTCGCCAACGCGCACGATCTGTGCGTCGTGATGCCCAGCGGCGACAACAAATTCTATTGCGATTCCGACCTCTCCGGCGATCACTACGGCGCATTCATCGGCGAGGAACTGGTCGAATTCACCCGCGCGAGCTTCCCCCTCTCCCATGCGCGCGAGGATACCTACATCGGCGGTCTGTCCATGGGCGGCTTCGGCGCAATCGTCAACGGGCTGCGCAACCCGAACACCTTCGGGCGCATCGCCGCGTTCTCTTCCGCTCTCGTCAAAGACCGCATCCTCCAATCCACCGACGAGCCGGGGCGCGACCTGTTCACCCAAACCCAGTATCGTACCATGTTCAACCTGCGCGACATCGCGGATTTCGCGGGCTCTGTCAACGATTATGAATCGCTTGCCGAATCCCTCGCGCAGTCCGGCTCGCCGCGCCCATCCCTCTATCTCGCCTGCGGCGAACAGGATTTTTTGCTCCCCATGAACGTCGCGTACCGTGATTTGCTCCTCTCCCTCGGCTACGCGGTCGAATGGGCGGCGTGGCAGGGCGGTCACGATTGGAAGTTCTGGGATGAGGCGATCGAGCGCGCGCTTTCATGGCTGCCGCTGGGCGACGCGCGCGACGGCGTGCACAGCGGAAACGTGCGCGCCTAGCGCGCCATCCACCACAGAACATGCGTTTTCGACAGTCGTTTTTGCCCCTGGCTGCGTCGATCTACGCTGCGCTGCGGCTCTTTGCTAAGAACAAAAATGCCTCGCCGAATTCCACATGTTCTGCAGTCGTTGGAGCACTTGATTGCCGACCTATAACACAATAAAAACTCCTTCCGAATTACCGTTTTCGGAAGGAATCTTTTTATATGCAGAATTGCTTGTAATATCGCCATTTATTTCGTAAGCGCCTTGATGCAAGTCTCGCACAGCGCGCGCCACCGATCCTCGTGCCCATCCACCATCTCTATCAGCACTTGCGCCCGCCTGCAAGCCAGTTGATATTCATCCTGCGTGATGTCCCCCGCCGCGCGCGCTTCCTCAAGCTCATCCTCGTCAAGCAGCGCCCAGTTCCCGCTGCCATCCATCACAATATCGAGGTACGCATCCACAAACCGCGGCTCGCCGTCCGGCGCGATGTACGAGTCAAACGTCACATCGAAGTAATATTGAACCAGCGCCCCTTCCGCATCGAACATCACCGTCAACCACCAACCGCCCGCGTCCGGCGAAAGTTGTAGCCATTGGTAGCCCGCATCCGCAATCACCACATCGCGCGCGCGCAGCGCGCTCATCACCGTCAACGGCTCGCGCACCGCATCGATCTCGATCAGCCCCGCCGTCCCGGAAAACCCGTCTGCCGAGACGCGCGCCTGCCGATACCGCCGGTCGGTCAGCCGCGACCAATCCGCGCGCGCCATCCCCCGATCCTCGGGTCGCAAAAATGTGCGGAATTTGTCGGGATACGCCCCCGGCTTTGCCATCGATTGATAGATTGCCCGCGCCGCCTCGTAAATCTCCTCGTCTTCCACCTTTGCGGACAAATCGCGCGCCACGATCGCATAATCCATGCCGTACACATGCGTTTTCACCCGCGTTTTGCGAAACCCGTTTCGTAGGTAAAACCGCTCGCGCCGCGCGCGCGCCGCCCGCTCGGCGTCGTCCGCCGCGCGCTCCGCGTCCTCGACATCCAGAAACAGGCAGCGAAACCCGGCGTACCGCGCGCAGATCGCGTCCATCAGCCGCCCGCCCACGCCCAACGACCGATACGCCGCCTTCACCACCACATACTGCACAAATAGATGCGCGCCGCCGGGCAAAAGCGCCGAAAAAACGTACGCGACAAGCGCCTCGCCCGCGTAGTAGCCGCAGGCGAGGAACTTGCCCTCCTTCATCTCGTCATAGATGTCGCCGCAGGGTTTGAGCTCATATGGCGGGAACACATGCACCATGTCGGTGAGATACGCCTCCCGCATCTCATCGGGCGTCATGTCGCGCAATCTCAGGTCATGCAAGGAAAATTTCAATCACCGGCACCTCGAAGTTTGGTTTCACATCCGGAAGCTCAATCACCAACAGATCGTCGGACTTTGTCGTGCCCTCAGAAAAGTGGTTGACCCCCTTCTCCGTGTAGTTCAGCTCGCTCGCATCGTGCAAAAACTGCACATATTTCACCTTGCCCGCGAGCCCGTGGATTTGCAAATGCTTGAACGGGTACGCGAACAGGTGCACATACAGCCGCTTTCCGTCCTCGGATTGCGTGTACCGGCAATCCGCCGGCAGCGTCTTTAATATCTCTGGTTCCGCCATCGTGCAGCCGTAGATCGACCGCGCGTTGTGCTTCATCCAATTCGCGTAAACACAAAGCGCCGCCTCCGCCCGCGCGTCGATGTACCCGCGCGCCGTCGGTCCCACGTTCATCAATAGATTCCCGCCGCTCGCCACGGTGTTGACCAGCATCCGAATCAGCATCTCCGGCGATTTCCACGTCTGCTCGTCCCGATGGTATCCCCACGAGCCCGAAAACGTCTGGCACGCCTCCCATGTCACCAACTCGCCCGTTTCCGCGTGCTTGAGCCATGTCAGCGGCTGGTACTGCTCCGGCGTCCACAGATCCTGCTCGAGGTCCGCGCGGTTGTCGATGATGATGCCCGGCTGCAGCTTGCGCGCAAGCGCGATCAACTGCTCGGACTCCCAATCGTCCTTGCCCTTCCCCTTCATCCAAGCGTTCGCGCCCTCGCCGTTGCGCTCGGGGTAGGAGAAATCAAACCAGAGGATGTCGATCTTCCCGTAGTTTGTCAATAATTCGCCCACCTGATCGCGCATGTACGCGGCGTACCTGCGCATGTCGCGCCCCTCGTTCTGCGCCAAGGCGTCCGCGTCCCCGCGCCGCGGGTGCAAAATATCGATCGTGAAATCCGGGTGATGCCAGTCGATCAGCGAGTAGTAAAACCCAACCTTCAGCCCCTCGGCGCGAAACGCGTCCACATACTCGCGGAGCAAATCGCGCCCCGCCGGAGTGTTCGTGCTCTTGTAGTCGGTGTACTTCGTGTCGAACATGCAAAAGCCCTCGTGATGCTTCGCCGTCATCACGGCGTACTTCATCCCGGCGTTCTTCGCCTGCCGCGCCCATTCGCGCGCGTCGTAGAGATCGGGGTCGAACCGTTCAAAGTACCGCTCGTACTTCTCCTCGGGGATCATCTCCATGTTCTTGATCCACTCGTGCCGCGCGGGCAGCGCGTACAGCCCCCAATGAATGAACATGCCGAACCGGTCACGCCGAAACCACGCCGTATCCCCCGGCGTCTTTCTCGTCACATAACTGGACATCGATACCCTCCTCACCGCAAAAACCGCGCGCGGTTTCTACTTAAAAATAGTACGATTACAATCAGCAGCGCCGATTCGATCGGCCACGCGATCAAATTTTTCAAAGCGCGCGCCGGAAACAGCGCGATATACGCCTTCCCCGTAAACAGCATCGACCAATAGGTGTTCAAGCACAAATTCACCAGTAGGTTGACCAATAGCTTGGCGATCGGCGCCATATAAAATAGCGCTTTCCCCGCGCGGTTGTACAGGCACAGCCCGTAGATCAAGCCGCCCAGCACCGCCGATAATGTGTACCCCGGGAAAAATAAGCCCGCCGGGCGGATCATCCACATGATCACGTCGAGCAGCCCGCCGCAGATCATCGCGGGCACAGGTCCAAACAGCAGCCCAACCGACGCAATCGCCAAAAACGACGAAGATATCTTGATCGTGGGCGAGATATAGATCGAGCCGAAATAGTCAAGCGCCACCCCCAGCGCCAGCAGCATCGCGCACGCGGCGAGCGTCCGCAGCCTGCGCAAATCCCTCGATGATTGCGCGAAATCAACCGCAATCCGTCTGACGACCCTTGGCATATCCATCACCTCCCGTGCGCTTCATTATACCCCACACGCGTGCATTGCGCAATTGATTTTTGGCATCATACTGTGTATAATGGATGATGAGGTGATTGGCGTGGCAGCATCCGTGAATCGGCGAAAATTTAAGATACTATCCATCGATCCGTATCTCAAGCCCTATGCCGGGGATATCGAGTTGCGCATGCGCAGGCATCTCGATCTGCGCCGCGCGCTCATCGGCGACGAAGGCGAGTTGTATTCCTTCGCAAACGGCTACATCTATTACGGCATCGCGCGCACGACCGAGGGCTGGCTCTACCGCGAATGGGCGCCCGGCGCGGACGCGATGCATTTTATCGGCGATTTCAACGGCTGGAACCGCACGTCCCACCCCATGACGCCCCTCGAAAATGGCAATTGGGAGATCCACTTGGACGGCGCGGACGCGCTTCAGCACAACCAGCGCGTGAAGGTGCAGGTGACCAAAAACGGCAAAACCTTCGACCGCGTACCCCTCTACATCCACGCCGTGGAACAAGACCCCGAAACCAAAGAGTTCTCCGGGCGCATCTGGGCGCCCGAGCGCCCCTTTCGCTGGACGGACGGCGGCTACGGCAGGCGCAAGCCCAACCCCGTGTACATCTACGAGGCGCATGTGGGCATGGCGCAGGAGGACGAGGGCATCGGCAGCTACCGTGAATTTGCGGATGTCACCCTAAAGCGCATCCTCGACGCGGGCTACAACACCATACAGCTCATGGCGATCATGCAGCACCCGTACTACGCCTCCTTCGGCTATCAGGTGTCGAACTTCTTCTGCCCGTCCGCGTGGTTCGGCGATCCGGACGACTTAAAATACCTCATCAACAAAGCCCACGAGATGGGTCTTTTTGTGCTGCTCGATGTCGTCCACTCCCACGCCGCGAGCAACGCCGCCGACGGCATCAATCTGTTCGACGGCACGCCCGACCAGTTTTTCATCCAAAAGGATCACCCCGCGTGGGGCACGAAGCTGTTCAACTACGCAAAGCACGAGGTGCTCCACTTCCTGCTCTCCAACTTAAAATTCTGGCAGGAGGAGTACCATTTCGACGGCTTCCGCTTCGACGGCGTCACCTCCATGCTCTACCATAACCACGGTCTGGGCGTGAATTTCGTCGATTACGCCAGCTATTTTAGTGAAAACACGAACCTCGACGCCGTCACCTATCTCCAGCTCGCAAACGAGCTCGTCCACTCGGTCAACCCGTTTGCGATCACCGTCGCCGAGGATATGTCCGGCATGCCCGGCATGTGCGTGCCCATCCGCCGCGGCGGCATCGGCTTTGATTATCGGCTCGCGATGGGCGTGCCCGACCTGTGGGTCAAATACGTCTCCAAATTCCGCGACGAGGATTGGGACATGGGCAAGCTCTGGTATGAGCTCACCACCCGCCGCCCGGAGGAGAAGGACATCGGCTACGCGGAATCCCATGATCAGGCGCTCGTGGGCGATAAAACGCTCATCTTCCGCATGGCGGATCAGGAGATGTACCGCGGCATGGAGAAGGACTATCACTCCGTCGCCATCGACCGCGCGATCGCGCTTCATAAGATCATCCGCTTTCTGACCCTGGTTCTGGCAAGCGACGGCTACCTCAACTTCATGGGCAACGAGTTCGGGCACCCGGAATGGATCGATTTCCCGCGCGAGGGCAACAACTGGAGCTATCACTACGCCCGCCGCCAATGGTCGCTTGCCGACAACGACCAATTGAAATACCAATGGCTGCGCGATTTTGACCGCGCGATGCTGCGCTTCTCGCGCCGCTACCGCGTGCTCTCCAAGCCCGCCGCGCAGAACCTGTGGATCGACGAAGAGAAAAAGCTCATCGCCTTCTCGCGCGGCGACATGGCGTACCTCGTCAACCTCCACCCGACCGATTCGTACCCGGATTTCTACCTCCCGGTTCACACCCTCGGCGCGGGCAGCTACCGCGCGGTGTTCTCAACCGACGACGCCCAGTTCGGCGGGCAGGGCAGAATCGACGAATCGTACCAATATTTCACCCAAAACGCCCCCGGCAAGGGCGTGGGCTTCGCGGTCTACTCCCCCTGCCGCACCATGATGGTGTTCAAAAAACAGGATTGAGTTTGCCGGATCGCCGGCATAAAAATACGGAGGTGTACATCAATGCTCAGATTCGCCATGATCAGCAAATGGCATGTACATGCCAAGGGCTATGCGGATTTCGTCCGCAATCAGGACGACGCGAAGATTACATGCGTGTGGGATGAAGATGCCAAGCGCGGACTCGAATGGGCGGACGAACTCGGCGTCGATTTCGTCGAAGACTACGATCAGGTGCTCGCGCGCAGCGATGTCGATGCGATCCTCGTGTGTACGCCCACGAACGCGCATAAGGAGCTGATGATCAAGGCGGCGAACGCGAAAAAGCACATCTTCACCGAGAAGGTGCTCGCGCTCACCACCGAGGACGCCGATGCCATCATCGCCGCCGTCAAGGAAAACGGCGTGAAGTTCTCCATCTGCTTCCCCCACCGCTGCATGCCCCGCAACCTCTTTGTCAAGCAGCTCATCGACGACGGCGTCCTGGGCGATGTCACCGTCATGCGCGTGCGCAACTGCCACAACGGCGCGCTCGCGGGCTGGCTGCCGGATTACTGGTATGACCCCGTGACCACCGGCGGCGGCGCGATGATGGACTTGGGCGCACACGGCATGTACCTGTCCCATTGGCTGCTCGGAAACCCCGTGCGCATACAGTCGATGTTTAATAACCTCACCCCCGTGCCCGTGGACGACAACGCCATCTCGACCATCGAGTTTGAGAACAAGGCGATCTCCATCGCGGAAACCAGCCTCGTCTCGCCCATGACCCCCACTCGGCTCGAGGTCTACGGCACAAAGGGCGTCGTGATGTGCGAAGACGACGATGTGAAGTTCCAGAACGAGTTCACCCAGAAGTACGTCGCGGGCGGCTGGGTCAAACCCAAGCTCCCGAAGGCGCTGCCCCACCCCATCCGCCAGTTCATCGACGGCGTGCTCTACGGCAAGGAGATCATCTTCGGGCTCGATGAGGCGCGCATGCTCACCCTGTTGATGGAAAAGGCGTATGTCGCCGACAAGGAGCGCAGGGAAGTTACTTTCTAAGCCAATCTCATCGGACGGATGCCAAGGCTTACGCATGAACTGCGTTCATGCGTAAGCCAATGAAGCGAAGACGCGGATTTCTAAATTTCCTTCGGAAATTCGGGCGAAATCCGGCTGCTTGTACTGATTCGTCGTCGGGCGGGCAAGCGCGCCCTATGGACGAATCCATTTTCACCGGCAAAGCCGATAAAAATGATTGAACATGGAGGGTTCACACCCTCCATACCTCCCGGAGTTCATGCGTTCTTCATTCACATGGAAACCCTAGGGCGGACGCACCTCGCGTCCGTCCCTTTTTCATTAAAAAACGAGCGCCCGCATGGACGCCCGCCATTTCTTACTTATTATTTTCTTATCTCCGCGCCGAACGCCTCTTGAAGCGCGCGCAGCACCTTCTCCATCGCCCGTGAAATCTCCTGTTCCGTGAGCGTACGATCCGCCGCCCGCAGCGTCATCGCATACGCCAGCGACTTCTTTCCCTCGCCGAGCCGCGCATCGCGGTAGATATCAAACAGCGCGACATCCTCGAGTATCCGCCCGCCCGCCTTTCGTATCGCCTCGAGCACATCCCCGCTCCCGCAGCCCTCGTCCACCACCACGGCGATGTCCCGGCTCACCGCCGGATACTTCGGCAATTCGCGTATCCCGTAGATCGGCTCGCGCATTGCCCGCACCGCGTCCAGATCGACCTCCGCCAGATACACGCGCCTGGATTCGATGCCGAACCGCTCCGCAACATCGGGGTGCACCTCGCCCATCTGCGCGATGACCGCGTCGTTTGCGCGCAGCACCGCCTTGCGCCCGGGGTGATAGTACCCGTCCCCCGCCGCCTCGATCTGCGCCCGTATCCCGAATTTGCCCAGCAGCCACACCACGGGGTTCTTGATCGCGTAAAAATCCGTCCCCTCGCCGTACATGCCGATGCACAGCGTCAATTTCTGCTCTGGCAGCTCGCCCGCGCCCCTTGGCTTGAACGCGTAGCTCACCTCGAACAGCATCCCCTCCGCCACGCCGCGGTGGATGTTTTTCGCCATCACATCCAGCATCGTCGGCGCAAGCGTCGTGCGCATCACCGAGCTGTCCTCACCCAGCGGGTTGAGGATTCGCAGCGGCTCGCGCCGCCAATCGCCCGCAGGTAGATCCAGCCACTCGAGCCATCTGGGCGTGATGAACGAATAGTTGATCGCCTCGTAGCCGCCCATCGCCGCCACGCTCGCGCGCACATCGTCCAAAAACCGTTGGTTCTCCGACCGCTTGCCCGGCATCGTCACCGCGTGCATGAGCGTCGAGGGGATGTGCTCGTAGCCGTGCATCCGCAGCACCTCCTCGGCGATGTCCGCCTCGGATTCGATGTCCCCGCGGTATACCGGCGGGGTGATGATCATCTCGTCGCCCGCGCGCTCCGCCGCGATGTCCAATTTCGCCAGGATCTCCACCATCTCATCGCCCGAAATCTCAACGCCCGTCAGCGCGCAAATGCGCGATACGCGCGCTCGGACCTGCGGCATCTCGATCGGCGCGGGGTAGCTGTCGTGATGCCCCGGCACGACCTTGCCGCAGCCCAGCATGTTCACCAGCATGCACGCGCGGCTG
>JBMNUA010000034.1:0-15437 GCA_050945995.1 Christensenellales bacterium
TCCCCCGCCTCCCCCGCCCGAAATAAGACGCGCGCGTGAAACATTCTAGCAGTTTCGATGACGCGCGCGCGGCGCGCTTGAAACGCGGGGTTGCGTATCGTATACTATACGATGGGCGCGTGCGTCACAGGAACGATCGCGCGCCGGGACGAGTCTAACTGAAAAATCAAAGGGAGAACCGATATGCAGGCAACACAGCGCTTTGCGCAGCTGCTCACGCGGAACGTGGGCAAGGTCATCGTCGGCAAGCAGGAATCGGTCGAGCTGATCATGATCGCGATGCTCTGCCGCGGTCATGTACTGATCGAGGACGTGCCGGGGGTAGGCAAAACGACGCTGGCTTCGGCGATGGCGCGTTCGATCGACTGTTCGTTCAAGCGCATCCAGTTCACGCCGGACATCACGCCCAGCGACATCACCGGCTTTTCGATTGTCAACTTCAAAACGGGCGAATTGGAATATAAGGAAGGTCTCGTGATGAGCCAGATGGTTCTTTGTGATGAGATCAACCGCACCTCGCCCAAGACGCAGTCGAGCTTGCTCGAGGTGATGGAGGAAGGTCAGGTGACGGTGGACGGCAAGACGTACCGCATGCCCGAGCCGTTCATGGTGCTCGCCACGCAAAACCCCGTGGATTTCGTGGGCACATACCCGCTGCCGGAGGCGCAGCTCGACCGCTTTTTTATGCGCGTGTCGATCGGCTACCCGAACGCGGAGGAAGAAGCGGACATATTGGAGCGCTATACGGCGGGCGCAAAGCCGATGGACTCGCTCGAGCCGATCTGCACGTCAAACGATATCGTGCGGCTTCAGCAGCAGCTCGAGGGCGTGTACGTCGCAAAGGAGGTGCGCGCCTACATCGCGCAGATCGCGGCGGCATCGCGCAAAAGCGGCGCGCTGCAGCTCGGCGTATCGACGCGCGCGGCGATCTCGTTGGTGAAGGCGTCGCAGGCGCTCGCGCTGATGGACGGGCGCGACTATGTGACCCCGGACGACGTGCAGCGCATGGCGGAGCCCGTGCTCGCGCACCGGCTGGTCCTGAGCCCGGAGGCGCGCATGCGCAACATGACCGCGCAAAAGGCGCTCGCGGGCGTGATGGGCGGCGTGCAGGTGCCGGTGAAGACGAAATGAACGCCCGTTTGACGGCATATATCCTGTTTACGCTTGCGATGCTGATCTCCGGGCTCTCGACCGGGGCGCAGGCGTATTATCTTGTGGCGTTCGCGCTCGCGGGGCTGCTTGTGCTGTCGGCGGCGTCGACGCTGTGGGCGCTGTTTACGGTGAAGATCGACATGAAAGGTCTGAAATCGCGCGTGGAGCGCGGCGAATCGCTGATGACGATTTTCACGGTCACGCACGCCTCGCTCCTGCCGGTCGCGTCGATTCGGCTGAAGCTGTCCGTGCCGTCGGCGTTTCGCCCCGCACAGGAGATCAGCGTATCGACGCTCCCGTTTGTGAAGCGCACGTTCCGCTACCGCATCGTCTGCCCGCACCGCGGCGTGTACGAGGCGGGGGTGACGCGCATCCTCGCGTCGGATCTGTTCGGGCTTGTCACGCTTTCCAGAAAATCGGACATGCGGCTGATCCGCGTGGACGTGTACCCGCGCGTGCCGGATGTTTCGCCCATGGAACTAAAGCCCGGCGACATCGGTCCGGAGATGATCTCGCGCGCGGTGGAGGACACCGCGTCACCCTCGGACATCCGCAAATGGCAGGACGGCGACGCGCTCAAAAAGGTGCACTGGAAATTGACGATGCGCAAGCGCGAGCTGATGGTGCGCGTGTTCGAGGAGAGCGCGCGCCCGGATACATTGATCATCCCGGATTTGACGGAAGTCTCGGCGATGCGCGACCAGGCGCTGACGATCGAGGACTGCGTGTGCGAGGCGTGCGCGGGGGTCGCGAAGGCGCAGCTGAGCGCGGGCTATCCCGTGCGCATGCCGCTGACCTCGAAGCGCCCGTCGGAGATATCGGGGCAGTTCCCCCCGGACTACATGGCGTTTGTGGACGCGCTGATGCGCGTGACATTCGACAGCCCGTATGAGTACGAGCAGGTGCTCATGCTCATGATGCAGCGGATGCAACGAACCGGCGGCGCGGCGATCGTCACGCCCCGGCTCACCACGCGCATTGCCGATATCGCGGTGCGCATGCAGCGCAGCGGGGTGGTCACGCGCGTGATTTGGGTGACGGACACCCAGCTTAGCCAGTCCCTCGAGTTGAGCGAACGGCTGCGGATGGAGCATGTGCTCGTGGAGCGCATCAATCCCTGGAGCGAGTTTCACGCCATCGAGGTAGACTGATCATGAGGTTGTAATGGACAAAAAACAAACGGTACTCAGGCTCGCGGGCACGGCGGTGATCGCCTGCCTCATGGCGGGCGCGGTGGCGTCCGCGGTGATCGCCACGCTCGGCATCGGCGCGCACGCGCAGGGCGCGTACTTCGGCGCGGCGATTGGCGCGCTCATCGCCGGGCTTTGCGCGCTCTCGACGCTCAGCGCGATTTTGACCGTCGCGGGCGCGACGGTGGGCGCGGGTGTGTGGTTCGCCGCGGGGCTGTCGGAAGGCGGCGCGGTGCGCGTCGCGCTGGATGCGATCCAGGCGGTGGGCGCGGGCGAGGGGATAGAACTGCTCGCCGGGAGCGCTGGGCTGATCGCAGGCGCGTTCGCCGCGGTGCTCGCGGTGATCTTCTATGTGCTTTTGTCCGAGCGCGGCGCGTTTTCGACGCTGTTTGCGGCGGGCTTTTGCCTGGCGGCGACGGTCGTCTGCGCCGCGGTGAGCGAGCACGTCCGGCTCTGGCAGCTCGCGCCGGCGATCGTCGGCTGCGCGGCGGCGATCGCGCACTCCGCGGAGCAGCGCAGAACCGGCGGGCATCTGAAGGCGCTGATCCCCGCGCTGGCGGCGGTCGGACTCGCGTTCGCGCTCGTGCCCGCCTCGGGCGTGACGTTCGCGCCGCTCGAGGACGCGGCGACGCGCGTCAAGCAAATCTATGAGGATTATTTTAACTACACGCAGGAGCGCGTGGCGTTCTCGATCTCGGAGCATGGGTATAATTATTACGGGATGCGCGACAACGCGCCGACGCATATGCTCGGCGGTCCCGCGAACCCCGGCGACGAGCCCGTGATGTCGGTCGATACCGACCGCGACCTTCTGCTGCGCGGCACGGTGCGCGGCAGCTACACCGGCTATTCGTGGGTGGACACCACCGCGAAGGCGCGCAATCTGTACTATGATTTCACGCGGTTTTCGCGGCGCGACGCGGTGTTCGGCGTCGATCTTTTGGAAAATATGGATCGGGCGGACGCTGCCTTTGATGAGGCGTCCGCGCGCGTGACGATGCTGCGGGGCGGGCCTTCGACGCTGTTTGTGCCCGGCAGGCTCACCGATTTTGACATGGGGCTGAAAGACGCGGTGTACTACAACACCGTGGGCGAGATGTTCCTCGCGCGCGACGCGGCGGCGGGCGACAGCTATGCGCTCACCGCGATGGAGGTTTCCAATCACGCCGCACTCTCCGCGCTCATGGGCGAGGACGATGCGGGCTATGCGGACGCGGTTGCGGATTACACCGCGCTGCCCGGCGGCATCGAAAGCGGCGTGTTCCAGGTCGCGCAAGCGCTCACCGAGGGGCATACGAGCGATGCCGACAAGGCGCTCGCCATCCTAAACGGGCTGAAGACGAACTGCGTGTACTCGACCGATGTGCCGTATCCGCCGACCAATCGCGATTTTGTATCCTACTTCCTGCTTGAAACGCGGGAGGGCTATTGCTCGTACTTCGCCACGGCGATGGCGGTGCTCTGCCGCGCCGAGGGCATCCCCGCGCGCTACATCGAGGGCTACCGCGTGTACGCCGAGCCCGGCGGCGAGACCGTCGTCACCGGCGAGAACGCGCACGCGTGGGTCGAGGTGTACCTAAAAGGCGTCGGCTGGGTGGCGTATGACCCCACCCCCGGGCGCGACGATTCGGGCGACAGCCAACACACCGAGCCGGAGACCACCCCCGAGCCGACCCCCGAACCCACGCCCGAGCCGACCGTGCCCCCGGGCGACGACCTCGAATCCACGCCCACGCCGAACCCGAACGAGCTGCCCTCGACCGAGCCGACCGTCGAGCCGAGCATCGCGCCGACGAAAGCGCCGGACGAGCTGCCGGAGGAGCGGCAAAAGACCGGGCGCTGGCTGTGGATCCTCCTCGGCGCGCTGATCGCGATGCTCGTGATCGCGCTCATCGGGCTGTGGGTGCGGCGCAGGCTGCGCGTCACCGACCCGATCCGGCTCACCGCGAAGCAGGACGATCCGGAGATATCGATATTGATCCTCTACCGCGCGATGCTCACGCTGCTTGCGCAGCTCGGGCATGCGCCGATCAGCGGCGAAACGCCCGAGATCTTCGCCGCGCGCGTGCGCCGCGGCGGCGTTGCGAACCCGGATTTCGAGGCGTTTGTGAAGGGCTTCTCCATCGCGCGCTACTCGCGCCGCCGTGCGACACCGGAGCTGGTCTCCCTGGGCGCGCGCGCGTATCTGCGCCTGCGCCAGCAGCTGAAAAAGGGCGAGCGGCTGCGCTTTGACATCCACCGCGTGCTGCGCGGACTGGGCGATTTCACGATGATCCCGTAAATTGCCGCGTATTGCCCGGCTTTCCAACCTATGTTATAATATAACAATCATCGGACGAAAGCTCTGACCGAAAGGAATATCGGGATGTTGAATATTTTCAAGAAATTGTTCGGGGGATCGGACGAGGGCGAGGTGCGCAAGCTGCGCCCGATCGTCGAGAAGATCAGCGCGCTCGAGCCCGCGATGCAGGCGCTCACCGACGCGCAGATGCGCGAGAAAACGGGCGAGTACCGCGCGCGCATCTTGGGCGGCGAGGCGCTCGACGACATATTGCCCGAGGCATACGCGCTCGTGCGCGAGGCGGGCGTGCGCGCCTTGGGGCAGCGCGCGTTCGACACGCAGGTGATGGGCGGCATCGTATTGCACCAGGGGCGCATCGCCGAGATGAAGACCGGCGAGGGCAAGACGCTGACCGTCGTCATGCCCGCGTACCTGAACGCGCTGTCCGGAAACGGCGTGCACATCGTCACCGTCAACGACTATCTCGCCAAATTCCACAGCGAGTGGATGGGCATCGTATACCGTTTTTTGGGGATGACGGTCGGGCTGATCAGCCACGGGCAGGAAGCGGACGAAAAGCAGCGCGCTTACGCCGCCGACATCACCTACGGCACGAACAACGAGTTCGGCTTCGACTATTTGCGCGACAACATGGTCACCTACAAGGAGCGCATGGTGCAAAGACCGTTGCACTTCGCGATCGTGGACGAGGTGGACTCCATCTTAATCGACGAGGCGCGCACGCCGCTGATCATCTCCGGGCACGGGGACAAGTCCACCGATCTCTACGCACGCGCCGACCGGTTCGTGCAGCGCCTGCGCGAAAAAACCGACAAGGAGAACCCCGAAGCGCCCGGCGATTACGAGCGCGACGAGAAGGAAAAGCACATCACGCTCACCGAGGAGGGCGTGCGCAAAGCCGAATCCTACTTCGACATCGAAAATTTGACCGACCCCGAGAACACCGATCTGCACCACCACATCCTCGCCGCGCTGCGCGCGAATGTGATGATGAAGCGCGACGTGGACTACGTCGTAAAGGACGGGCAGGTCGTGATCGTGGACGAGTTCACGGGGCGGCTGATGGTCGGGCGGCGCTACTCCGACGGGCTGCATCAGGCGATCGAGGCGAAGGAGCATGTGAAGGTCGAGCGCGAGTCCAAGACGCTGGCGACGATCACGTTCCAGAACTATTTCCGCATGTACAAAAAGCTATCGGGCATGACGGGAACCGCCAAGACCGAGGAGGAGGAGTTCCGCGGCATCTACCGGCTGGACGTGGTGACGATCCCCACGAACAAGCCGATGATCCGAAACGACATGAACGACGCGGTGTACATCACCCGCAAGGCGAAGTACGAGGCGGTCGCCGAGGAGGTCATCGCGCGCCACGCGACCGGGCAGCCGGTGCTCGTGGGCACGGTCTCGGTCGAAGTGTCCGAGATGATGAGCCGGATGCTGTCCTTGCGCGGCGTGCCGCACGAGGTACTCAACGCAAAGTACCACGAAAAGGAAGCCGAGATCGTCGCGCAGGCGGGCAAGAAGGGCGCGGTGACCATCGCCACGAACATGGCGGGGCGCGGCACGGACATACTGCTGGGCGGGAACGCCGAGTTCATGGCGCGCCGGCAGCTGCGGCTTGCGGGCTACGCGGACGAGGTGATCGAGGATGCGATCGGGCACGCCGAGGACATCAGCGAGGAGACGCGCAAGGCGCGCGAGGCGTTTTCTGAATACATGACGAAGTTCTCCGTCGAGACGAAAGCGGGGCACGCCGAGGTCGTCGCCTGCGGCGGGCTGCACATCATCGGCACGGAGCGGCACGAATCGCGGCGCATCGACAACCAGCTGCGCGGGCGCGCCGGGCGGCAGGGCGACCCCGGGTCGTCCCAGTTTTTCATCTCCTTCGAGGACGATCTCATGCGGCTGTTCGGCTCTGACCGGTTCCGACCCATGCTCGAGAAGATGGACCCGAACCAGGAGGTGCGGCTCGAGTACCGCATCGTATCCAAGCAGATCGAGAACGCGCAAAAGCGCGTCGAATCGCGCAACTACGACATGCGAAAGCATGTGCTCGAGTACGACGATGTGATGAACCAGCAGCGCGAGCTGATCTACGGACAGCGGCGGCAGGTGCTCCATGGCGAGGACATGCACGAGGCGGTCGTCGAGATGCGAGTCAACCTCGTCGCCGAGGCGGTCAAGCGCGCCGCGCCCGACGAGGCGGGCTTCGAGCATTGGGACATCGACGCGCTCGCCGAGTACCTCGAGGCGCTATGCATCGACAAAGACGGAGTGCGCAAGGTACGCGAGGGGCTGACCGATGTCACCCGCGAGGCGTTTGCCGATGCGCTCAACGAGCGCGCGAGCGCAATCTACGCCGAGCGCGAGCGGATGTGGGCGGACGGCGGGCTCGACATGCGCGAGTTCGAGCGCGTGGCGCTACTTCGCGCGGTGGACATGCGCTGGATGGATCACATCGATGCCATGGATCAGCTCCGCGACGGCATCGGGCTGCGCGCATACGGGCAGCGAAATCCCATCGTCGAGTACAAGCTCGAGGGCTTTGAGATGTTCGACGAGATGATCCGGCTCATCCAGGAGGATACCACGCGGCGGCTCTATTTCACCGTCATCGCGCGACAGGAGACCGAGCGCAAGCAGGTCGCGACGCCCGTCGCCGCATCACACGGCGGCGCGGACGAGCACGTCGCGCGCAGACCTGCGCAGGCGGGCGTGAAGGTCGGGCGCAACGATCCCTGCACCTGCGGCAGCGGCAAGAAGTACAAGAACTGCTGCGGGAAGACCGCTTAGGGCGGGGGAGAGACGGGGGAAGACGGAGGCACGGCGAGGGCGCTGCCCTCGCGCTCCCGCCAAAGGGACATTGTCCCTTTGGAAACCCAAACTGGGATAGGTTGATATAGCAGATTCGTCGTCACCCCGTGGGCCCAGCCCCGGGATGACGAATGCGCATCATTCGTTGACATGGGGTTGGGGCCCCATGGCGACGACGGTTGTTTCTTATTTATTCCCCCTGCATGGGATTCTCAAGGGCGACAGCCCTTGAGCGGGAGCGCGAGGGCAGCGCCCTCGCCGTTCCCCGTCCCCCGTTCCCCCCCCAAAGGAGGCGTGATATCTATGATGGAATTGGACGGCTTCCGCGCGCAGCTAGCGGACGTGCAAAAAAGGATCGAGGAAGCGGGCAAATCGCTGGACATCGAGCGATTGCGAGACGAATTGATCGAGCACCAGGAGGACATGGCATCGCCGGGCTTCTGGGACGAGATGGCGCGCGCGACGAAGGTATCGGCGGACGCGCACCGCGCGGAGTCGAAGATCAGCCATTACGAAGGTCTGATCGCGCGCGCGGAGGACATCGAGGTGATGATGGAGCTCGCGCAGGACGAGAACGACCGCGCGATGGCGGAGGAAGTCCGCGCGGAGCTGGAGGGCATGAAAGAGGAGCTGGAAGCCCTGCGGCTGACGACATTGCTCACCGGCGAGTACGACGCGCGCAACTGCATCCTCTCGCTGCACGCGGGCGCGGGCGGCACGGAGGCGCAGGACTGGGCGGGCATGCTGTACCGCATGTATAGCCGGTACGCGGAGCGCATGGGCTTTTCGATCAAGGAGATCGACCGGTTGGACGGCGACGAGGCGGGCATCAAGTCCGTGTCGTTTGAGCTGACGGGCGACTATGCATACGGATATTTGAAGTGCGAGCGCGGCGTGCACCGGCTGGTGCGCATATCACCCTTTGACTCGAACGCGCGCCGGCACACCTCGTTTGCGTCGCTGGACGTGTCCCCCGTGATCGAGGACGACGGCGAGATCGAGATCAAGCCCGAGGAGATCCGGATCGACACCTACCGCGCATCGGGCGCGGGCGGGCAGCACGTCAACCGCACGGACTCGGCGGTGCGCATCACGCATCTGCCGACGGGCATCGTCGTGCAGTGCCAGAACGAGCGCAGCCAGATCCAAAATAAGGAGACCTGCTTTCGCTGGCTGCGCGCGCGGCTCGCGGAGCTGCGGGAACAGCAGCGGCAGGAGCAGATGGGCGACATCAAGGGCGAGATGAAGAAGATCGAGTGGGGCAGCCAGATCCGCTCGTATGTGTTCCAGCCGTATAAATTGGTCAAGGACTTGCGCACCGGGCACGAGGCGGGCGACGTGGAGGCGGTCATGGACGGCAAGCTCGAGGGCTTTATCACCGCGTATTTGCAAATGCTGTGATGGCGCGGCATGGACGGACGCTCGCCGCGGCGATGGGCATCGCTGCGATCCTGTTCGCGGCTGCGCTCGGCGCGTTTTTGACGGGCGCAGTCAGTGACGCGGAGTACGGGCGGGTGCAGCGGGCGCAGGCGGTGGACGCGGGGCTCTCGCCGGCGGAATTGGAAGGTTATAACCGCATGCTCGCGCGGTACCTGCGCGGGGACGCGTCCGCGCTGGACGGCGCGGCGCGGTTCAGCGCGCGCGATGTGCTGCACATGGCGGATGTCTACCATTTGTTCGCGCTCGGGCGCAAAGCGTGCGCGGCAGCGGGGATATTGGGGATTCTGCTTCTGGCGACCGCGCTTTATAAAAACGCCGATTGGCGGCGTGCGCTGCGCGGCGGTGCGGCGATGGGCGGCGCGCTGTTCGCGCTCCCGATTCTGCTTGTAGGAATCTGGGCGGCGATTGATTTCAACGGCGCGTTCACGGCGATGCACCATGCGCTGTTTTCAAACGATCTGTGGCAGCTCGACCCCGCGACCGATCGATTGATCCGCATGTTCCCGGAGCGGTTTTTTATGCAGCTTGCGTCGCGGCTCGGCATGCGCGCGGCGCTTGCTTCGCTTTTGGTGTTCGCGGCTGCGGGCGCGGCATCGTATCTTCCAACGAAGAAGGGAAAGCTATGACGAATTACGCGGCGCAGGTGCGCGAAAAGACGGCGGAAATCCGGGGCGGCGCGCGCGCGCGCATCCTCGCGGTCGAGACCTCGTGCGACGAGACGGCGATGGCGGTGGTCGAAAACGGGCGGCGCGCGCTTTCAAGCGCGATCGCCTCGCAGATCGACGCGCACGCGCTCTACGGCGGCGTCGTGCCCGAGATCGCCTCGCGGATGCATGTCGAGGCGATCGATCCGCTGTTGGACGAGGCGCTCGCGCGCGCGGCGCTTACCATGGACGACATCGACGCGGTGGCGGTCACCTGCGGTCCGGGGCTTGTGGGCGCGCTGCTCACGGGCGTGTCGTGGGCGAAGGCGTTTGCCTATGCGCGCGCGCTTCCCTTGATCGCGGTCAACCACATCGAGGGGCATGTGAGCGCGAACTACATCGCGCACCCCGCGCTCGAGCCGCCGTTTGTGTCGCTGGTCGCCTCCGGCGGGCACAGCCACATCCTGCGCGTGCGCGACTACGGCGAATACGAGGTGCTCGGCGCGACGATTGACGACGCGGCGGGCGAGGCGTTTGACAAGGTGGCGCGGGTGATCGGCATCCCCTACCCGGGCGGTCCGCTTCTGGACAAATTGGCGGAGGAGGGCGACGACAGCGCGTATGCGTTCCCGCGCCCGCACACCAGCGGGAAGTACGATTTTTCGTTCAGCGGGCTGAAAACGGCGGTGATCAACCGCGCGCACAACATGCGCGCGCGGGGCGAGGCGATTGACGAGCGGGATTTTTCCGCGTCGTTTCGGCGCGCGGTGGTATCGCTGCTCGTGGAGAAATCCGTGGCGGCGGCGGTCGATTCGGGGGTCGGGCGGCTTGCGATCTCCGGGGGCGTGGCGGCGAACCGGCTGTTGCGGCGCGAGATCGCGCGCGCGGGCGCGCAGGCGGGGCTCGAGGTGTTCATTCCGCCGCTCTCTTTGTGCACCGACAACGCCGTCATGATCGGCGCGGCGGCATACTATGATATACTCAGGCGCGACCCGGCGGGGCTTGAGCTCAACGCGATGCCTTCGGTTCGCATGTTTTGAGTCTTGAGTGAAGAGAAAGGATCATATGAAGCTCAGAATCAACGGAAAAGAAGTGGAATGCGCGGGCGGCACGACATACGCCGCGCTGTTTCGGGAATTGGGCGCGATGGATGGCGCGCTTGGCGTGCACAAAAACGGCGCGACGATCTCGCTCAACGCGGAGGCGGAGGGCGGCGCGGATGTGGGGATCATCACCTACAAGGACGAGGAGGGGCGCAGGATTTACGAGCGCACGCTCCAGTTCGTGCTGCTCGCGGCGGTCAAGCGGGTGCTGCCCGACGCGCGCGTGCGCATCGAGCACTCGTTCGGGCAGGGGCTGTACTGCTACATCCACGAGGGCATTTTGACGACGCAGCAGGTGGCGGACATCCGCGCGCAGATGCGCGCGATCATCGACGCGGATCTGCCGATCACCCGCAAGGACGCGACGAAGGCGGATGCGGTCAACTACTTCCGCGAGACGGGGCAGACCGACAAACTGCGGCTGATGAAATACCGCCGCTACGAAAACTTCTGCTTCTATAAACTGGGCGACATGTACGAGTATTTCTACGGCGAGATGGCGCCTTCGACCGCCGCGGTCGCGGTGTGCGATTTGCGGCTCTACTTCCCCGGCATGGTTTTGATGATGCCCGACAAGGCAAACCCCGCGCAGGTCGCGCAGTTTCAGGACATGCCCAAGATCGCGCGCACCTTTGCGGAATCCAATCGCTGGAACGCCATCCTCGGCTGCTCGAACGCCGCCGACCTCAACGAGATGGTCGAAAAACGGCGGCTGCGCGAATTCATACGCGTCAACGAGGCGCTGCACGAGCGCGCGGTCGCGAAGATCGCCGATGAGTTCGTGGAATCCGGCGCGCGGGTGATCCTGATCGCGGGTCCCTCGTCCTCGGGCAAGACCACGTTCGCGCACCGGCTGCAAATCGCGCTCAAGGTGCTGGGCAAGCGCCCGGGCAAGGTGTCGCTGGACGATTATTTCATCAACCGCGAGATGGTGCCCGTGGACGAAAACGGCATGCGCGACCTCGAGCGGCTCGATATTTTGGACATCAAGCTGCTCAACGAGCATCTGCTCCAATTGCTGCGCGGGGACACGATCCAAGCGCCGGAGTTTGACTTTGTCACCGGCACGCGCCGGGCGCAGACGCATGCGATGCGCGTTTTGGAGGACGAGCCGATCATCATCGAGGGCATCCACGGGCTAAACGACGAGCTGACGAGCCTGGTGCCGCGCGAGATGAAGTTCAAAATCTATGTCTCCGCGCTGACGACGCTCAATTTGGACGACCACAACCGCATCCGCACCACCGACGCGCGGCTATTGCGGCGCATGGTGCGCGACTACCTGTTTCGCGGCACGCCCCCGGAGGAGACGATGGAGCGCTGGGAGAGCGTGCGCCGGGGCGAGGAAATCTACATCTTCCCCTATCAGGAGCACGCGGACGCGATGTTCAATTCGTCGCTCACCTACGAGCTGCCGATTATGAAAAAGTACGTCTACCCGCTGCTTCGCGCGGTGCAGCCCGAGAGCGCCTGCTATACCATGGCGCGGCGGCTGGTAAAATTCCTCAATTATATCCGCACGGCGGATGTCGAGGACGAGATCCCCGTGAACTCGATTTTGCGCGAGTTCATCGGCGGCTGCACCTTCTACCGGGAGGAGGACTGACGCATGCGCAACATGTGGCGGTGGCTTGTGATCCTCCTTGGCGTTATGATCGTCGCGGCGGCGATCGCGCTTGTCATGCTGATTGCCGCCGGGCGCACGGGGGATCTATACAACAATCGGCTGAAACTTGCCTTCAACGCCGCCGCGCTCGACTACGCGCCGGGCGACCCCGCGCGCACGATTGTCGCAACGCATGGCGGCGCGCAGTACGAGGTCGATCCCGATCGGTATACGCAGTTGAGCTTTTACATGCGCGAGCGCGCGGTGGGCGCATACCTGCCCGTGCGCGGCGCGCCGGATTTGACGCTTGTGATCTGCGACACCGACCGCGCGGACATCTACCGGCGCGGCGCGGACGGCGCGACCATCGTGTTTACCTCCGCCGGGAAGCGCATGAAGGTGCGCGCGCAGGGCGAAGGGCTGTGGGCGAGCATCCTCAAAGCCGCGACGGGTGTGGCGGTAAATTGATGGGCGGGGTGTGGATAAATCGATCTGATCTGCGCACAATATGCAGCGCAAGGAGGAATGAAATCCATGTTTCCACGCAAATTACTCGCAATTTCTCTGGCCGCCCTGCTCGCTTTTTCGCTTGCGGGCTGCATGAACACCGGCGACGACGAGGTCGCCACCCCCGCGCCGACGATCATCGATGCCGGAACGCCCGGCGCGCCCGGCATGCCCGGCGCAGCGGGACAACCCACGGACACGCCGCAGCAGGGCGCGTTTGATTGGCAGACCAGCGCGCAGCAGGTGGAAAACGCGGTTTCCCAGCTCTCCGAGGTGACGGAGGCGCGCGTGCTTATCGCCGGGAACACCGCCCTTGTGGGCGTGCGGTTTGACCAGGCGTATCAGGGCGAAATGACCGAGCGCATCCGCGAGATGATCGCGGGCGTGGTGAAGGATGCCGACCCGAACATCGAAACCGTGGCGGTGACCGCCGATGAGACGGACGTGACGCGGGTGTACGACATGTCCGACCGCGTGCGCGCCGGGGAGATGCTCGAGGACTTCCGCGACGACATACTCTCGATCACGCGCAATGCGACGACGCTTCGCTGACGCGCGCAAGCTGACTGGGAAAGCCTTCCGGATCGGGCGATCATTGCGATCGCTCGATTCTCCGCGTGTCGGCAAAGCCGACACGCTGTCCGAGAAATGCAAGGGCGCATTTCTCGGAGTTCAGAATTTTCCCGCACACCTGCGGTGCACTGGAAAATTCCGCAAGGAAGCGTTCAAAATGAACGCTCCTCGGCGACGTACACGCCGCCGCTTGGGCGCGTCGACCGAATTTTCAATTCGTTCGACGCGGTCGCGCAGTGACTTGGTTTGCCTCCGGCAAACCAACCTTCGGATCGGAAGATGAAGGGGCTTCACAGCCCCTTCATGCATCCCCGAGGGGGAAACGAGGTTTGTCTACCGTCTGGGGGGTTTGCTTTCACGCAAACCCTCTTTTTTTCTTAACAGAGATGCCATGCGCCAGCCCTGCCGCGGCGTTGACACCGGCGCGGATATTATGTATAATGTGTGAAGTTATGTGAAGGAGATATATACAAATTTTGTATATTTGTACGCGAAAAATGCAGAAACACGAACAATTGCCGCGAAGCGCATCTCCGCGGGCAATCGTGGGATGCATTTGGGCAGCATGATATAGATGTAGCGGGATCGCAGCGAGAAGTTCCCTTCTCAATGCGATCCATGCTTTGATATGCCGCCGCGCCAAAATATTTCATCCGATAAATCTACTTGTTCGGGAGGTACGCATGTTGATAAAGCAAAAGAAGACGGAGGATTGGACGACAGATCAGGTCGATCAGGAGCTCGACGCGCCCGCGATTGACCGCGCGCAGATGCCCGAGGTCACCATCTCGCTGACATCCTTTCCCGCCCGCATCCCCTATGTCGCCGAGGCGCTCGAGCCGATCCTCTCGCAGACAGAACTCGCGAACCGGGTGCTGTTATACCTGGCGGAGGAGCAGTTTCCGCAGCGCGAGGCGGAGCTTCCGCCGGCGCTCCTCGCGCTTTGCGAGCGCGGGCTGGGCATCCGCTGGTGCGACGATCTGCGCCCGCACAAGAAATATTTTTACGCGATGCAGGAATACCCGGAAGACATCGTGATCACGATTGACGACGACGCGGTGTACCCCGAGGATTTGGTTGAGACGCTGCTGCGCGCCTATCTGGCAAACCCGCGCGCGATCAGCGCTATGCGCATCCACAAAATCATGTTCCATCCCGACGGCACCATCGCGCCGTACCTCGAATGGATCAAGGAGTACCCCGCGCGGCTGCACGAGCCGCACATGGACTACATCGCAACCGGGGTGGGCGGCGTGCTCTATCCCCCGCATTCGCTCGATCCGGCGGTGTTTGACGCAGGCGCCGTGCGCGAATACTGCCTGAACGCGGACGATCTGTGGCTGAAAATCGCGGCGGTATGCGCGGGCACGCCGGTGGCGCTCGCCGCCGAGCAGACGCCGACGGAATTTGTCGGCGACAGCCAGAAGACCGGGCTGTATTTGTCCAATGTGACCGGCGGCGAGAACGACCGGCAGTTCGCGCGCGCGCTGGATGGGTTTGCGCACCTGAAGGGCGCGGACGCGCGCGAGGAGATCATGGATCGTATCGCGCGGGAATCCTTCTCGCATGTGCGCGCGGAGCATCCGAAGGTCTCGGTGGTGCTGCCCGTGTACAATGTGGCGCGGTATCTGCCGGAGTGCGTCGAATCCGCGCGCGCGCAGACATTGACCGACATCGAGATCATCTGCGTCAACGACGGCTCGACCGACCGCTCGCTTGAGATATTGCAAAACTACGCCGCGATCGACCCGCGCATCGTCATCATCGATAAGGAAAACAGCGGATACGGGCATTCCATGAACGTGGGGATGCGCGCGGCGCGCGGCGAATACGTCGCGATTCTCGAAACGGACGATTTCATCCGCGCGGACATGTACGACACGCTCTACACCATCGCGGCGGAGAACGACCTTGACATCATCAAGGCGGATTACCACAACTTCTGGGGCGACGGCGTGGATCGCGTGACGCGCTACATTGCCATCGCGGGCAGGGATCGATCCTACTACAACCGCGTGGTCAACCCCTTTGAGGACGCGACGCCGTTCTTTTTCACCATGAACACCTGGAGCGGCATCTACAAGCGCGCGTTTTTGGAGGCGCACG
>JBMNUA010000035.1:0-15355 GCA_050945995.1 Christensenellales bacterium
CGCTCGAGCACGCGCTGACGGGGCTGGAGTTCGCGTCCGGCATCCCCGGCACACTCGGCGGCGGCGTTGCAATGAACGCGGGGGCATACGGCGGGCAGATGTCGGATGTGCTCGTCTCCGCGCGCGTGCTCAAGGACGCTAAAATTTGTACCTACACGCGCGAGGAGATGGAGATGGGCTACCGCACGACGCGCGTGCTCTGCGAGGGGAGCATCCTTTTGTGGGCGGAGATGGCGCTCGCGCCGGGTGATCCGCAGGAAATCCGCGAGAAGATGCGCGATTTGAACGCGCGCCGCAGGGAGAAGCAGCCGCTGGAGTACCCAAGCGCGGGCTCGATGTTCAAGCGCCCCATCGGGTATTTTGCGGGCGCGCTGATCGAGCAGGCGAAACTCAAGGGCGAGCGCGTCGGCGGCGCGATGGTGAGCGAGAAGCACGCGGGGTTCATCGTGAACATGGGCGATGCCACCGCGCGCGACGTACTGGATTTGATCGATCGGATACGGGCGCGCGTCCTTGCCGAGAGCGGCGTGACGCTTGAGCCCGAGGTTCGCATCGTGGGGGAGGAAACATGTCATTTGCCGCAGACGCGCGCAGCGAAATCGCGCACGCCGAAATAGACCGCGCCTGTTGTGCGCGTGCCGAGCTTGCCGCCGCGCTGATCGCGTCCGGCGGCATTTCCTTTCGCGGGCAAGGGGTGTACCGGCTTGCGCTCAGCGCGCCGGAGGCGACGACGATTCGCCGCTACTTCACGCTTATTAAAAAATACTACGGCGTGATCGGTGAGATCCGCGTGGTGAAGACCGACCGTTTTCGTGCGCTGACGCGCTATCGATTGTTGATCCCCGACGGGGACGCGCACACATTGCTTGCCGAAGCGGGGCTTATCGACCCCAATGCGCTGTTCGGGGTGCGCATGGCGCCCGCACCGACGCTTTTTGCCGATCCCCGCTGCCGCGCGGCATATTTGCGCGCGGCATTCCTGTTTTGCGGAACCATTTCCAACCCGGAGAAGTCATATCATATAGAATTTGCCGCGCCGAATGAGCAATTCGCACAAAGCATTATAGAATCACTCGAATATTATAAAATTACTGCAAAATATACTTGCAGAAAGTCAAAAGAAGTGGTATACTTAAAAGGCAGCGAGGCGGTTTCGGATGTGCTGACGGTTTTGGGCGCGCATGCGAGCGTGTTGGCGTTTGAAAACATCAAAATCGCGAAGGAGCTGCGAAACAACATCACTCGGCAGGTCAACTGCGACAACTCGAACATCAACCGCGCGATGCTCTCCGCCGAACGGCAGATCGCGGACATCCAGACCATCGAATCGGAGCTGGGGCTGGATCGGCTGCCGGAATCGCTGCGCAGCGTGGCGATGATGCGGATGGAGAACCCGGATATTTCGCTTGCGGGACTGGGCGAAATGATGACGCCGCCGCTTGGCAAATCCGGAGTGAACAATCGGCTCAGGCGGATTGCGGATATCGCGGGCAAATTGCGCTCGGGCGATGAGATCGAGCTGTGAGAGTCGCGGGCGGTGTTGAATGGAAGGATGGATCGGCGGACGATGCCGCCGATTTGTAATAAAAGGAGTGTGAAATATGGTAACGCTGGAGGCGACGTTCCGTGCCGCCGAAGGCATAACGCCGGATTTGGCGGTGGAGATCATCCAACGTGCGTCCAAATTCGATTCGGTCACGGAGCTGGAACTGGATAACAAGCGCGTGGTGCTGGGTTCGCTCATCGGCATACTGTCGCTGGAAATACGCGGGGGCACGCGGTTGCGCATCATCGCGCACGGGCGCGATGAGATTGACGCCGCGGGCAGCATACGCGAATTGATCGAGGCGTGAGAGCGCCAATGGAAGAAAAGAAAGACCGCCCTTCGGTTTGATCCGGAGGGCGGTTCGTGTTTTGGGGAGATCAGGTGATCCGCCCCGCCTTTTGCAACAGGTATTTTTCAATGTTCGTGGGATCATAGCCCTCGCGCGCCATCGCCTCGGGCGATCCGGGGTATCGCCGGTCATTCGCCGGGCGCATCTCAAACATGCCGAGCCCCTTGGTGTACGCCGCGAGCGCGCGCGGATAGCTGCGCGCGGTTTCGAGCGGCATCTCGCCCTCGTACATGATGCGGTCGGACATGGGGACGGTGCGCGCGATCTCGCCGCGCATCGCGCTGATGTCATACGCCGCGCGCGCGGCGCAGTCCGACGGCACGGTCAGCGCGTAGCGCACGAAGGGCTCGTAAATCACCGTATTGGCGGCGGCAAGCGCGCGGTGGACGGCGAGCGGCGCGATGCTCCGGAAATCGGCGGGGGTGCTTGTGACGGAATCGTACACCGCGCCGGTGAGCGTGACGCGCGCGCCGAACACCTGCCAGCCGTACACGCCGCGGCGCAGGGCTTCGAGCGCGCCGTCGCGCACCGCGATTTGGAAGGATTGCTGGAGATAGCCGGAATCGACCTGCGACCGGTACTCGATTCCGCTTGAATCACAGGGCTCGATGGCGAGGGTGAGCGCGGCGGCGTAGTTCGTCTCGCGCCATGCGATCTCCCCCGTGCCCGTGCCGCGCGGCTTTTCGCGGTAGATGGTGCGCGGTTCGCCGAGCGCGATGTCGAGCGCGAACCGCTCGCGCATCAACGTGACGATGATCTCCATCTGCACCTCGCCGAAGATGCGGATGATGATTTCGCCCGTGAACGGGCTGATCTCCACTTGCAACAGCGGGTCTTCATCGGCGAGCTCGCGCAGCGCGGCGAGCACATCCCCGCGCGCGGCGGCGTCGCACGACACGCGGCTGTACAAAAGCGGCTGCGCAATGCTGGTGTCGCGCGATTGCATGCGATGCGGTTCATTCGAGATCATATCGCCAATCTTCAGCGCGTCCAGCCCGACAAGCGCCGCGATGTCGCCGGGCGGCACGGCATCGACACTCTCCATGCGCGCGTCCGACAGCCGCATCAGTTGCTTGACGCGCAGCCATTGATCCGCGTGCAATATCTGCGCGCCGCGCCGTAGCGTGCCGCTCCACACGCGCGCATAGCAGACCCTGCCGAGCCGCGGCAGCCGCGCCACCTGATACACCTCCGCGGCGAGCGGGTGATCCGGCGCATCCGCGCCCGGCGCGAGCGAGACGATGGCGTCGAGGAGCTCGACGATGCCCGTCTCCTTGAGCGCCGCGCCATACAGCACGGGGCAGCGCGCGCAGGATGCCACGGCGCGCGCGTGCGCGGCGTGCAGCATCTCGGGCGTGATCGCGCCGCCATCGACAAAGGTTTCGAGAAGGTTGTCGTCGGATTCGATGAGCGCATCCGCCATTGCTTCGATCGGCAGCATACACACGGATGGCGCGGATGTGCCTACGCCGGCGCTTCGCTGCATGGGGTGCGCGCTCGGGGTGAGCAGCTTGCGGATTTGAGCAAGCGCCGCGTCCGGGTCTGCGCCCGCGCGGTCAAGTTTATTGATGAAAATGAATGTGGGGATATGCAGGGATTGAAGCGCGGCGAACAGCCGGCGCGTCTGCGTTTCCACGCCTTCGCGCGCGGAAACGACGAGCACCGCGGCGTCAAGCACGCGCAGCGCGCGCTCCACCTCGGCGATGAAGTCCATGTGCCCGGGTGTGTCGAGCAAATTCACCTTCGCGCCCTTGTATGGAAACGAAACGGTCGCCGCGCGCACCGTGATGCCGCGTGCGCGTTCCACCGCCATGGAATCTGTGATGGTCGTGCCCGCGTCCACACGCCCCGCCACGCGCACCGCGCCCGCGGCGTGCAGGATCGCCTCTGTCAGCGTGGTCTTTCCGGCGTCAACATGTGCAAGGATGCCCAAATTGATGATCTTTCCCATAAAAGCAGATCTCTCCTCTTCCGATTGCCGAAATTGATGATGTGATATATCTGCTTTTTCATGATGGCCTCCTTGCTTCTGGGCGCATGCCCTTCGGTCGAATGTGCAATCTCGGTTCAGCGGATCAGCATCGCATCTCCGAACGAGTAGAATCGATAGCCCTCGCGCACGGCGGTTTCATACGCCGCGAGCGTGTTTTCCCGCCCGTAGAACGCGCTGACGAGCATGATCAGCGACGAGCCAGGCAGATGGAAATTTGTGATCAGCGCGTCCACCATTTGAAACTGGTAGCCGGGATAGATGAAGATGTCCGTCTCGCCCGCCCGCGCGACGAGCGCGCCATCAACGCAGGCGGATTCGAGCGTGCGCACGCTCGTTGTGCCCACGGCGATCACGCGATTGCCGCGTGCGCGCGCAGCGTTCACGCGCGCGGCGGCGTCCTGCGTCACCTCATAATATTCCGCGTGCATCTCGTGCTGCGTCACATCCTCCACCTTCACGGGGCGGAAGGTCGCGATCCCGACATGTAAGAGCACCGGCACGATCTCCACGCCCTTTTCGCGGATGCGCTCGAGCAGCGCGGGCGTGAAGTGCAGCCCCGCGGTGGGCGCGGCGGCGGAACCGTCGCGCTTTGCGTACACGGTTTGGTAGCGCGCGCGGTCGGCGAGCGTCTCGTGGATATAGGGGGGCAGCGGCATCTCGCCCAGTTCGTCAAGCGCCGCTTCAAACGCGCCCTCGCACGCAAATTCGACGATGCGCCCGCCCGCGGCGGTGGTTTCGCCGATGGTCGCGGTGAGCCGCCCTTCGCCGAAGCTGACCCGCGCGCCCGCGCGCAGCCGCCGTCCGGGGCGAACCAGCGTCTCCCAGCGTTTGGGCGCGAGCTGTTTGAGCAAAAACACTTCGCACGCGCCGCCCGAGGGCACGCGCACGCCGATCAATCGCGCGGGGATGACGCGCGTTTCGTTGATGACGAGCGCGTCGCCGGGGTTGAGATAGTCGAGGATGTCATCAAAGCGCCTGTGCGCAATCTCGCCGTTTTGTCTGGATAGTACCATGAGCCGGGAATGGTCGCGCGGCTCGGCGGGGGACTGGGCGATGCTGCACTCGGGCAGCGTGTACAGGAAATCGGAGGTTTTCATCATTTAAATGTCCATCCTCGTCTGGCTGGTGTTGGGGTCGGGGTTGGGCGGCGTTTTGCCGAGGTGCTCATAGGCGAGCGTGGTCGCCATGCGCCCGCGCGAGGTGCGCACGATAAACCCCAGTTGTAAAAGGTAGGGCTCGTACACATCCTCGATGGTGGTCGCATCCTCGCCGGTGGACGCCGCGAGGGTGTCCAGTCCCACGGGTCCGCCGCCGAAATTCTCGATCATGGTGGTCAGCATCTTGCGATCCGTGCCGTCAAGCCCGAGCGCGTCCACTTCGAGCATCTCGAGCCCCTCGCGCGCGATGGCGAGGTCAATTTCGCCATCCGCCTTCACCTGCGCATAGTCGCGGATGCGGCGGATCAGCCGGTTCGCGATGCGCGGCGTGCCGCGCGAACGCCCGGCGATCTCAAGCGCGCCTTCGCGGTCGCACGCAACTTTGAGGATGCGCGCGGAGTGCAGTATGATGCTCGAAAGCTCCTCCGGCGTGTAAAGTTCGAGCCGAAAACTGATGCCGAAGCGGTCGCGCAATGGGGAAGTGAGCATGCCCGCGCGCGTCGTCGCGCCGATCAGCGTAAACTGCGGCAAATCCAACCGGATCGAGCGCGCGGAAGGACCTTTGCCGATGATGATGTCGATGGCGTAATCCTCCATCGCGGGGTAGAGCACCTCCTCGACGGCGTGGCTGAGCCGGTGGATCTCGTCGATGAACAGCACATCCCCCGTCGCGAGGTTGGTGAGGATCGAGGCGAGGTCGCCCGGTCGCTCAATCGCGGGACCGGAGGTGATGCGGATGTTGCGCCCCATCTCGGAGGCGATGATGCCCGCGAGCGTGGTCTTTCCAAGCCCGGGCGGACCGTACAGAAGCAGGTGATCGAGCGGTTCGCGGCGCGCGAGCGCAGCCTGCATGAATACGCCCAGGCTGTCCTTGATCTTCGTCTGCCCGTAGTATTCCGCGAGGGTGCGCGGTCTGAGCGATCGCTCCTGCTCGTCCTCCTCCGTTCGGAAGCCCGTGGTGATGAGTCTATCGTCGTCCTGCATGTGAAGCTCCTTAACCGATGGGGTGGTCGCCGAGGAATTTGTCCGACAAGCCGAGCTCGTCGATCGTCTTAAACAGCGTATAGCGGGTGCGATAATCCTTCGCGGCGTGCATCGCCATGCGCTCGATGCCGATTTCGACGCCGAGCTCCGCCATGGTGCGCAGCGCGCCGAGCCGATCCATCGCCTGCTCGATCGCCTCAAGCGGCGGCATGCGGTCGATCACCGCGCGGATTTCGTCAAACCGCGCAATCGCGCGCTGCGCGCGCCTGTGCAATTCTTCGGTGGTGAGGAAATCGCCGGGGTTTTCGTCCATGATGGCGTTTGCGGCGATTTCGCCATATGCATGCAGCATCCACGCGCGGCGCGCGTCCTCGGGCATGGGGCGCAGGGCATGGACATCCACGCCGGAGAGGTCGGAGGCGGCAAATTCCTTGAATATGGGGTAGACCAGGCGCGTCGCCACGCCGACCGTCTCGCCGTGCGCGGGCGCTTTGCTGAAGCGTTCGAGCATCTTCATCTCCACAAAGTGCGAGATGTTGTGCTCCACGGAGGCGACCGCGCGCGTATGCCCGACGATCAGTATCGTAAGCCCCGCGATCAAAAGCGCTTCGATGAGCAGCTGCATGCCGCGCGCGGTGCGGTCTTTGATCTCGTCGATGTGTTCAAGCACGCTGTCAACGGCGCTGAGCACCATTTCGGCGCAGACAGGGCAGAAGGGCTCGTTGTTGATGATCCGCCCGATCTGCCAATCGGCGATGGCGATGTATTTGCCCAACACATCGCCCACGCCCGCGCGCACCATGTCGATCGGCGCGGTGGCGAGCGCCGCGAGGTCGCAGACGATGATCTCCGGGCACGGCCCGTCCCTGTGGATTTTCACGCCGTTTAATAAAAGCGGCGCGACGACGGAGGTGTAGCCGTCCATGGACGCGGCGGTCGCGACCGAAACAAACGGCAGCTTGCAGCGCGCGGCGACGACGCGGCAGGCGTCCGTGATCGTGCCCGAGCCAACCGCCACCAGAAACTGCGTTTCGGGCAGCACATGGAGCAGCAGTTCGCCCACCGTCGTCTCGTCGGGCACAAGCTCGCCCGCGCGGGCGAATGTTAGCGCGTCTGCGTGAAACCCGGATGCGCGGAGCGATTCGTGTACGCGCGCGCCCGCGACGCGGCGGGTGTTCTCGTCCATGACGACCAGGCACCGCTCGCCGAGCCCGCGCGCGCGGATGAATTCGGGAATCTGCGAAATCAGGTCGCTTCCAACGTAGATGTCCTGATCGGGGGTCTCGTGCGCGCAATCGCAATCGCACGAAAGCCCGCCAAGCTGCATGCGGCGATCCGCGCCGTATTGAATGATGATGGACATGTTCAATCCTCCGTGTAGGGGTCAACGTACAGGGTGCGTTGGTGCGTATAGATCACATAGCCCGGCTTCGCGCCGGACGGTTTTTTCACATATTTGCGCGGCGTGTAATCGACGGGCACATGCGAGCCCGCGCCGCCCTTTGAATACTTCGCCGCAAGCCGCGCCGCCATATGAAGCGTATCGTCGTCCGCCTCTCCGCCGGGGATCAGCACATGCGAGCCGGGCATGTCCTTTGCGTGCAGCCACATATCGCCCGATGCTGCGCCGAAGGTGAGCTTGTCGTTTTGCACATTGTTTTTGCCGACGAGGATCGCGCGCCCGGCGGGGGAGGTGAACCGCAGCGGCTCGGAGGGGGGCAGCTGTTTCATCTGCCGGCGGTTGTGGTTTGCGCGGATGTAGCCGAGTTTTTCAAGCTCTGTTCGCAATTCAAACAGCGCCGGCTCGTCCGTGCAGGTTTCGAGGTTCTGCATCTGCCCCTCTAAATACTGCAGCTCCTCGCCCGTGCGCGCGATCTGCTCCGCGGCGAGCGTGCGCGCCGAGCGCGCCTTCTGATATTTTTTATAGTATCGCTGCGCGTTCTGCGCGGGGGAAAGCCGCTCGTCGAGCGCGACGGTGACGGTCGGCATGTTCTCGCCCGCGTAGTCGATGAGCTCCGCCGTGCGCATGCCTTTTTTGATCAGATGTTGGCTTGCGATGATGATATCACCCGTCCGCCGATACTCCTCCATTCGCGACGCGCCCATGAGCGCCTCTTGCTGCAGCGCGAGTTTGCGCTCGCACCGCTCGATGTTTGATTTGAGCGCGCGGTGGATCGCCGATGATTTCTGGCGGATGCGCCCGATCCGGTCGCGCGCGGCGTAGTATTCGTCCATCGCCTCCGAGAGCGTCGGGAAGCTGCGGCTTGCAAACATAGCGCGCGAGCGATAGGGGAATGCGACGACATCGAAGGGCGCGCCGTCCGCCGCGTACAGCACGGCGGGGGCGAATTCACCTTCGATTTCATGTAAGGTCTGCGCGATTGCCGCGGATGCGGCGCGGACATCGATCTCGTCCAGCCGCGCGTCCTCGTTGCCCGAAGCGCGGAAGGCGAGCTCGGCGGCGGTTTGCGCCGACAGCCCGCTGATCGACTTGGAAATTGCGGATTTCAGCGCGCCGTGCATGCCCGAAAGGGCGGCGAAAAGCGCGCCTTCCTCCACCCGATCAAAGGGGATTTTGCCGTGCGCGGGCGGGCGCTCGTACCGGAGCGCGGGCAGCACCTCGCGCACGGAGGACATCTGCTCGCTTACGCGGCGCGCGCTGTCGATGATCCGCCCGTCGCCGCCCACAAAAATCAGGTTGGAATGCCTGCCCATGAACTCGCAGATGATCAACTTTTCCGCGCGCTCGCCGAGCTCATCGTAGTGCTCGATGCCGATCTCCAAAATGCGGTCGCTCTCCGCAAGCCGCACAAACGCGATCCGCCCGCCCACGATGTGCTTGCGCATCAGCATGCAGAGCATCGGCGGCTCGAGCGGGTTATTTTTTTTCACTTGCGTCAGATGCGCGCGCGCGCAATCGGCGCTGGCGGAGAGGAGAAGGCTTGCGCTTTTGCCCGCGTTGCGCGCGGCGAGTATGATCTCGTCGCGCTCGGGCTGGGATACGCGGTCGATGCGCGCGCCGGCGAGCGCTTGATTCAGCTCACGCGCGACAAAGCCCAGCGTGAGCGCGTCCATTGGCATTTTGGTGGTCCTCGCTTCGTCATTGATCCGTTCCCATTATATATGAAACGCGCGGATTGCGCAACCGAACGGCATGTGATAAAATGGAGCTTGCGGCGGCA
The DNA here is from genome assembly GCA_050945995.1 of Christensenellales bacterium. Lineage (GTDB taxonomy): Bacteria > Bacillota > Clostridia > Christensenellales > Aristaeellaceae > RUG11247. The sequence continues at coordinate 9,212 of JBMNUA010000035.1, forward strand.
GAGCGCGCGCCTTGCGTACTACCTTTTGAATCAGATGAATACATTTGAACCGAAGGACATGCGCGAGGAGGGTTCTGAATATGAAATTCGACGTCAGTCAACGCAGGATGTACCTGCTGGCGCTGATCGTGCTGCTGGTCGCCATTGCGCTTGTCTGCGTATGGCGGCTGTGGCTGGTGGACGGAGGTGGCGGGTTGTCGCCCGAGCCGACGGTCGCGCCGGCGGTCAGCCCGGGTGCGACCGAACTCGCGCTCGATGTCACCGTCGCGCCCACCGAGAAGGGCGGGACGCAGGTGACTGCGGGGGTCGGCACCGTGGTGTACTATCAGGACAACTACGGCTATCTCGTGCCGGTGATGTGCACAGTGCCGCTCGAGGAGGGCATCGCGAAGGCGACGCTCGGTCTGATGGTGCAATCGAGCAAAAACGACATGCAGGCGGCGCGGCTCGGGCTGCGCACGGTGATCCCCGAACAGGTGACGATGGATTTGGACATCGAGGGCGGGCGCGCGCGGATCGATCTGAGCGAGGACGCGCTGAATGTGCACGACGCCGCTGCCGAGGCGAACATGATCTCCGCCATCGTTCAGGCGCTGACCGAGTTTGAGAGCGTGCAATCCGTCGAATTCCTGTTCGGCGGGCAGAAGCTCGAAACCTTGAAGTTCGGCACGAACGTATCGAGCGTGTTCACCCGCGGCGACATCAACCTGGAGGCGACGAGCGTCTCCGCTTCCGCCGCCGGAAACGCGGTGAAGATGACCCTGTACTTCCCGGGCGAGGCAGGCTCTGTGGTGGTGCCCGTGACCAGGCTTGTGTTCTCCGAACCCGACATCAACACCGCGGTGCTCGAGCTTGCCAAAGGCCCCGCGAGCGACGCGCTGGAAGAGGCGCTGCCCAGCGGTTGCGGCCTGATCGGCGTTTCGGTGGAGGACGGCGTCGCGCATGTGAACTTCACGCGCGAGTTCATGCAGATCGTGGACAATGTGGACGGCGGCAGGATCGCGCTCAAGGCGCTGGTTCTGACCTGCACGCAGTTTGAGGGCGTGGAATCGGTGCGCATCTTCGTGGAGGGCGAGCCGTATGACCCGGGCACGGGCACGCTGATCACGCCGAGCTTTGCCAACATCGCCGGCGACATCGAATCCGATTACATACAGACGCAGTCGTCGATGATCTTCGACGACGATTAGGGAAACAATGATGAAAGAACGTGTGTGATGGCGAGCTGAATTTTCGTCAGATTGCGCTTGTAAAAGCCAAAGGCGTAGTAGCGCTACGTCGAGGATTTTGCAGGCGTGAGATGGCGGAAATGCAGCCGCCAGCGCGCGCGGGATTGATTCAGCGTTTCCCTAGATAGGAGGAATACGAATGACGGGAGAACTTCGCCCGATTTCTATGATCACGGACTTTACGGATGCGGCCGCAGGCTCTGTCTTGATCTCCTGCGGCCGCACGCGCGTGATCTGCACCGCGTCGGTACTGGAGGGCGTGCCGCCGTTTCGCAAGGGGAAGGGCGGTTGGCTGACGGCGGAGTACGCCATGCTGCCGGGCGCAACGCCCGTGCGCAAGGCGCGCGACGGCGTGAAGAAGGACGGGCGCGGGGTGGAGATCCAACGGCTGATCGGCAGGTCGCTGCGCGCTGCGTGCGACCTTTCGAGGTTGGGGGAGCGGACGGTCTACATCGACTGCGATGTGATCCAGGCGGACGGCGGCACGCGCACGGCGGCGGTGACGGGCGCGTTTGTCGCGCTCTGTCTTGCCGTTGATCGCCTGCTGCGCGCGGGCGAGCTCGTCGATTCGCCGATTGTTCGGCAGATCGCGGCGGTGTCGGTGGGGATAGTGGAGGACGAATGTGTGCTCGATCTCGACTACCGCGCGGATTCGAGCGCGCAGGTGGACATGAACATTGTGATGACGCGCGAGATGAACGGCGAGACGGGCTTTATCGAGGTGCAGGGCACGGGCGAAGGTCGCGCGTATACGCGGGATGAGCTGGACAGGCTCGTCAATCTCGCGCAGGGCGGCATTTCGCAGCTCATGGACGCCCAGATCACCGCGCTCGGCGCGCGGGCGGAGGTAATCGGGAAGAAGCCGCGGCTCGTGATCGCAAGCAACAACTTCGGGAAGCTGCGCGAACTGCGCGCGCTATTGCAAGATCGGTATGATGTGTACTCTATGCGCGAGATGGGCGTGACCGACGAGATCGACGAGGACGGCGAGACGTTCTCGGACAACGCGCGCATCAAAGCGCGGCATGTGATGTCGCGCTGCGGCTGCGCGGCGATTGCGGACGATTCGGGGCTCGCGGTCGAAGCGCTGGGCGGGCGTCCTGGCGTGCGCTCGGCGCGCTATGCGGGTGTGCATGGCGACGACGAGGCGAACAACGAGCGTTTGCTCGAGGAGCTTGCGGACGTATCCGAACCGCGGCGCGCGAAGTATGTTTGCGCGATTGCGCTGTGTGCGCCGGGTAAGGACGACATCCTTGCGCAGGGCGAATGCGACGGCGAAATCCTGCGCGCGCGGCGGGGGACGGGCGGGTTTGGGTACGACCCGCTGTTTCTGTCAAGCGATCTCGGGTTGACGTTTGCTGAGGCGGACGACGCGGCGAAGAACTGCGTCTCCCACCGCGCGCGGGCGATTGAAGCGCTGCTCAAGAAGCTGTGACGCGCATCTTCGTGCTTTCAGATTCGCACGGCGCGACCGATATGCTGGCGCGCGCCACGCGGTTCATCGAGGGGCGCGCCTATGATTATATCGTGCATTTGGGCGACTACCATCGCGACGCGGTGCTGCTTTCGCAAAAGATCGGGCGCGCGGTGCACGCTGTCGCGGGAAATTGCGACGTGTTTTCCCGGGAAACGCGCGAGATGCTGTTGCCGATCGGACAGTTGAAGATGCTGCTCACCCACGGCGACCGCTATGGGGTGAAGCGCTCCTACGCGCCGCTCGCGGCGCGCGCGAAAGCCTGCGGCGCGGCGCTCGCGCTGTTTGGGCACACGCATGTTGCGCATACGGAGCGCATAGGCGGCGTGCTGCTGGTCAACCCCGGCGCGCTTCAGGACGGCTGCGCCGCCGAGGTGGAGATCGGTGCGGACATCGTCGCACATCGAATCCAGCTATAAAAATGGACATTTGATATCCGAATTACCCATTGTTCATGACAAACGCGGGCGGCGTATGATATAATCCGTAGAAACGGATGCGGAAGGTGACAATTTGGCGCGCACGGAGAAAGTGTTTCGGGCGACGGCGCTCGTAACGGTCGTCATCATATTCAGCAAGCTCTGCGGATTTGCCCGCGACATGATCACCGCGAGCTATTTCGGCACGGGGCTTGAAAACGAGGCGTATGTCGCGTCCTACAGCCTGTTCTATCTGCCGATTCTTTTGTTCAACTCCTGCATCACCTCCACGCTCATCCCGCTGTTCATGCAATCGCACAAGCGGCATGGGGCAAAGGCGGCGAGCGCTTTTGGGAGCAACGCCCTCAACATCTTCGGCGTGGCGTCGATTGTCGTCGCCGCGCTCCTCTATGCCCTCGCAAAGCCGCTCGTCCACATCGTGTTTCCCGGGTTTGACGCGCAGGCGATTGAACTGACGGCGAAGCTCACGCGCATTATGATGCTCTCGCTCGGCTTCAACGTCATCTCCATCGTGCTCTCAAGCCTGCTCAACGCGCGGGAGAAGTACGTCGCCGCGCAGCTCACGGGCTTCCCGCTGAGCTTTTCTGTGATCATCGCCGCGGTATTTTTCTCAAAGCGATACGGCATCGACGCGATCGCCTGGGGCGTGTTCGCCTCGGGCATCCTGCAGGTGCTGATCCAGCTCCCCTTTTTCCGGGGCTGGTTCAAGTACACGCCGCGGATCGATTTTTCCGACCCGCTGTTTCAGCGGCTGCTCGTGCTCGCCGTGCCCGCGATCCTATCGATGGCGGTCAGCGAGCTCAACCACATGATCGACAGCTTCTTCGCCTCCCAGTTTGAAACAGGCTCGCTCTCCGCGTTGAACTACGCCTTCCGGCTGATCACGTTCGTCTCGGGCGTGCTCGTCGTGCCGATCACCACGGTCATGTTTTCCAAGGTGAGCAAGCTCGTCGTCGTTGACGACCGCGCGGGGATCGTCGCCATCATCAACCGCAGCATCGAGGTGATCTCGCTGATCGTCGTGCCGATCACCGCGATCTCGATCGTGATGAGCCGCGACATCGTGCGCTTCGCCTACGGCAGGGGGCAGTTTGACGAATCCTCCGTGGCGATCACCGCGGGCGCGTTTTTGTATTTCGTCGTCGGCGTGCTCGCGTTCGGGCTGCGCGATCTGCTCAGCCGCGCGTTTCACTCCATGCAGGACACGAAAACGCCGTTTCGCGTGACGCTCATCGCGCTGGGCTTGAACACGGTGCTCGACCTCGCGCTCGGAAGGCTCATGGGCGTGCGCGGGCTCGCGCTCGCGACGTCGATCGTCGGCGCGGTTTCGATGACAACGATGTTTGTGCTGTTCCGCAAAAGGATGGGCATGTTCGGGTTCAAATCAACGGCGGTCGATCTGGGGAAGATATTCATAGCGGGCGCGGCGAGCGCGCTGGTCTGCTTTTTGATGAACCGCTGGCTGCCTGAGATGCGCGGCACGCTGCGCGTATTTTTGCGGCTTGCGGCGGTCACGATCACATCCGGGCTCGCCTATCTATTGGTGCTGCTCGCCCTGCGCGAACAGCAGATCCTCGCATTCGTGACGGGCGAGGAACGGAAATAGCCACAACAAACAACAACATTCCACGAATGATTGTACAACATCGAACAAGCGCCCATAGCCGCGCATGGAGGAGGTACAGATATGCCGATTAAAATACCCAACAGTCTGCCCGCGACCGAGACCTTGCTCAGTGAAAACATCTTCGTGATCACCGAGACGCGCGCGCTCACGCAGGACATCCGCCCGCTGAAGATCGCGCTCATAAACCTCATGCCCACGAAGATCGCCACCGAGACGCAGCTTGCGCGGCTTCTTGGAAACACGCCCTTGCAGGTGGAGCTCGAACTGGTTCACATGTCGAGCCACGAATCGCGCAACACGCCGGTTGATCATATGCTCGCATTCTATAAGACCTTTGACGAGATCAAGGATCAGAAATTTGACGGCATGATCATCACCGGCGCGCCGGTCGAGCACCTTGATTTTGAACAGGTGGATTATTGGGACGAGCTGTGCCGGATCATGGAGTGGTCAAAGACGAATGTCACGAGCACCTTTCACATCTGCTGGGCGGCGCAGGCGGCGCTCTACTACCATTACGGCATCGGGAAATACGATTTGGGCGGCAAGCTGTTCGGCGTGTACCCGCATAAGATCGAGCACAAACGTTCGATGCTCATGCGCGGGTTTGACGACAACTTCATGGTGCCGCAGTCTCGCTATACCACGATCCGGCGCGAAGACATCCTGCAAGTGCCGGAGCTGAAAATCCTCGCGTCCTCGGACAAGGGCGGGATCTACGCGCTCGCGACAAAGCTCGGGCGGCAGATCTACATCACCGGGCACAGCGAGTACGACGCGGACACGCTCAAACTCGAGTATCAGCGCGACAAGGAGGCGGGGCGCGACACCGCCATCCCCGAGAACTACTTCCCAGACGACGACGACACGAGGGAGCCGAGCGTCACCTGGCGCAGCCACGCAAACCTTCTGTACTCCAACTGGCTTAACTACTATGTGTACCAGACGACGCCCTACGACATCAGCACCATCAACTGATCAAAAAAGCGCGCCGTGCATTTCGCAGGGCGCGCGTTGCGGTGTCACAATTCGAGCGTCATATCGCCCGGCTTGATCCAGCCGATTTTGCGAAGCGGCATGGCGAGCAGCGGCGTGATCACCGCAGGCAGCACGAAGCACACGAGGATCATGCCGATCCAGCTGCGCGCGCTCCCGAAGGATTCGGCGGTCATCAGCCCGATCGGTCCGACGAGCCCGCAGGTGCCCATGCCGGAGGCGATCGCCGTGCCGTTTTCCAGCGCGAACACCACCGTCGCGATCGGACCTGTGATCGCACCGCAGAGCGTGGGCGGTATCCAGATGCGCGGGTTTTTCACGATGTTGCCCATTTGCAGCATCGATGTGCCGAGCCCCTGCGCCGCCACGCCGCCCCAG
>JBMNUA010000036.1:0-15299 GCA_050945995.1 Christensenellales bacterium
TTTCCGCCGAGATCGAAAACGAAACGTCGTCAACCGCCGTCAGCTTCTTGCGGGAGAGCAGGCTGCCGATCTTAAAGACCTTGCTGACATGCTGAACCTCGAGCATGTTCTTGCCCTTTTTCGCGGCTGTGTTTTCAGCCATGTTCCATTCCCTCCTTGTTCAGAAGATGACACGCGGCAAGGCGTCCGGGCATGACCTCGCGGAACTCGGGCACGCGCTTTGTGCAAAGATCGAACGCCTTCGGGCAGCGCGGCGCGAAGCGGCAGCCCGGGGGCGGGTTGCGCAGCGAGGGCGGCTCGCCCTGGATGCCCACGCGCTGGCTCTTGTCGCCCACGCGCGGCAGGGCGTTGATGAGCATCTCCGTATAGGGATGCACGGGGTTTGCGAACATCTCGGTGGTCTTGCCGATCTCCATGATCTTGCCGGAGTACATGATCGCGATGCGGTCGGTGATCTGATAATGCACGCCCAGGTCGTGGCTGACAAACACCATGGTGTTTTTGAGCTGTTTTTGAAGCTGCATTAAAAGCATCAGTATGCCGCGCTGCACCACCACGTCGAGCGCGGTGGTCGGCTCGTCGGCGAGCACGATCCGCGGGTTCATGAAGGTCGCAAGCGCGATGATCACGCGCTGGCGCATGCCGCCGGACAACTGGAAGGGATACGAATCGAGTACATCCGGCGAGAGATTGAGCGCGACAAGGTAGTCCTCCACGCGCTTGAGCGTCTGCTCGGGCGTCTCGCGCTTTCTATCCTCCGCGGGGATGGAGTCCATAAACTGGTTCTTCAGCCGCGCGATGGGGTTGAGAACCGACATCGCCGCCTGCGGGACATAGGAGATGTTGTTCCACCAGGTGCTGCGGATTTGCCCCGTCTTGTACTCAAACGGCGCGCCATCCTTTTCCCCGGTGATGATGATCTGCCCCTTGTCCACCTGCAGCGGGAACTCGATGATGTCGTAAAGGACCTTCATGAGCGTGGATTTCCCGCAGCCGGACTCGCCGGCGATGCCGAAAATCTCGTTGTCGTACACATCGAAATGAACATCCTCTACAGCGACGACATCTCCGTCCAGTGTCTGATAAGAGGCGGTAAGATGGTCGATTTTTAGCATTACAATCTACCTCTCTTCTTGGAAATGTACTCGTTGTAGCCGGTGATCAGCATAAACAGCGATATAAAGAGCACCATCGTCGTCACGATCGGGGAGCCGACCCAGAGCCAGCGCCCGCCGAGGATGGCGTTTCTGTCGCGCGCCCATTTGATCATGTTCCCGAGCGTGGGCAAGTTCGAGGACGAAAGCCCGAGAACCGCAAGGCTCGACTCCTGCCCGATGGCGACCAGGATCGCGTTCATGAAGTTGGAAAGCGACCAGGTGAGCAGGTACGGCAGGATCTCCGTGACGACGATTTGCAAAATGCCCTCGCCCGAGAACCGCGCGGTGCTGATGAAATCGCGCTCGCGCATGGAAAGGCACATCGCGCGCACATGGCGCGCGGGGTGCGCCCACGCAAACAGCGAGAGCACCAGCGCAATCGGCAGGATCGTGAGCGAACCGCTCATCAGCGCCGTCATGAGGATCAAAACCGGCAGCGAGGGGATGACGATGAAGGTGTCGGAGATCGTCATCATCACGCGGTCGAGCGCGCCGCCCACAAAGCCGGCGATCAGCCCGTAGAGCACGCCCACCACCGTCCCGAACACGCCCACGATCACGCCGATCATGATCGAGTTGCGAAGTGAGAACATGAGCATCCAGAACGTGTCCTGCCCGAGCGCGGTCGTGCCGAGCAGGTTTTCGCTCGAAATCGGCAGGTTCTTTTTATAGGTGTTGTACTCGATGATGTTGGGCCCTGTGTAGAGCTGCGTTAAGATAAACGCGCAGATGACAAGAATCCCAACCGCGACAAAGCCAATCTTGAAGCGGGCAGATGTGTTGTTCCAAATTTTTTTCATGTTGCATTGCCCCCTTTAAGAATAGCGCACGCGCGGATCGATGAGCGGATAGAGCAGGTCCGCAATCAGCGTCGCCGAGGAGATGGCGACAATCGAGATCGACACCGTGGCCAATATCATATTATAGTCCGCCTGCATGATCGCCTTTTGCACGAGCTGACCGACGCCGGGGTATTGGAAGATGATTTCCGTCATCAACGCGCCGCCGAATATGCCGCCCAGGCTGATCGCAAGGCCGGACACCTGCGGGAGGATGGAATTGCGAAACACATATTTGCGTGCGATGCGCCCCTCGGGGATGCCGCGAAAGCGCGCATAGCGCACGAATTCTTCCTGCGCGGTGTCGGCGGAAACCGCCTTCATGCTGATCACCCACCAGCCGAAGCCGACGAGGATCATCGTAAGCGCGGGCAAAATCGAACTGCGAATCAGGCTTGTGATGTAGTCGCTGAACGAACCGCTTGTCATGATGGTGGTCACTATCGGAAACAGCTTCCAGATATAGCAGAAGAAGATTTGGACAACAAGCGCGAGTATGAAATACGGGATCGGGTAGAGAAAGATCGCGATATACTCGAGGATGACAGACGAGATTTTGTTGCGCCGGAAGCCGGCGAGGATGCCGATGGTATTGCCGATGATCCACGCAACCAGCGTCGTCGTCAGGGAAAGCCCGATGGTGTAGGGCAGAAAGCGCGCCACAATCGTCGAGGCGTCGGACGGGAAGTTCATGAGAGACGGTCCAAAGTCGAACACCACAACGCCCTTCAAAAACCGCACATACTGCTCAAACAGCGTGCCGTCAAGCCCGTACTGGATGCGCAACTGCTCGCGCAGCAGCTCGACCGCCTCCGCCTGCAGGCTGGTTTTCGAGAGCATCTGCTGGATGTAGCTCTCGACCGGGTCGGAGGGGAAGAACCGCGGTATGAAGAACATGAATGATATTCCGATGAATATCACCAAAAACCACGAAAGCACCCTGCCGCCCAGATACTTTGCAAATTTCATCTATTCGCACCCCTTATACGACCGCCCGCCTTGCGGCGGGCAGTCGCCAGATTCAGTCGCCGAAGCGAGGGTTCTTATTGGGCGGCCTCGAGCCTCGGAATGGTGAACTTGAAGTTCGACCACCACCACCACGGTCCCTCATAGGGATTCTCGGCGGTCGGGAAGCCGGTCCAGTAGGCTTCGTTGATCGGGACGATCTTCGTGCCGGCGTGGACGGGGATGTTATAGTGCATCTCGAACGTCAGCTTCAGGAACTCGGTCATCAGATCGTAGCACTCTTCGCCCTTGGGATCGACGTTGGCAGCGGCCTTGACGACCTCAGTGATCTGGGCAGCGAGCTCCGGCTCGGAGAGGTACATGCGGTAGGCGGAGACGCCAGTCGCGGTTTCGCCGAGCTCATAGTAGAAGGTTTCGGTGTTCCAGCCGGTGATGTTGTTGTAGAAGTCCTGCACATAGGCGGAGCAGTTGGGCCAGTTGTCGTTGACCTGGAAGTCGCCAAGGTTCGTGCGGGTGCCGATGTCAGCGCCGGTGAGCGTGGTGACCTCGACGGTGATGCCGAACTTGCTCCACTGGTCTGCGACGGCCTTGCTCGAACGGGCGGCCTGGGTGGAGGAATCCTCGGGATGCACGAGCACCTCGATCGTCCACGGCTCGCCGTTCCAGTACCACTTGCCGTCCACGAGCTCGAAGTCGTCGCGGGCGAGCAGAAGCTCGGTCGCCGCCTCGACGTCGGTGCGGTAGTAGCCGTTGCCGAACATGACCTTGATCTCCTCCTCGGAGTAGCCGCCAAGGTCATAGCCGTAATCCTCGATCAGGGACGTTGCGATCTTCGAGGCGATGTCGGGATCCCAAACTTTGATGCCGGTATCGCCGATCGTGAACTCGTTGAGCCAATCGCTCATGGGCTTGACGTACATGTTCTCCATCGCGGTGATCGACGGAACGACCATCGGCGACATGCGTCCGATGCCCTCGAACACGTTCTGGGTGACCTCGATCCAATCGCAGCAAAGGGTGAGCGCCCAGCGGACGTTCACATCGTCAAACGGAGCGATGCCGCAGTTGAAGTTCGGGCCCTTGGAGCACGCGTCGTCGGTGTTGGCGTAGGGGAACTCCTCGTACCAGGCGCGGACGGATTCAGACGAATCGAGCATGAGCAGAAGGTCCTCGTAGGAGACTTCGTTCATGACGTCCACCTGGTTGCTGATCATCGCCATCACGCGCGACTCGGTGTTGCCGAACACGCGGTAGAGGATGTACTGCGGCGCGGGCTCTCCAAAGAGGATGCCGGTGGGCGTCGCGTCCCAATCGGCGCGCTTCTCGTAGAGAATCCAGGTGCCGAGCTCGTCGTAATCCTTCACGACGTACTGCTCGACGGCGAGGGGCGCCTCGTCACGGAAGGAGAGGACGTCTTCGACCTGGCTGTAGACGTGCTCGGGCACGATGCGGAAGCCGCAGCCCCACATGTTGACGCCCAAGGTGGTCATGATGCGCGGGAACGGGGCCTTGCAGTAGACCTTCATCGTGTAATCGTCGATGACTTCCGCGCCCTCAAACAGGCTGTTGTAGAAGGCGTAGTCGCCGATTCCCTCGGTCGTCATGATCATGTTGAAGGTGAAATACACGTCGTTGGCATCGAGCACTTCGCCGTCCGACCATTTCAGACCCTCGCGAATCTGGATGGTCCACTCGGTGTAGTCCTCGTTGGGGGTGGCAAGATCGGCGGCGACGGTGGAGATGGTCTCACCGGTCATGGTGTTGACATCCCACAGACCGTCCGCCCACATGATCTGGTGCATGCCCCAAGAAGCTTGCGTTCCGGTCATGTAAGGGTTGAACTGTCCCGGGTTTGCGTAGACATCCGCATCGGGCTCGCAGATGAGGGTCTGCGCGCGGGGTGTGCCAACATCGGTCATTTCCTCAGCGGAAGCGAACGACGGGATCATCATGGCAATGACCAGCGCCAGCGCAAGTACCAGAGATACGCGTTTCGACATGGTTCTTCCTCCTTTTTGATTTCGGGCAAAGCCCAAGCTGCGCGACGTTTCGTGTGCGCGACCGGCGGGCACATGGTTTCGTATTCGTTAAGGCAGACGCATGTTTCCGCCCGGTCACGTCGCTTGCAGTGAGTTAATTATATTTTAAACAAATAGAATTGTCAACATCAAAATAACGAAATGCTGGCGATGCCTATAATTTCAAAACATAAAACGGTTCAAATCCACCAGAAAAATATATTTGGATTTTTTGCGGTGTTGACAGGGCGTGTTTTTATCGATATACTCATGTTAACAAGCAAGGGTCAGGCGATTTGAGGGGAGGCGAGCGGGTGCGCAGATGGTGCAAAGCGCTCATTGTATTGCCGCTTTTGATGCTGGCGATCGGCTGCCGGGCGCAGGAAACAGGCGACGCGATGATGTTTAAGCAGGAACACGAGATACTCAACGGGCAGTACAATCTGGACGGTTCGCACATTTATCAATCAATTGAAGTTCCGCCGGATAATCATGTGATATACGCCGAACTGCTCGAGGTTTTGGATCTCATCGACGCGGGAAGCGGCGTCATCTACTTCGGGTTCCCGGAGTGCCCCTGGTGTCGGACGCTCGTCCCCGTGCTGTTTGAGGCGATTGCCGAGGCGGGCTACGAAGGCGACGTATATTATTGTAACTTCTTGGACGAGCGCGACCGGATGTCACTCGGCGAGGACGGCGAGATCGTGGTCGATCAGCCGGGCAGCGAGGCGTATGCGCGGCTGGTGGAGGTTTTGTACGATCATTTAGGTCCGTATAACGGTCTAAATGATGATGCGATCAAACGCGTCTATTTCCCGACGACCGTGTTTGTGAAGGACGGCGAAGTGACGGGCGTGCACCTTGTTACGGTTGAGGGACAGGAGAGCGGCTACGACGCGCTGACCGAGGAGCAGCACGCGGAACTTCTGCGTTCGCTCACCGCGGACATACAGGCGCTGATGCAGTAAAACGTAAGCGCGCCGGACGTGAACCGTCCGGCGCGCTTTGCTATATCCGCTGTCTATTTGCCCTCCCGATCGATCATCGCGAGCCATGCCTTCACGCGCGCGGCATCGAAATGGGGAAAGCCTGTGATGTAATGGTTGAACCCGCGCACGCCGTCAACCGTCCACTCGATGAGGATCAGCCGCTGCTCCCCCGCGAGCACGCGGATCGCGCCGAGGGATACATTCTCGTTCGCGGGCGAATGCGCGCTGCCTTGCAGCAGCACTTCGCCCGTGTCGGCGTCGGTCAGGCGGTATTCCACATCGTGCGATGCGCGCGAGTCGTTGCCGAGCACCACCGCGTGCCCCCAATCGGACAGCTCATCGAGCATGATCACAACCGGCTGCTGCACGCGCTTGATATAGGAAAACGCACGCTTTTTCGTGAAGTAGTAATCGACCACCGCGTCGGAAATCTGCGGCCAGCCGTCGAGCATATTCCACCAGATGATGCCGGTGCGCCGCCATTTTTTGATGCGCGTGCGCTCGATGAAGAATTTCTTCGCCTCCGCCTGCACCACCTGCGAGTAAAGCGAGAACGCTTCCAACGTGTCCGGTACATCGCCAAAGAAGATGCGCACCTGATCCGCCATCAGCTGGTTTCGGTTGTAGCCGCGCGCGCCCTTGGGCAAATATTCGGTGTTGTGGGTGTCCCAAACCGAGTTATCATAGGGCCAGAGCTTGTCCTGCGGGATGAACTTCGCGAGCGATTCGGGCGCCGGGCAGCCGTGATAGCCGCACTCGCTGATGAAATGCGCGCGCGTATGCTTGTAAAAATCGTCCTTGAAATAGGCGCGCGCCCCCCAGTTGTGCTGCTCGGGCACCTCGTAGCGCGGCACGCCGAAATCGATGTAGGGCGAGGAGGGCAGGTACATGCGGTAGGGGTCGTTCTGGCGCACGGCGCGCGGGAGCGCCTCGCGGGTGGCGGCGTTGTAGCGGTTCGATTCGGTGATGTAGCCGTGCCCGTCGTAGGCTTCGTCCACCTCGTTGTCCCCCGCCCAGAGCAGGATGCAGGGGTGGTTGCGCAATTTGCGGATGACATGCGTCGCCTCGCGCTCGATGGCATCTAAAAATTCGCGCGTCTGCGGGTAGATGGCGCACGCCATGGTGAAATCCTGCCAGACGAGGATGCCGTACTCATCGCACAGCTCATAAAAGCGGTGATCCTCGTACACATTGCCGCCCCAGCAGCGCGCGATGTTGCAGCCGGCTTCGGCAAACAGCGAAAGCGCGCGCTCGTATCGTTCTGCGTCGCGGCTGTGCATGGCATCCAGCGGCACCCAGTTCGAGCCCTTCGCGAGGATCGGGCAGCCGTTAACTTTGATGAGAAATTCGCCCGCGTCGCCCGCCGCCATGGTGTGATCGATCGAAACCGTGCGGATGCCGATGCGCTCCGTCCGCACATCGACCACTTCGCCCTCATAGATCAGCTCCATCTTCATATCATACAATGGCTGCGCGCCGTAGCCGAGCGGCCACCACAGCTTGGGCGCGTCGATGCGCACATAGCCCTCGCCGCTGAGAAACGGTGCGACGCGCTCGGAAACGACATCCCCCACCGTCACGCGCACGGAGAAGCCGTCGAAATCGTCCGCGTCGGTGGTGAAGCGATAGCGGTACAGGATATCGGCATTTCGCTCGTCCGCGCGCCGGGTGACATAGTACGCCTGCGTGATGCGCGTAGGTTTTTGGAACACTACAGACACGCCGCGCCACATGCCCGCCGAGGGGAAGCGCGGCATGATGTCCCAGCCGAAGCTGTGCGGGGGTTTGCGCTGGAATAAGTAATCGTCATTTCGCTCGCCGCCGGTGGTCGCGCCGACGGGGTAGTCCATGTGCCGCGCAACATTGGCGGCGGAGCGGATGACGACCTTCACATGGTTTTCGCCGGGGCGCGCGGGGACGGATATGTCAAATTCGTGCGAGATAAGCATGTTGTCCGCCTGACCGACCTCCGCGCCGTTGACATAGACGGTTGCGTAGGTGTTTAAACCCTCGAACACCAGAACCGCGCGCCCCTCCGGCAGCGGCGAAGGCAGCGTAAACGTCCGCTCGAACACGAAGCTATAGAACTCGTATTTGCGGTATTCGTATAGGTTCTCGGCGTAGAAGGGATCGGGCTCGACGCCCGCGCGGAACAGATCGAGCTCGACATTCCCGGGCACTTGCGCGGGGATGACCGGCCAAAGCGCTTCCTCGGGCATCTGTTTGATCTCCGGGTGATAGCGCAGCGTCCACGCGCCGTCAAGTGAAAATTTCATCGGATGTACCTCCCAATTTATGATACCAACTGAGAAACCGCGGCTCGGGCGGCGCGGTGAAGCGCAGTATCTCGCCCGACGCCGGGTGCGAAAAACCGACCTTGTAGGCGTGTAAAAGCTGCCCCCCAGCGACGGCGAACATCGGCTTTTTTGCGCCGTATGTCTCGTCGCCCAGCACCGGGCGACCGATGGACGCCATATGTACGCGGATTTGGTGGGTGCGCCCGGTGACGAGCGCGCATTCGAGCAGGGTTGCGCCGCGCAGGGGTTCTTGTACGCGCCAGTTCGTGCGCGCCGCGCGCCCGCCGGGGACGACCGCCATCTTCTTGCGATGATGGGGGTGCCTGCCGATCGGCGCGTCCACAAAGCCCGCGTCCTCGCGCATCGCGCCCTCGACGATCGCCCAGTAGCCGCGCTCAACAGTGCGCGCGGCGATTTGCGCCGAGAGATGCGCGTGTGCGCGGTCCGTTTTTGCGATCAGCAGAAGCCCGGAGGTATCGCGGTCCAATCGGTGCACCAGCCCCGGGCGCATCTCCCCGCCGATGCCCGAAAGCCGGTCGAGCTTTGCGAGCAGCGCGTTGACGAGCGTGCCGCCGGGGTTGCCCGCCGCGGGGTGCGCGACCATGCCGGAGGGCTTGTAGACGACGGCGAGCTCCTCATCCTGATACAGAACCTCGATGTCGATGTCCTCGGGCTTCGCGCGCGCGGGCATGGGTTCGGGGATGTCAACCGCGATCGACTCCCCCGCCTTTACCATGTATCCCGCTTTCCCCGCGACCGCGCCGCCCGCCGCCACGCGCCCCTGCCGGATGAGCGACGCCGCGCGCGAGCGCGTCATATCGGCACTTTCTGCGACGAGCACGTCCAGCCGCTCCGCGCGCGGCGCGCAAAACTCAATCCGCCGCGCCATCGACCGCACCCTTTCGCATATCGTCCACCAATATCGAAACGATCGCTAAGCCCGCGCCGCATGTCACACAGATGTCGGCGACATTGAAAATCGCAAACCGAACGAACAAAAACTCCAAAAAATCGACCACATAGCCGTAGAACACGCGGTCGTACAGATTGCCCAGCCCGCCCGCGACGACAAGCCACAGCCCGATGCGCGCGGGAGTTGGGATGCGCTTTGCCAAAATAAGATACAGCGACACCGCGGCAATCATAATCGCTGTCACAACAGACAGGATCGCCGTGGTGTCGCTGAATATGGAAAACGCGGCGCCGGTGTTGCGCGCGTAGCGAAAGCCCAATAGCCCGGGGATGAGCGCGCGAACCTCCGCCGCGCGCGCCTGCGCAATCGCCTTGGTAAGCCGGTCCAAAACAAGCGCCGCGGGCACCACCCACGCGCCGCGAAACGCCTTTAATCGATGCATTTTCTTTATCTGCATGCCTCCGCTTCGGCGAGCACCTCCGCGAGGAATTCGCCGATGATGGGGATATTGTTGACGGCGATCCGGCTGAGAATCGCAACGGCGAGCGCGCCGAGCACGGCAAAGCCGAGCGCATAGCCGAGCCCGCGCATCATGCCGTAGAGCAAATTCTCCCAGATCATGCGCCGCCGGTTGGTCACGCGGTCGAGATACTCGTCCAGCCGCATCCGCTCGAGCACGCCGGCAAGCTGATCGACCCGCTTTTCAAGCCCTTCGCGCACGTTCCCCGCCTCCCCCGGTCCGCATACTGCCTTGGACGCGCGCCTCCGCACACCAGGCGCGGAGGAGGATCGCCCAATTCAGTATTGCCGGGACGGGGGCGCGGGATACGCGATCAGTCGAACAGCGATTCGCGCGTTTTGAGGACGTTGACCTGCTCCTCGATGAGCGCGCGGAACTCCGCGCGGTATTTCATGATCGATTCGCGGATGGACTGCGCCTCCGCCTTCATGGTATCAACCTCGCTGCGCGCCTCGGAATGCAGCGCCTCGGCGCTCGCGCGCGCGGCGGCGAGCACGTCCGCCGCTTCCTTATCCGCCTTTTTGCGGGTCTCCTCGGCGATGCGCTGCGCGTTGATGAGCGAATCGCGCATGGCGTTTTCAAGGTTGCGGAAGTAGCCCTCGTCGTCGTAATCGGGCTTCGCGCTCTCCTTTTCGATGATCACCGGCTCGGGCTGCGGCGCGGACAGCGCCTTCTCGAGCTGCTCTTTGATCGCGAGGTTCTCCTTGATCAACTCGCCCAGCTGGTCGGCGATCTCGTCGAGGAAATCATCGACCTCCTCGATGCTATACCCATGTTTCTGGGCGGTAAAGTCCTTTTCCTTGATATCTTTCACACTGATCGGCATGTTGT
The DNA here is from genome assembly GCA_050945995.1 of Christensenellales bacterium. Taxonomy (GTDB): domain Bacteria; phylum Bacillota; class Clostridia; order Christensenellales; family Aristaeellaceae; genus RUG11247. The sequence goes on from JBMNUA010000036.1 coordinate 10,531, forward strand.
CAACTTCCTTTCGTAGGTAATCGGTGGTTATGGCAATGGAGTACCATATTCGCCGGCGAACGCGCGTTTCCTTCCTTTTCGCAGGATTTTCTCATGGCATCATCTCCCATAGCGGAACAGCTGCGCCGCGAGCCGCCCCTTCTTCGTCTCCCCCAAGAGCCGCTCGACACAGAGCCGCCCGTAGCCGCGCGCGGAGATGAGATCGCCCGCCTCGATCCGCGCGTCCGGGCGCAGATTGGGGATGTGGTTGAGCTTGACATGCCCCGCGGCGACGAGCTTTTGCGCCTGCGCGCGGGAGAGATTGTAGCCCGCGCAGACGAGCGCGTCGAGCCGGGGCGAGGAGAACGTGGCGCGAAAGCGCGTACCCGCGGGCTCGGAGGGTTCGATCTCGCCGATGTGCTCCGCCGCGCGGATGCGCGCGCGGTTCGCGCCCTCCAAGTTCTCGATGAGGTAGCGCGCAATCGACCGCTCGCAGAACAAATACGCCGCGCCGTCCGACAGCACGATGTCGCCCGTGGACGCGCGCTCGACGCCCAGCCCCATCACCGCGCCCAAGATGTCGCGGTGCCCGGCGTCCGCAAACTTTTTGTTCCAGCTCAAACGCAGGCAGGCGACCGGGAACGCGCGCGGCTCGATTTCCCCATCCGAGAACCCCGCGATCACACGCTCCGCGCCCGGGTATCCCCCGCAGAACGCGACCCACGCGCCCGCGTCCCGCGCGCATGTCTCGGCAATGGGCACGAGCGCGGGCTCGAGGAAGTGCGAAAACGCCGTCTCCCCCCGCGCGGCGCGGCGCGCAAGCTCCGAAAGCCGCTTTTCCTCGGTCATAACAGCGCGATGTAGATGCGCAGGAGCAATTGGCGCGCAAGGCCGATGGCGATCAAAAGAAACAGCATCGTAAAATCGATGGGCAGGTTGAACCTGCCGAGCAGCCGTTGGTTCAACACCCGGAAGGGGTGCGCCGCCGGCTCGATCAGCCGCGCGAGGAACTGGTGAACCGTGCTGCGCGGGGCGATCCACGAGAGGATCACATAGCCGATGATCGCGAGTTCCAAAATCCGGAAGAAATATTGAAAGGTCTGGTAGATCAAATACATATCGTCACCTAAAATCTGCGCTCGACATCGTAGGTTTCATTGACCTCGACGGTGCGCGGGGCGATGAGGTAGGTCTTGTCGGACGCCTTGCGGATCGTCGCGTGCAGCGCGAACACCGCGCCGGAGAGCGTGTCCACCGCGCGCTGGGTCAGCCGTGCGTCGAGCTCGTCGAGCGTGATGAGCACGATGTTGTTGGCGATCAGCGCGTCGATCACCTCGCAGCACTCCTCGAGGGAGGTGATCGAGAACATCACCGTGCGCGCGGACGAGGCGGCGCGCGGCGCGGGGGGAGCGACCGCGGCGACCGCATCCTGCGAAAACCGCGAGGGCGTGCGCGCGGGCAAGGACGTTTCCTGCCGGCGCGGCTCGCGGCGCGCGCTCGCGGACGCGCGGGCGGAATCGCCGAAATCGTCGTCATAGGCGCGCGGCGCGCGGCGCACGGTGTAGCCCTCGTCGTAGTAAGTGGATCGGCGCGCGGGCTGGTAGCGGTCGTCCGCGCGGCGCATATCCTGCGCGTCGGCGCGCTGCTGCCGGGGCACATATGTACTGGGACGCGCGGACGATGTGCGCGGATACGCCGCGTAATCGTCCGCGATTTCGCGCGGCCCGTCGTCCACGATCCCGATCACATTCAATATCTTGTTGAAAAATCCGTTCTTGTTTGATGCCATCTCGATTCCTCCCATGCCGGGCGGCGGCTGCGCCTGCGGCGGATGCTGTTCGCGCGATTTCGCGGTGCGGTTACCCGCGCGCGCCGAAGATGCCGCGCCCAATGCGCACCATCGTAGCGCCCTCCTGCGCGGCGACGAGGCAGTCGTCCGACATGCCCATCGAGAGCGTGTCCATGCGCACATTCGGGATGTTCGCGCGCGCGACCTCCTCGAACAGCCGGCGCATCGCGCGAAAATGCGGGCGCGCGGCTTCGGGGTCGTCCGCGAGCGGGGCAATCGCCATCAGCCCCTCGATCGCTATGCCGGGGCGCGCGGCGCACGCCGCGAGGAAGGGGAACAGATCGTCCGGATCGACCCCCGCCTTCTGCGCCTCGCGCGCGATGTTGACCTGCACGAGCGCGCGCACGACCCGCCCCTTCGCCTGCGCGCGCTTGGAAAGCTCCGCCGCGAGCGCGTCCCGGTCGAGCGACTGCACGACATCCGCCCGCTCGACGACGTACTTTACCTTATTGGTCTGCAAACGCCCGATCATATGAACCTGTGCGCCGGGCGCGATGAATTCGCGCTTCTCCATCAATTCCTGCACGCGGTTCTCGCCGATCGCGCAGATCCCGGCGGCGATCGCCGCGTTGATGTCCTCGACCGGCACGGTCTTTGTCACCGCGCAGATCGACGCACCGCCCAGCTTTTTTTGCCATATGCGTATGTTTTCGGCGATGATATCGCCGCGCGCGGTTGGATCCATCATTTTAATAGCACCCTTTGCCCTGTCGTGAGCGCGCCTGCGACCGTGGGCTCGATCAGCGCGGTTTTGCCGTCGGAGGAGAGCACCGTGACCGAGACGAACGTGCCGCCCGGCACATCGTACAGCCACACGCCCGCCTGCCCGTTCTCCTCATAGATCGCCTTGGCGGGCACGGAAAGCCCGGTGAAGGTGATCGACACGCTCGCATGCGCGCGCCGCTGGTAGATGAGCGCGCCGATGGGCGCGTTGATCTCAAACACCGCGAGCACCGCGCCCTCGGACTGCGAAACCGAGGTGACCCGCGCGCCGAACTGCAAGTCCGAAAAGCCCTCAAACTGCATGGAGTACTCCTGATCGACCACGGGGTTCCACGTCGCGCCGTCGGTGAGGATCGCAACGAACCACCTATTTTGGTTGACGAGGCGGTAGACGCTTTTCTCACGCGCGGTCGCGCCGCCCAATGGTTCGCCCGCGAGCGCCTTTTTGAACTCCGCCGCGCCCAGGGACGGGAGCGTCTCTGCGTTCAAAAACGGCTCGTACCCGTCAGTATAAAAGGAAACGACGCCCTCTGTCTCCGCGGCGGCGCGCACGCGCCAGGAGGCGATGCTGTTGAGCCGCGCGCTCTCGCGGGAGTAGAGGTTGTTGAGCTTGAGGTCGTTTCGCATGTTCGAGCGCATGTACTCCTGGCGCGCGACCATCGCGGACTCCAAACGGCGCGTGACGGTGATCAGGTTTCCGGAGGTGTGCCCGGTCACGAGCGCCTTGAACTCCAGCGCCTGCTGATCGACGATGGTCTCGAGCCGCTCGAGGTCGTTGTCCAAGATGTTTCCGAGCATCGTCTTATGGTACGCCTGTATGTTCTCGCGGTCGGTCTCGAGCTTTTTCAGTTCGCTCTCCGAATACCCGGTGGAGTAGAGGTAGGCGACGGTGTCGCCCGCGGAGACGAGCGAGTTTTCCGGCGCGACGTACTCGATGCGCGCCACGCTGTCTGCGGTGACGAGCGCCTCGTCGCGGATGATCACCGCGTCCATCGACTGCGTGTACGCCGACGACGCCATCAGTATGACCTCCACGCGCGTTCCGAAGGGCAGATGCTTGCGCAACATCAAAAAAGCGATGAGCGCCACCGCAAAAAGGAACACAAAAAACCTGCCCTTGATCCGAAACCTCCGCATTGCGCACACTCCGACCATAGAATTCACGAATAAAGGTAGACATTTCTATCCACCATAACTATGTTCGGATGTCAAAAGCCCATTTCCCTCGATTGAACCGCGATAAATTGTACAGGTAATCTGTAACGAGTGCAATTTATCGCGGCGCAAAGGGCAGAAATGGTCTTTCGGCACCCTCCACAAACCATTATAAGCAATATGACGCGATGATGCAATGCTCTTGTATTGACAATTCCGCGCCAAAATGCGTATAATAAGCGCGAATCGAGGTGGGAATTTTGTTGGAATTCAGCCGCAATTCGGTTTCGATCGCCGGCTTTTCGATCATGTACTACGGGGTTTTGATCGCCCTTGGCGTATTGCTGGGCGTGTGGATCGCAACCGCGCGCGAGGGGCGCGTGGGCGTGCCGAAGGAGACAACGTTAAATTTGGCGATCCTTTGCGTGCCGCTGTCGATTGTGTGCGCACGGCTGTATTATGTCGCGTTCGAGTGGCATTTGTACGAAGACGACTGGCTGACGATCTTCAATCTGCGGCGCGGCGGGCTTGCGATCTACGGCGCGGTGATCGGCGGCGTGATCGGCGGGCTGATCTACGCGCGGGTAAAGAAGGTGGCGTTTTCAAAGCTCGCCGATCTCGCCGCGCCCGCGCTCGCCATCGGGCAGGCGATCGGTCGCTGGGGCAATTTTTTGAACGAGGAAGCATACGGCGTGGCGGTCACCAACCCCGCATACCAGTTCTTCCCCGCCGCGGTGTACATCCGCGCCGAGGGCGCATGGCACGCGGCGACGTTCTTTTATGAATCCGCGTGGTGTTTTCTCATCTTCGCGTTTCTGCTGCTCGCGGAAAAAAGGCGCGCGTTTCGGCGCGCGGGCGATCTCTTCCTATGGTATGTGTTTTTATACGCGCTCGAGCGCGGCGCGGTGGAGGGGCTGCGCACCGACAGCCTGTACTGGGGGACGGTGCGCGTGTCGCAGCTGTTGAGCCTGATGGCGATCTTCGCCGTCGCGCTTGTGTTTGCGGCGCGGGCGAAGCGGGCGCATGCGCTGCGCATCGCCGCGCCCGCGGCATGCCTTGCGGC
>JBMNUA010000037.1:0-15017 GCA_050945995.1 Christensenellales bacterium
GGGGGCGTTGGGTAAATACACACGACCGCGGATCGGGGTTGATCCGCGGTCGTTTTTTCATGGTCACGAGCACGTCATACGAATGGAGTTCGTATCAATTGCCCAGCTCGATCGCCTTTTTGAGCGCATCCGCCGCGAGGGGCGCCGCCTGCGAGCCGCCCGCGCCCGCGCCCTCGATCACCACCGCGATGGCGTAGGGGTGCGCGCTGTCGTACACAAAGCCGGTGTACCACGCGTTCGTCTTCACGGATTTATCGTCGCTGACCTCCGCCGAGCCGGTTTTGCCGCACACGGTATAGCCGGAGATGGCGGCTTTGCTCGCCGTGCCCGATTGAACCGCCGCGCGCATGTAAGAGGCGAGGGTGCCCGCGACCTCGGCGGAGAGCACCTGCCGGTACGCCTCGGGCGCGCCGGAGACGACGAGGTTGCCGTTTGCGGCGCGCACCTCGCCGATGAGATAGGGCTTCATCATCACCCCGCCGTTGGCGACCGCGCCGGAGATCATCGCCATGTGAAGCGGCGTAACGAGCACCGTCGATTGCCCGACGCCCGACCACACGAGATCCGCCTCCGAACCCGTCTTTTCGGGGTATTGCGCGTTGTAGATGATAAAATCGCCGAACTTGAAGTTCTCATTGAACCCGAGCTTCTCCGCGGTGGCGCGCAGCCTGTCCCCGCCGAGCTGGTAGGCGAGCTTGCCGAAGGTGACGTTGCAGGATTTCGCGAACGCCTCCTTCAGATCGATCTGCCCGTGCGCGGTGTTGCCCGCGCAGTTGATCTTGCTGTTGCCAAACTCCCACACGCCGGAGCAGCGGAAGGTCTGCCCCGTGACCGACGGATCGTTCTCGAGCGCGGAGGCGGCGGTGATAATCTTAAACACCGAGCCGGGCGTATACAGCCCCTGCAAACAGCGGTTGAGGTACGCGGTGTCCGCCACCTGCGTCTCCTGCCTGCCCAGCACATCCGCGGGGTCGTAGTCGGGCTTTGAGACCATGGCGAGAATCTCGCCGGTTTTGTAGTTGACGATGCATACCGCGCCCTGATAGCCGCTCGGGAAAATGGAGGACACATACGCCTGCAGCGGCGCGTTGATGGTGAGCTGCACGCTGTTTCCGACATGCGCCGTGCCGGAGATCAGCTCCGACAGCCGCCCCATAAGCGAGGTGGAGATGTCCATGAGCGTGGAGGCGTGAAAGGTCTCGACCCCCGCGCCCGCCATGCCGCGGATGTCCCCCACCGTCTGCGAGAGCGCGCGGCGCGCCTTCTCGTTCGCCAGATACACGCGCGCGCCCGCCTCATCGGTCGTCGCGAGCAGATTGCCGCTGCGGTCGGTGATGTCGCCGCGCAGCGCGTTTGACGCAGCGCTTCGCGTGTTGTAGGATGTGGACGCCCACTGCGAGCCCTGGGTGTACACCGTCAGCGCATAGCCCGCGCAGAGCACCACGAACGCCAATATGATCAGCGTGCCGACGATCCGCATATTGCGGCGCAGCTCCTTCACAACATCGCCTCCTCGCTGATTTCGATCCGTTCAATGTCGCGCGCCTCGTCCTGCGCGTTCAAGGACGATATCCCCGCCAGTACGCCGACGGTGAAAAACGTGCTCACAAGCGACGAGCCGCCCGCGGAGATCAGCGGCAGCGTCACGCCCGTCAGCGGGAGCAGTTTCGTGTTGCCGCCGACGATCAGCATCGTCTGAAGCCCGATCATCGCCACGATCCCGAACGCGGCGAGCGAATGAAAGCTCGTGCGCGCGTTCATCGCCGTGATCATGCCGCGCATGATGATCAGCACATAGATGATCAACACGCACACCGAAAAGATCAGCCCGAATTCTTCCGTGAGCGCGGCGAATATGAAATCCGAGTGGTATAGCGGGATGTTGCGCGGCGAGCCGAGCCCCAGCCCCATGCCGAACAGCCCGCCCGAGCCGATGGCGATCAGCGCCTGCACGATCTGATAGCCGTACTGCTCCGGATCGGACCAGGGGTTTTGCCACATGGCGATGCGCTGGCGCACATACGGGAACGCCTGATAGGCGATGACCGCCGCGCCCGCGCCCATGCCCAGCCCCGCGAGCGTGACAAAGCCGTTGGAGGTTGCGACAAAGTACATGGCGACGGTCGTCAAAAAATAGAGGAGCACCGCGCCCAGATCGCGCTGGGAGAGCAAGATCGCGCAGCAGGCGGCGGCGAAGGCGAGCGTCGGCACGCATTTGACAAAGCGCGGGCGGTTGGAAAAGCCGGAGGCGAGCGTCAAAATAAAGATCGGCTTCATAAACTCCGAGGGCTGCAGCGAGAACCTGCCGCCGAGCAGCTCCACCCAGTTGCGCGCGCCGTGCTTCCAACCGCCGAATACCCAGGGTGAAAACAGCGCGAGCAGGCAAAGGAGCATCAGATACGGGGTGAGCTTTTTCCAATGCTTGAGCTTGCGGATGCCGAATGCGCCCACGAACATGGCGATAACGCCGAGCGCGGCGTACTGCGCCTGCGTGCGCGGGGTGATCGGCGAGCGCGCGATGTCCTGCAGCGTGAGGATGCCGATGGAACACAGAAGAAGCGCCATGATCACAAGCGCGCGATCGACGGGCCAGAATCGCACGATCACGCGCGAGACGAGCCATGTCGCAAGCGGCAGTGCGGCGGCAAGGATGAGCGCCTGCATGTCAAACGGCGGGTTTTTGAGCGCGAGCAGGAGCCCCGCGAGCGCTTGGAAGAGCAGCACCGCGGAGAGCAGCAGCCGCGTGTTTGAGCGCATCAGCGCGCGTTTTAATTTTTTGACGTCCTTTTTTCTGGACATGGAACCTCCGATTGATGGGTTGAGCGGGCGGGGATGATATTTCTGGATACGAATGGAAAAAATTCATTCGTCCAAAGCGTCGAGAGATTGTTTCGTCCTGCGAGGTTGGTTTGCCGGCGGCAAACCAAGTCGCTTCGCGACCGCGCCGACTTTGTTCGGCGCGCCTTGGAACTGGAGCGAGGCGTAGCAGCGCTACATTGAGCGGAAAGCGACAAAGCGGAGGTTTGATTGCCAAAGGCAATCAAAGTCGCTTCGCGACCGGGGCATTCAAACCGAAGATTTGAATGCCCCGCCGGCTGGAAAAAGATCCGGCGCAGCGACGAATTCATATGTGGAATTCGTATTATATGTCGAACAGGTCGTCCGGGGGATCGTAGCGTTTGCTGCGGCGCAGGTCTTCCCAAGAGTCATGCACCGCGTCGGGTTCGCGCGAATCTGTGCGCTTGCGCGGCGCGTCGTCCCAACCGTCGATGTCACCATCGCGCCCCTGTTTCACCCGCGGCGCGTCGTCCCAGCCGTCGATGTCACCATCGCGCCCCTGTTTCACCCGCGGCGCGTCGTCCCAACCGTCGATGTCGCCATCGCGCACCTGTTTCACGCGCGGCGCATCGTCCCAAGCATCCATATCATCATCCCGGGCGGCTTCCCTGCTCCATGCAGGCGCGCCGCGCCCATCGGCTTCGCCCCGCGCCTGCGCAGGCGTTTCTCGCACACGCGCCGCGCCCGGCGCGACGTCGAACAGCTCCTCCGCCTTGTCGTATCCTGGGATCGCCTGTCCGTCCGACAGGATCAGCATCAATTCCACTTTGCCAAACGTCACCCGATCGCCGTCGCCGAGGGTCACCTCGCGCCGCCCCTCGCCGCGCACATTGTACATGCGCGCCCGCTGCTGCGCGCGCACGCGCAGCCCTGCCGGTGTCATCTCAAAAAAAGCGTGCGCGCGGCGCAGCGAAGCGCTGCGTATGCGCACATCCGCCTTGCGCGACGCGCCGACCAGCCCCTCGCGGATCACGGGATAGCGCATCCCCTCCCGCGCGCGCCGTCCGTCGCCCTTCACGACGAGGAATTCGCCGCACAGCCCCGTCTCCGGCGCGAGCCGGCGCAGCGAAGCCGCGCGCCCGGAATCGACCACGGTGATCTTCCACGCGCGCGCGACAATCAGCGCCATGATGCCGGCAAATACATACCGCATGGCGATCGCGATCAATCCGTATTGTTCGCCGTTCATGCTTCCTCCGATTCGCGCCGTGCTACGCCCTTTGACTGATCCATGATATCATATGTTCATTATATCCATATTTCCGCGCCGCGCAACCGTCCATGCGCACTCGAAATGCTTTTGAATCGCGCGCCGCCCGCGAAAAATGTCATATTTCATGGGGGAAAACTACATACGCGTTTGGTATAATCACTTTGGAGTGTGATGTTTGCTTGCCGGAAATTCAAGTATACCTGATTGTTTTGCCCATGGTATTTCTCGCGTCGGTGGTGGACGCCATCGGCGGGGGCGGCGGGCTGATCTCGCTGCCGTCGTATACGCTGGCGGGACTGACATATGATGTTGCGTCGGGGACGAACAAGCTCTCTGCGATGTTCGGGTCGCTGGCGGCGACGATCCGCTATGTGAAAAGCGGCAAGCTGATGCGCGTGCCCGCGCTCTGGGCGGCGGCGCTGGCGCTGCCGGGCTCGTATTTGGGCACGCGGCTTGCGATGCGCATCGGCAGCGAGCGCATGGCGGCGGTGATGCTCGTCGCGCTCCCCCTCGCGGCGGCGGCGGTGCTGTTCAAGCGCGACACGCAGGCGTCGCCCAAGCCCATGACCAAATGGCGCATCGCCGCGTGCGCGGCGATCGGGCTTGTCGTCGGCGCATACGACGGCTTTTTCGGACCGGGGACGGGCACGTTTCTCGCGCTTTTGTTCTCCGTCGTCGGCGGGATGGACATGGTCACCGCCGCCGGCACGGCAAAGCCGGTCAACCTGGCGAGCAACCTCTCCTCGCTCATCACGCGCCTGGCGGCGGGGCATGTGCTCTTCTCCCTGGCGATCCCGGCGATGCTTTTATCCGCCGCGGGCGGATACCTCGGCGCGAAGCTCGCCGTGCGCCGCGGCGCGCGGTTTGTCCGACACATGATGATCTTCGCGATGCTCTTAATCCTCGCGCGGCTTGCCATCGATTCCCTGCGCGGATAACTGAACCTGCGCGGTGCGCGCGCCGTCTAACTGCTGTCAAGGAGGACTGTATTTATGATTCGACTCACGCGATATGCAGGATTCATCCTCGCGCTCATACTGCTCCTCTCCCCCGCCGGGAGCGCTTGGAGTCTGTTCGGCTCCGGCGATACCGCGGGCGGCGTTGCGGAATCGGCGATTGAGGACGACGGCATGATCCGCGTCTATCTGGGCTCATTGGGAAAGCCCGAGTCGCTGCTTCTCACGCTCGCGGGCGAATATGTGATCGGCGCGACGGGCGCGTTTCGCTTCGAGCGCGGCACGGAGGTGATCGTGACGGCGAGCGGGGATCGCGCGCTGATCACCGTCGGCGGGCTGACGCTGGATATGGGCGCGTCGTTCACCTTCACCCGCTGCGCGGCGCAGGAGGGCGAGGAAAACGGCATTTACATCTATCAATCCGAGCGCGACGCGCTCTATGCGGGCGATCTGACGATCAGCTGCGAGGACGGCAGGCTCACGCCGATCATCAAAATCGGCATGGAGGACTACCTCTACGGCGTGGTCGCCTACGAGATGAGCGACTCGTTCCCGCTCGAAGCGCTCAAAGCGCAGGCGGTGGCGGCGCGCACCTACGCTATGAGCCGCAAAATCACGAGATTCGCCGCCGCCTACGATGTGACGGACACCACGAGCGATCAGGTCTATAAAGGGCTGATCACGGAGTATCAAAACGTCATCCGCGCGGTCGAGGCAACAGGCGGCGTCGTGGGCACCTACAACGGAAATTACGCGTCCTGCTACTACACCGCGTCAAACGGCGGGCAGATCGCCACCCCCACCCAGATTTGGGGCGGCGAGGGCGATTACGGGTATATCGAGATGAAGGACGACCCCTACGACCTCGAAAGCCCGCGCAGCCTCGTCAACAGCTTCGCCGCGCCGCGCGCATACGACGCCGCGAACGCGCTGCATCGCATGCTCGACACAAAAATCGACCGGTCCGGGCACTATGATGTGCGCATCGACGCGATCGAGTCGATCACGCCGACCGATCCGAAGCACGAAGGCAGCCGCATGTACCAAAAGATGGCGTTCACACTCACCCTCTCGGCGCGCGACGCAGGCTGGGTGCCGATCGACTTCGGCGGCGAGCAGCTGTTCGGCTGGGCGCTGGGGTATGCCTACATCGACGGCGTGTGGCATGCGCGCGGCGTGAGCGATTGGGCGCAGCTGCCCGAGACCCAAACCGTTGAATTGACCGTGTACGACGATTTGAAGGATCAGCTCGCCCTCGGGCTCAACAAGACCGACTACGAGCTGGCGAGTGTCGCCGAGACGCAGGACGGCTTCACCATCGAAATGCGCCGCTACGGGCACGGCGTGGGCATGAGCCAGCGCGGCGCGCAATGGATGGCGGGCGAGTACGGCAAGGACTATGTCGAGATATTATCGTTCTACTACCCGGGCATGGCGCTCGAGCGGATCGATTGGGACGCGCCCGAACTGCCGGCGAAGGAGAGCCTGCCCGCGGCGGTCGCGACGCTTCAAATGCTGATCCCCCCCGCGCAGACACAATTGCCCGCGCTCGAGGACGGCGAGTATTACGCTGCCGTGAACCTCTCCGACACGCGCTCGCGCCTGAACGTGCGCAAAAGTCCCACGACGGATTCGGACATCGTCGTCAAACTCGACACCGGCTACAAGCTGATCGTATCCACCGTGCGCGAGGACGGCTGGGCGCGCGTGCGCACCGCGAATTTTGAGGGCTATGTGCGGATGGACTATATCCGGGGGCTGGACGATGCGCCGTAGTGTGAAGGCAAACCCGCATAATGAGGGTGTGCGCTGGCGAGTTGAACGAACGCCCGGTTGCATTTGCAAAATCCCGAAGGCGTAGCATCGCTACGTCGAGGGTTTTGCGGGCGTGAGATGGCGGACAGGCACCCGCCTGCGCCCGCACGATTTGTGCGGGGTTGCCTTATAACAAACCCCGACCGGAGGTAACCCATGAAAAGGCTGGTTGCCGCGCTTTTGCTCGGCATGCTGTTCGCGTCGGTTTTATTGACCGGCGCGCTTGGCATGCCCGCGGAGCGCGCGGCGTTCACCGCCGACTGGCGCGCGCCGATCAAACTGGACGCGGGCGTGAAGGTGATCGAGTTCACGCCGGAGGTCAACAGCCTGTACGATGTGGGGATCTTCCCGACCGGCGCGTGCGAGATCACCTCCGCGCGCATCACGCGCGGCGGCAGGGTGATCGCCGCCGGCGACGGGCGGCTGATCGCGCTCACCGCGCGGCTGACGGCGGGGCAGAAATATACGCTTGTGCTCGAGGGCACGGGCAGCTGCGTCGTGGAATTGATGCGGCGCATGCCCGGGCGGAGCTTTGCCATGCCCGAGGAGATGGCGGGCGGCGCCGCCGGCGGGCTGATCGTGCGCCCGGGCAACGCCGTGTGGTATGCGTTTCGGGGCGACGGCGGACCGGCGACGGTGTACTTAAGCCCCGGCGAGGGCGCGCCGCTCGCGCTCGAAGCGCTGATCTACGATAAAAACGGCGTGCTCGCGGCGAAGTCCATACCGCTGCCCGGCGGCGCGTGCGCGGCGTACATCATGACCGACGAGAACGCGGAGTACCGCATGCGCATCGCGTCGCCTGCGGGCGGACGGGGCAGCTACGCGGCGCATGTCGCGCTCGGCGGCGCGGATGCCGCCCTCCCGCGCGCCCTTCAGCTGATCACGGGCGATCTTTCGATGCGCGCGGGCGGCATGCGCTCGGCGCGCGTGCGCGTCGAGCCGGAGGGCGCGCTTCAAAACTTGATCTGGGTTTCGTCAAACCCCGCGGTGGCGGCGGTGACGCAGACGGGGCTGATCACCGCCATCGCCGAGGGCGAGGCGGTCGTATCCGTGTACGCCTACGGCGGGCTGAACGCGCGGCTGAACGTGGCGGTTGCGCGCGTTGAGCCGGAGGACATCTTCTATTTTGACATGGGGCTGACCCTGCGCGTGGACGATGTGACGACGCCAAAGTTGACCGTGTACCCCGCCGCTGCGGCGGGCGCGGCGTTTGAATATCAATCGAGCGCACCGGACATCGCCGCCGTTTCGGAGGCGGGCGAGGTCACCGCGCTGTCCGAGGGCGAGGCGGTGATCACCGCCCGCTACGGCGCGCTCGAGGCGCAGCTGAGCATCCGCGTCGCGTCCGCGCCGGCGCGCTACCGGGCGCTGCTCGTCAGCGAGCAGGCGTACCCGCCGGATGTAAACACCATGCGAACGGGCGCGGTCAACACCGTCTACAACCTCGATTCGCTCTTGGGCACGGTGACGTATGAAAACGGGGTCGGCTGCGAGACGCGCATCGAGGTCGATCTGACGCGCGAGGAGCTGCTTGACGCGATCGGCGAGGCGTTTGCGGACGCGAAGGACGACGATGTGTCGATTCTCTACATCTCCTCTCACGGCTACTACCGCGACGGCATGTCGATGCTCCAGCTCATCGACGGTTCGGAGCTCGCGGCGGGCGACCTCGAGCGCGCGCTGCGCGCCGTGCCGGGCACGATTGTTTTGATGATCGATTCCTGCGACAGCGGCGGGTTCATCGGCACATACGAGGAGATGACGCAGTTCACCGGCGGCATCACCGCCGCGTTCTCGGGCGAGGCGGCGCCCTTCGGGGGAAGCAAGTACAAAGTGCTCGCTTCCGCCGCGCTTATGCAGGACAGCTACCGGCTCGGCTACGGCGAGAGCGAGGACGAAGGCAGCACCGCGACGGTGTTCATCCGCGCGCTGAGCGACGGTTCGGGCTGGAACATGGTCGATCAGCGCAAAGGTCCGTTGAACGCGGACACCGATTATGACGGGAAGATCACGCTGTGGGAGGCGTATCTCTATACCTCGCGGCGCGTGCGCTGGCATTTGGCGGTGGCGGACGGTGGCGCGGGCATCTACGCGCAGGATGTGCAGGTGTACCCCAAGGGCGATAACTTCGTGCTGTTCGCGTGGGAGGATGAACCGTGAGTGCGCCTGCCGCGCAGGATGTTATTGCTTGCCTATCAACCGCGCGAACGCCATTTAGGGTTTCCGAGTTGCACCGTAAGCGCGCCTGCATGAGGAATGTTACAACTCGCTCACCAATCGCGCGAACGCCGTTAAGAGTTCCGGGATGCGCCGCGTGCGCGACTGCTTCGCAGAAAGCTATATACTTCCCCACCAATCGCGCGAACGCCGGGCGTTTCACCACAAGCGCGCCTGCCGCGCGGAATGCTACAACTTCCCCACCAGCCGCGCGAACGCCGGGCGTTTCACCACAAGCGCGCCGACCGGGCAGAGTTCCTGACAGCAGAAGCACCGAATGCACGCCCCGCGGCGGATCACGGGGCGTTTGTTGCGCATGGTGATCGCGCCCGCCGGGCAGACCTCGCGGCAGCGTTCGCAACCGATGCACGCGCGCGCGACGAGCGCGGGGCGCGACTGCATCAGCGCGGCGAGCACCGGCGCGAGCGGCGTACCCGGCAGAAACCGCACGTCGTGGCGCGGCGGGAGCGTAAAATCGGGCGTGAGGAAGGGCGCGATGTCGCCGAGGACATCAAATGCTTCCGGCGCGAGCGCGCGATCCCGCGCGGCGGCGAGCGTGGGCGCGCCCGCCTCCGTGATACCGATGATGCGCGCGCACACCAAATCCACCGCGTAGGGCGATTTTCCCGCGATCACGCAGCCGATGTTGCGCGGTGTGCCCATGGTCGGCCCGTTGCCCTCCATGCCCACCACGGCATCGACGATGCTCAGCCGCGGCTTCAAATACTCGTTGATGTCAATAAGCATATCAGCAAAATCGCGCGCGTCTGGAAATTCATAGTGGAGCTCCGGCTTTCGCATGCCGGGGATCGCGCCGAGCATGTTTTTCACCGCGGCGGTCATGCCCATCATACCGTGCGTTTTCAGCTTAGAAAAATTGATGATGCCGTCGCAATCTTCGAGCCACGCGGTATACGAGAACCGCTTGAGCCGTTTGCCCGTCGGGAAATCCGCCTGCGCATGCGAAAAATCGGCGTTGAGAAGCCCGCCGACCGCCTCAACGGCGCGCATGCCCGTCGCCTGATACACGCGATTCAAGTACGCAGCGTTGAACGGACCGCCGGGGCTGTCCCCCACCACCGCCCGCGCGCTCTTCTGCGCAATGAGCTCCACGAGCGCTGATACGAGCGCGGGGTGCGTGGTCGCGGCGGCGTCCGGCTTGAGCATCGAGATGAGATTGACCTTGACGGCGATCTTCATGCCCGGCGCGACCCAATCCAGCCCGCCGACGGCGTCAACCGCCTCGCGCAGCGCGCGCAGGCAATTTTCATGCGAATAATCCGCGCAGGGCACGATGGATACCATACAATCAACTCCAAATTTTACATTCATGCAGTATCATTGAAAAATATTCTGTTTTACTATTATAGGAGAAAAAGGAGTTGGGCGCAATGGAGATATGCCGGATCCCCGAGGGATACAAGAGCCTTCTGAACGTGCGCGAGACGCAGGACGCGATCAAGTATGTGAAGGACACCTTCGAGCGCATCTTCGCGGAATCCATGGAACTGCACCGCGTGAGCGCGCCGCTGTTCGTACACCGGGATTCCGGGCTCAACGACAATTTAAGCGGCGTCGAGCGCCCCGTGGATTTTGATGCGCAGAACATGGCGGGCAAAATCGAAATCGTACAATCGCTCGCCAAATGGAAGCGCATGGCGCTCGCGCGCTACGGATTTGACGCGGGCGAGGGCATCTATACGGATATGAACGCCATACGGCGCGACGATGATACGGACAATTTGCACTCGATCTATGTCGATCAATGGGATTGGGAGCGGGTGATCACCCGCGCGGAGCGCACGCTTGCCTACCTCGAGGATGTCGTGCGAACCATCGTGCGCGCGCTCGCGGCGACGGAGCTTGCGACCTGCGCCATGTTCAAACAGCTGACGCCGTCGATCTCCCCGGATTTAACCTTCATCACCGCCGGCGAACTCGCCGCGATGTACCCGACGCTTTCGTCCAAGGAGCGCGAAAACGCGATCACCCGCGCGCACCGCACGGTGTTCATCGCGCAGATCGGCGGCGCGCTCGACTCCGGCGAGCCGCACGACACGCGCGCGCCCGATTACGACGATTGGTCGCTCAACGGCGATATCCTAATCTGGAACGACGCGCTCGGCTGCGCGCTCGAGTTGTCGTCCATGGGCATCCGCGTGGACGAACAGGCGCTCGCTTCGCAGCTTGAAATCTCCGGCTGTCAGGATCGCGCGCGCCTGCCCTTCCACCGCGCGCTACTCGCGGGCGAGTTGCCGCTGACGATCGGCGGGGGCATCGGGCAGTCGCGCATGTGCATGCAGATTCTCCAAAAATGCCACATCGGCGAGGTGCATGCGTCCACCTGGCCTGCGCATACGCGCGAGGTGTGCGAGGCGCACGGGGTGTTTTTGCTGTAATTGCGCAGGGTGATCCCGCATAGGGAGCGCGTGCGCCGGCGAGGCGGGCGAACGCCCGATCGCATATGCAAAACCCCTCGGCGTAGCATCGCGCGTCGAGGGGTTTTCGGGTGTGCGAGGCGCACGAGGTGTTTTTGCTGTAATTGATGTTACTGAAAAATCGGGATGTCCGCGAGCGTGCGCCGCAGGTTCAGGGCATCCCAGGGCATGTGCTCGGCAATCGATAGCCCCACGATCTCCGCGGCTTCGGAGACATCGCGCAACAGCCGCCCGACCGTGCCAAGCGTCATGCGCCCGACTGCCGCGGGGAAATCGCGCGCATCGAAATGGGGCTTTGCCGGGAGGATCGACCGATAGTCCGCGGGGGCGAGCACATCCAAGTCCCAATGCACCGCCAGGTGCGTGATGCCGCGCGCCGCGGTCCAATCAAGTGCGATCCGGCTGTCCGTTTGCAGCTGTTCGGGCGACGCGATGGTAAGACCCCATTGTTTCACGCCCCGGTCGATCTCGCGCAGATCCTCCGCGGGCAGCCCCGCGAGCAGCACATCCTCCGGCGAAAACGTGTGCGCCACCCGCGTGAGCGCGTGCCCCGAACCAAACCCGAGGAGGTTTCCAAGCACCATCTCATGCAGGTGCGCGCTGTCGCCCAAGGTCGCGACATCGGGGTGCGCGTCCAACCACAAAATGCCCAGATGCGCCCCGTAGCGCGATTTGAGGTAATCAAACGGCGCTTGCGATACGGAGCAGTCGCCGCCGAACACGATCACGCGCTCGGGCATGGCTTCGCGCAGCCCGCGCTCGATCTGCGCCGTCTGCGCAAGCAGCATATCCGCGCCGGCAATGCCGTCATCCTGCGTCAATTCCGCTTGGAAATTGCGGCTGACGCGAACCGTCACCGTCTCATCGCGCGCGCTCGGCGGCGCAATCTGCGAGAGCAGCTCCGCGCCGAACGCGTAATCGGGGTTTGCGCCGCCCTGCCATTGGGGGTATACGATGCGCAGCGTCCGTTTCTCCATGAAAATCCTCCTTCCATCTCAAAAGAAAACACCGCCGACCGCACCGAAAGCATGCCGCCGGTCGATCGAGGGTGTCGATTGCGCGTTCGCCCTGTCAGGGGGTAATGACGGGCGCGTCTACGAGCGTGCGCGCGAACTCCACTAGCTGCGCGCCGAAGATCAAAAACGCGGCGAATGTGAGGATCACGCCGATCGCCATTAAGATCAGCGCCGCACCCGCGAACGTGCGCTTCGCGCGCGATTTGGCAAACACCATCATCAAAATCAGCGCGAGGATATTCACCCCGGGGATGGCGGTGAGGATCAGCGTGCCCATCCAGTTGATCAGGGATATCCCCCGTTTTCTGACCGGCGCGTCTTCGCTGCGGTTCATACACATTCCTCCCTGCTTGGTTTCTACATAGATTATACAATCTCGCGCGCCGAAGGTAAACCGCGGCGCGCGATCGTTGGAATATTGACACAATTCACGCGCCTTCAGCGCACGATGAGAAGCCCCAGCGCCGCTGCAATCAGCATTGCAATCGGCACGCTCAGCTTGAATTTGAGAAGCAGCAGCGCAATCACGCCGCCGATTGCGACCGTCTGCCAGCTGACGTAATTTTCCATGCCCATGGTGATCATCACCACGATCAAAAGCCCCATGCTCACCGGACGCACGCCCGTAAGCGCACTCGCCATGAGCCGGCTTTCCTTAAATTTGTTGACAAACATGCCCACGAGCACCGTGAGCGTAAACGAGGGCACGAGCACGCCCAAGTTCGCGACCAGCGCGCCGGCGATGCCCGCCACGCGCATCCCCGCAAAAGTCGCGCAGTTCGTGCCGAGCGGGCCGGGCGTCATCTCCGCGATCGCCACGATGTCGGCGACCTCAGCGGCGGTCATCCAGCCGTGCGCGAGCATCTCCGCGTTCACGAGCGGCACCATCGTCGCCCCGCCGAAGCTCGTAAACCCGATTTTCAGAAACGACCAGAACAGCTCAAGGAGTTCCACGGCGCACAACCTCCGAAATGATGATCCCGGCGACCGCGCCGCCCACGATGATGTAGATGATCCCGACCCGGGTGAACAGCGACAGCACAAGCGCGGCGGCGAGGAGCGCGTAGGCGACCTTGCTCGTCATCGCGCCCTTCCACAGCCGGATCGCCGCCACGCCGATGATGGGCACCACGGCGGCGCGCACGCCCATCAGCGCGCGCGCGACGTAGACATTGTCCTGAAACGCGGTATAGAAATAGGTGATCACCACGAGCATGATGATCGGCGGGAGAATGATGCCCGCGATCGAGGCGATGCCCGCGACCGGTCCGCCCAGCGCGCTGCCGAACAGGTAGCTCACATTCGCGACCATCAGCCCCGGCAGCGAGCGCCCGATGGAGGTGTGGTCGATCAATTCTTCCTCGGTGACGAGCTTTTCTTTCTCGACAAAGTCCTTGTGCATTTGCGCGATGATGCTAAAGCCGCCCCCGAAGGTGAACCAGCCGATCCGAAAAAAATAAAGGAACAATTTCAATGCGACGCGTAGGTCGCTTTTCACAGTACGCATGTTATAATGGTATCATGGACGGGTATGAATAATCAATAGGCAACCGGACATAATTTCACAAGAAAGCAGGTGCAATGCATGTATATTGAGAAGATCACGGCGCGGGAGATTTTTGATTCCAGGGGATTTCCGACGGTAGAGGCGCGGGTGGAGTTGGAGTCGGGCGCAGTGGGCATCGCGAGCGTGCCCTCCGGCGCGTCCACGGGCAGCCACGAGGCGCACGAATTGCGCGACGGCGGCAAGCGGCTGATGGGCAAGGGCGTCACGCGCGCGGTGGATCATGTGCGCGGGGAGATCGCGCGCGCGCTCATTGGGCAGCGGGCGGACGACCAGCGCGCGCTGGACGAGGCGATGTGCGCGCTCGACGGCACGGAGAACCTCTCGCGGCTGGGAGCGAACGCCATCCTATCGGTGTCGCTGGCGAGCGCGGAGGCGGCGGCGGACGCATATGGCATGCCGCTGTACCGCTACCTCGGCGGCGTTGCGGGCGGCGGGTTCCCGCTGCCGATGATGAACGTGCTCAACGGCGGCGCGCACGCGTCGAACAACGTGGACATTCAGGAATTTATGTATGTGCCCGTCGGCGCGGACTCGTTCGAGCGCGCGATGCGCATGTGCGTCGAGGCGTACCACGCGCTGCGCGCGCTGATCACCCAAAAGGGGCTGTCCACGGCGCTGGGCGACGAGGGCGGGTTCGCGCCCAACATCGAAAGCGACGAGCAGGCGCTGGAGCTAATGGCGGAGGCGGTCGCGAACGCCGGCATGACGCTCGGAAAGGACATCGCGTTCGCGCTCGACGTTGCGGCGACGGAGTGGTACGAGGACGGCGGGTATGTGCTGCCCAAGCGCGGCGAGGCGTTCACGCGCGACGCGCTGATCGACCATTTCGCGAGCCTCGCGAAGCGGCACCCCATCATCTCCATCGAAGACCCCTTGGGCGAGGACGATTTTGAGGGCTTCGCGCAGATCACCGCGCGGCTGCCCGGGGTGATGATCGTGGGCGACGATCTGTTCGTC
>JBMNUA010000038.1:0-14748 GCA_050945995.1 Christensenellales bacterium
ATCACCTTTTGAACCGGTGATTTGATGTGGAAACCTGCCTCGAGCGTACCGTCTTCGACCTTGCCGAAGGTCGTCACGATGCCGGTATAGCCGGTCGGCACGCGTGCGGTACAGAATGTGAACGCGAGAACGACGAGGATGGCGACTGCGGGTAAAATGAATAGAAATCTTCTCATCAATCTGATCCTTTCGTATGCGGCTGTGCGCCTGATTCATCTTCAGTATATCATGGATCGGCAGGCGCGCAAAATCGAAAAATTTTCGAGCCGCGTCATTGGAAGTGGCGGGTGAAGATATCGCCGTGTTTGATCAAGCTTTCGATGTCCTGAAAGCCCAGGCGATCTAGCAGCTCCATCACATAGGGGTTTTCGGCGGGCGTGCGATATTGCGAGCCCTCGGCATACGCGTTGACGGCGATTGTGCCCTCCTGCGCCGAGGTGATCGCGCGCGGCCCGCCCACACAGCCGCCCACGCAGCCCATGCCCTCGTAGAAATTGCCGCCGCCCTTTCCCGCGCGGATGTCGTTCATCATCGCCTTGCAGGCGGGCACGCCGTCTGCCTGGCGCGTGCGCACCTCGATGCCGCGGTTCGGGCTGATCCGCTTGACGGTTTCGCGCACGGCTTCGCTCACGCCGCCCGTGCGCGCGTAGATGCGCCCGGCGCGCGAGGAGTGATCCTTCTCGCTCTCCTCGCGCGTGGCGGGGTCGATGCCGAGGAGGTCAAACACCGTGCGCACCTCGTTGAATGTCAAAACGTAATCGACCGCGCCCTTGAGGTCCTTCTCGCGCGCTTCCGCCTTTTTGGCGAGGCACGGACCGATGAATACCGTCAGCGCGTCGGGATAGAGCGCTTTGATCGTGCGCGCGCAGGCGATCATGGGCGAGACCGAGCCGGGGACGTGGGGGATGAGCTCGTGGTAAATCTTGCGGATCATGGCGATCCACATGGGGCAACAGCAGCTGGTGAGCTGATAATCCGCCTCGGTCACGATGTTGCGGTCGAACTCGAGCGCTTCTTTCAATGTGAGAATGTCGGCAAACAGCGCGACCTCGATCATGCCGTCAAAGCCCACTTCCTTGAACGCCGTGCGCAGCTTGCCGGGTGTGACCGCACTCGAGAACTGCCCGAGGTACGCCGGGGCGATCAGCGCGTAGACGAGCCCATTTGCCGAGCGAATCGCCTTGAGCGCGGCGAGGATGTCGGTGCTCGCCGCGAGGTTGTGGCGATCACAGCCTTCGATGCAGTCCTCGCAGCCGACGCACGCTTCGGGGTCGATGCGGATGTTGCCGTCCTCCCCCACCTCCATGGCGTCGAACGGGCAGCGCGACGCGCACTGGGCGCGCTGTTCGGGCGGGCAATTGCATGCGCCGGTGCGAATGATGAGCGGATGCTTTTGGGGGTTGAGCAAACAATCCAGATGATCCGGGTCGTAATCCGCGCGCGCGCGCTCGAGCGCGGCGGGATCGTCGCTGAATGCGAGCGCCGCCGCCTGCTGATACAGTTCCGCAAATGTTTTCATGGGCTTGTCCGTCCTTCTCGCGTAATCAATGGTTTCATCGAAAGCCGCATGGGCTATGCTTCGTCCCAAACGATGTCCTCGATCGCCCATGCCGCCAGCTCGTTCATCGAGGGGTGGATGACCATCGAATCGGTGACGGGGCGGACGCTGCCGATCTGCGGGCAAATTTCCCGAATCTGCCGGAGCAGCTCCGAGCGATCCGCCGAGCGCAGCGCGGCGCAGGGCTCGCCCGCGTTCATGAGATATACGAAGGGCTGCACGAGGATCGCCGCATAAGGACCGACGATGTGCGCGCCGACGATGCGCATGTCGCGGGTGAGCAGTATCTTCGCAAAGCCGTCGTCGCCGGAGTCCTCGGAGATGCCCATCGAGATGCCGCCGGCGATTTCGGAATAGAAATTGCGGGCGATGCCGATGTCGAGCCCCGCGGCGCGCGCTTCGCACTCGGTCATGCCGACATGCCCCACCTGCGGGTGCGTGAAGATCGCCCAGGGCACGGAGTCGTAGGATGCCTGCCGCCGCGCGCCGTCGAACATATTTTCGGAGAGCACGGTCGCCTCGTAATTGGCGGTGTGGCGGAACTGGTATTTGCCGTTGATGTCGCCAATGGCGAAGATATGGGGTTGCGAGGTTTCGAGAAACGCGTTGGTCTCGATCCAGCCGCGCGCATCGGTTGCAACGCCCGCCGCCGCGAGGTTCAAGCGGTCGGCGTTCGAGCGCACGCCGGAGCTTACAAGAATCTCCTCGGCGGTCAATGTGCGCCGCTCACCGGTTTTTACATCCTCAATTTCTACGGATTTGCCCGCCGCGCCGCGCGAAACCGCGCGCGCACGCGCGCCCGTATGCATGCGGATGCCGTAGCCGTCAAATTGGCGCATGACGAATTCGCTGACCTCCTCCTCCTCGGTGGGGATGAGGTGATCCTTCATCTCGACGATGGTCACCTGCGTGCCAAACGCCGAGAAGATGTGCGCGAACTCCGCGCCGATCGCGCCGCCGCCGATGATGATGAGGCTGTTCCACGGCTTTTCGGGGAATTGATCGCCGAAGAAGGATTCGGAGGTGAGGTAGCCCGCGTCCTCGAGCCCGTCGATCGGCGGCACGAACGAGCGCGCGCCCGCGGCGATGACGAAGCGATCCGCCTCGAATTCGGAATCCGGCATGCCATCTGCATAAGACACGCGCATGCGGTTTGCGCCCGTGAACGCGCCCTGCCCCTTGTAGATGTCGAGCCCGGGGGCTTTGCGCAAGCTGTTTTCGATGTCCTGATGATAGCCAATCTGCGTCCAGACGCGTTGGGAGATGACCGACCAATCGACCGCGGGCTCCGCGTACCCCACGCCGATGCGCCGCGCATCCCGCGCTTCGCGGATCAAATCCGCGGGATAGACGAGCATTTTCGAGGGGATGCAGCCCCTCGTCAGGCAAGTTCCGCCGAATTTCGATTGCTCGATGATGGCGCATGTCAAGCCGCGCTCCAGCGCGTCCTCGACGACCATGAGCCCCGCGCCGCTGCCGATGACGGCGATGTCGTACCTCTTCATCCCGCGACCTCCCTTTCCTCATAAAAAGCAATACCGGTTGCTTGTATTATAGGAATATGATTCGGATATTGCACCCATCACATATTTTACCATACCCGGCGTAACGCCGCAAGCGCGCGCGGACAGCAAAGCGCGCCTGCATAAATGTTGTGAAGGCGCGCCGTTTGTTATTCCAAGCCGAGCTGCGCGCGGTACATGGAGGCGTATTGCCCGCCTCGTTCCATGAGCGCGTCGTGCGTGCCGCGCTCGACGATGCCGCCCTTTTCGATCACCACGATCAGATCCGAATCGCGGATGGTCGAGAGCCTGTGCGCGATGATGAAGGAGGTGCGCCCGTTTGTGATGTGGAGCATGGCGCTGCGGATTTTGCGCTCGGTCATGGTATCGACGGAGCTTGTCGCCTCGTCGAGGATGAGGATCGGCGCATCGACGAGCACCGCGCGCGCGATGGTCAATAGCTGCCGCTCGCCTTGGCTGAGCGCCTGTCCGCCCTGCGCGAGCACGGTATCGTAGCCCTCGGGCAGGCGGCGGACGAAGGAGTCCGCGCCCGCGATTCTCGCCGCCTCGCGCACATCATCGAGCGGCAGACCCTCGCGCCCGTAGCCGATGTTCTCCGCGACGCTCATGCCAAACAGCGCGGTGTCCTGCAGCACCACGCCGAACGCGCGGCGCAAATCGCGCATGCGGTATTCGCGCAAATCGCGCCCGTCGAGAAGGATGCTGCCCGAATCGACATCGTAGAAGCGCGTGAGCAGGTTGATGATCGTAGTCTTCCCCGCGCCGGTCGCCCCGACGATAGCGACGCGCGTGCCGGCGGGCACATTCAAACTGATGTTTTTCAAAACCGGCTCGCCGGGCGCGTAGCCGAATGTCACATCCCGAAACTCGATGTGCCCTGCGAGCGCGGTCAGGGGTGCGCTGTCCGGCGCGTCCGCCGGCTCGGGCGGCTCGTCGAGCACCTGAAAGATGCGCTCCGCGCCCGCGACGGCGGTTTGGAACATGTTGTAGATGTTCGCGATATCGACAAAGGGGCGCGAAAACTGGCGCGAGTAGAGCAAAAAGCTTGTGATCGTGCCGATGCCGATCATGCCGCGCGCCGCCATGATGCCGCTGACCACGGCGATCATGAGATAGCCGATGTTGTTGATCACGCCCGTGATCGGCATGAGATAGCCCGAGATGATGTTCGCGCGCGTGGCGACGGCGCGGAACTCCTCGTTGATGCGCGAAAAATCATCGATCATCGCGCGCTCGCGGTTGTACGCCTTGACCATGGTCAGCCCCGAGATGCTCTCCTCCACCTGCCCGTTGAGCCTGCCGAGCGTCGCCTGCTGCTGCGCAAACAGCTTGCGCGTGCGCTTGGTGACGAACTTGGTGAGCATAAATATGAGCAGCACCGAGAGAAGGGACACGCCGGTGAGCAGCACATTGAGCCACAGCATGAAGCCCAGGATGCCGACGATGGTGAACGCGTAGACCATCAGCTGCGAGAGCGAATCCGAAATTGTTTGGCTGATGTTGTCCACATCGTTGGTCAGCCGGCTCATCAGCTCGCCGTGCTGGTTTTTGTCGAAGTACGAAAGCTTCAGATGCTTCATGGAATCAAACAATGTCGCGCGGATGTGAAGGATGATCCGCTGCCCGATGGACGCCATGAGGAACTGTTGCAAAAACCGGATAAGCCAGTCGCCGAAGTAGAGCGCAAACAGCACGATGAGAATCCATGCCGCGGAATCGCCCGCGTCGATCCGGTTGACCGCGTCGCCGATGATGAGCGGCGAGAAGATGGCGGAGGCGGAGGCGAACGCGGAGAGCGCGAGGATGAGCGGCAGTCCGCGCCTGTGCCCGGTGGTGATGTCCCACAATCTGCGCAGCGTGCCGCGCAAGTCCTTGGGCTTTACGCCCGGCGTGCCGGGGCGAAACCTGCCGAAGCCCCCGGTCGGGGGCGATGCGCGCCGATTATCCAACTGCCTCACCGCCAATCTGTGAATGATAGATCGCGCGATAGGTATCGCAATCTTCCATGAGCTCGTCATGCGTGCCAAAACCGCGCAGACAACCGTCCTCCAAGCAGAGGATGCGATCGGCGCGCATCACGGTGGAGACGCGCTGGCTGATGAGCAGCACCGTCTGCGCCTGCGACGCTTCGCGCAGCCCGCGCAGCACCGCGGATTCCGTGAACGCGTCGAGCGCGCTGGTGCAGTCGTCGAGGATCAGTATTTTGGGCTTGCGAACGAGCGCGCGGGCGATGGACAGCCGCTGCTTTTGACCGCCGGAGAGGTTCACGCCGCGCTGCCCGAGCATGGTTTCGTAGCCATCGGGGAAGCTGCGGATGAATTCGTCCGCGCAGGCGATGCCTGCGGCGGCGCGGACTTCCGCTTCGGTCGCGCCGTCCTGCCCCCAGCGCAGGTTGTCCGTGATCGTGCCGGTAAACAAAAGCGCCTTTTGTGGGACGACCGCGATGGCGGCGCGCAGGTGATCCATGTCGATTTTGTTCACATCGACGCCGTCTACCGAGACGCTGCCGCCCGTCGCATCGTAAAAGCGCGGCACGAGGTTGACAAGCGTCGTTTTGCCCGAGCCCGTAGGCCCGATGATGCCGATGGTCTCCCCCGCTTCCGCGCGGAAACGGATGCCCTCGATCGCCGCGGCGGACGCGCCCGCATAGCGGAAAGAAACGTCGCAAAATTCCACCGCACCGGAAATTTCGGGGCGCAGCGGCGCTTCGGGCATCGTTTGTGCGGGCTGCTCGTTTAAAATCTCCTGCACGCGCTCGGAGGATGCCATGGCGCGCACAGCGCTATTTAATATCATCGAGACCATGCCGAGGGCGAAGGCGACCTGCGTCATATAGTTGACGGAGGCCATGAGCCTGCCGATCTGCCCGTTGTGGCTCGCCTGCGCGCGCCAGAGCAAAAAGATGATGCCGAGATTGACGGTGAAATTGATCAGCGGCGAGAAGATGGCGAGCACGCGCATGGCGGAGATGCCCGCGTCCGCGTAGCCGCCGGCGGCTTCGGAGAACTTGCGCGCCTCCTGATCCTCCGCGTTGAACGCTTTCACCACGCGGATGGAGGACAAAAACTCGCGGCTGACGTCGTTGAGCCGGTCGAGCCGCCGCTGCAGCCGCCCGAAGCGCGGGTAGCCGAGCTTCATGTTCGCGAAAATGAGGGCGGAGGAGATGGCGAGAATGCCGAAGATGATGGGCATCTGCGCGGGGGTTTGCAGTATGATGAGGAGGATCGCGCCGACGCAGGTGATGGGCGCTTTCATCATGATGCGCATGGTGCCGTTGATGAAATTCTGCATTTGGGTGACGTCGTTTGTGATGCGGGTGATGATGGAGGCGGGCTGTAAGCGGTCGATGTTTTCAAAGGAGAGCGTCTGCACCTTTTGGTACAGCTCGTCTCGCAATTCTTTGCCGATTTGCTGCGAGGTGCGGCTGGCGTAGATGTTGCGAAAGATTGCGCCGACCGCGCCGAAGGCGGCGATGAGCAGCATGATCCCGCCGTAGAGGAGTATGAGCCGGACATCCTTCCCCTTTACGCCGTCGTCCACGACATGCGCCATGAACATGGGCTGTAGCAAATCCGACGCCGTTTCCATGCCGAGGAAGAGAAGTGCGATCAGGAATTTCCCGATGTGCCTGCGTATGAGCGCGACGATAAACTTCATTCCAACACCCTATCGTATGTAATATCGTTGCGGGGCGAGGCGCGATGATCGCGCGCCTGATCATTAGCCCGCGTAATATCTAAGTATACACAGATGCGATAAAAAATCAAGGCGGAGAAGTTTATTTACAAGGCTTGCCAAATGACGCGCCCTCGTACCTAAGCACGAGGGCGGAGTGGATTTCTAGAAACGCTTTTCTCCGGAGGCGAACATCATATGCTCCTGCTTTTTCTCGATCTCGGGCTTTGCGACCTTCTCCTGCCAATCGGCGGGCTCGATCTCCTCCATGGAGATGGTGATCGCCTCGGGCGGACAGCCCCAGAGCTCGAGGAACACCTGATTGATGCGTTCGGCGACGGCTTCCTTCGTGGCGCGATCCTTCGGGTAGGATTTGATTGCGATGTACGGCATGGAAAAACCCTCCTGTCTGTTTGGGATGATCCATCTTATCACAGAATCTCCCAAACGGAAAGAGGGTGTTACGGCAATTCGGCTATTCCACAGGCGCGTCTTTGATGATCGCGATGGTATGAAACTGCGGCGGCAGCGAGCGCGTGGTGTCGCCGTTGTAATACGCCGTCACACGATCGCCGACGGCGATGGCATCGTCAAATATGGTTTCCTCGGATCGGTTGGCGCGCCATTGCGCCCCCTCATCATCGGTCAATAAGAAATAGCCGTCTCCGATCTCCGTCACATCGCCGTGCACGGCGGGCGTGGTGATGTGCATCGCGCCAAGCTGACCGGGATAGGACAAAAGCATGATCCCGCCGTAGTACACCGCGACCGGGCTGCCGACGTAGAGCGGCGCCATGCCATCGGCGAGGTGCACGATGACGGGGCCGAGGTCGTCAAACTGCTCGACGAGCGCGGTATTCTCCGTCGCCTCGACCACCGTGCCGCGAACGATGTGCATGGAGATGCACTGCGCGTAGATCTGCGCGGGGATGGAGCGCGTCATGCTGCCATCATAGTGGACGATCACATAGCTATCGACCTCGAAGGTATCTTCAATGCCGAGCAGCTGCGTGTTCTCATCGAAATTTACCTGTACTTCGCCGAATTCTTCGGTGCTGAGGATCAGATGCGCATCCGCGACCTCGGTCACCACGCCGCCGAGCTCAAATAATTCATCCGCAACAGCAGGCGCGGCAAATATCATGCATGCCGCTAGCAAAAGCCCTAGGATTCGCTTCATATGTTCTTCCTCCGTGTTTCAAAATCTTCTGTTGTTCTGACGCGCGACGCGGCAGTTTGTTCCATCGGGCATTCGTTACTCCGCCTGCGCGGTCGGCTCGAAGCCGAAGACGGTGACATATTGGCTGTCGAGCGCAAACGCCGCGCCGTCCCATGCGAGGATGTTTTGGACATAGCCCAAGCCGTCCGCGCGGAAAAGCCCGGAGATCAACTGGAAGGTGAGCAGCTCCGATTGCCCGTCGCCGTCGAAATCGACGGGATAGATGCCGCTGATGGGGCTGACGAAGCCTTCGGTGGGCTGGATCAGCGTGCCGTCGGGATTGTACATCTGCTCGAGATACGCGCTGCCGCGCTGGGAGATGTCGATCATATAGTTCAGACCGTTCGACAGGCTCGCGACCTCCACACGGTAGCCGTCACGGTACGCCACCTCGTAGGTATGTTCCTGCTCGAAGGTCTCCGTGCCGAAGATTAGGATCGGCGCGCCGCGCAGGTATCGATAGACATAGGCGTTTACGATGCCGCCGCTGCCGCCGGTTGGGATGGTAAGCAGGATCTCCTTGCCCGTGCCGTGGGTGAGGTTTACAAACGTTAGCTGCGGCGGGTAGCCGTCGTTTAAGGGCGGGCGCACGCTGGATGTGACGCCGGTCGCGCCGTTTCGCACGAGCAGCACCATATCGCGGGAAAAGCCGCCCTCGGAGATTGTGACGCCCGTCACGGTAATCAACTCATCGCGCCCATCGCCGTCCAGATCCGCCATGCCGCGCGCAAGTATGCGGCGCTCGCCGCCGTTTTCGACATTTGCCATATCATCGCCTCCGCTCGCAACAGCTTATGCCGCATGGCGCGTGGAAAGAATCCGCGATTGACAGCGGGGCATGCGTTTGGTACGATAGCAGGATGATCGGAGGGATGGTATGGAAGAGAATTTGCGGGCAGCTCTTTCCGCGTATCGCATGGACAGCGCGGCGGCGAAGCTATTGCGGCACAACGAGAACGCGACGTATCGCGTGGAGCATGCGGGGCGGGCGTATGCGCTGCGCATCCACATCCCCCGCGCGGGGTTCACGCTCGACACGCTCGGCGTTGAACGCCACGAAAAACCGATGCTCGAGGGCGAGATGGCGATGCTGCGGGCATTGTTGGACGGCGGGTTTGCTGTACAACGACCGATAGAGAATCGAGACGGCGCGGTGGTGACATCGCTGCCGTGCGGCGCAAGCGCGACGATGCTCTCATGGCTCGAGGGCGAGCCGATTTCCGAGATCACGGATGAGATCGCGCGCGAATGCGGTGCGCTTGCCGCGCGGTTGCGGCTGTTTTTCGATTCGCCACACGGGCGGATCGCAGTTGAGCGGTATCGGTACGATGAAGGGATGATCGAGCGGCTCCGCGCGCTCGTTCAAACAGGCGATGCCGCGGGCGCGTTCGCGGATGGCGCTGCGGACATGCGCGCCGCGCTCGATGCCATTGAGCGTCAAATGCGCATGCTTCGGGAAACGACCGGCGCATTCGGGCTCATACACGCCGATTTGACGAAGGAGAATATCATCGTCACGAAGGATGGACTTGCGCCGATTGATTTTTGCCTGTCGGGGTATGGGTTTTTCGCGCAGGATGTGGCGGGGATGATCGCCGTATTCGGCGAGACATGGAGAAGCGCGATCCTTGGCGGGTATGCCGCCGCTGGCGCACCCATGGATGCGCGAGCAATCGATCCCTTCGTCGCGTTGAGCGTGCTGTTGTTCATCTGCGCGCAATGGAAGGGATTCATGCACGACACATGGTTTCAAGAAGGCTTGATCCGTTGGCGCAGGGAGATATTCCGACCGTTGTCGGATTTATACATACCATAGTCTGTTTTATGAAAACCATAGTCTGTTTACAGAAACAGCTTGAGCGCGACCACAAGCACCGCGCCGGGAAGCCCGAGCAGCCCCACCGCGAGCGCGGTGAACGGGTTGATCGCAATCGAAAAGCCCACGAGCGCGCCGAAGAAATTGATCACCCAGAGCGCGACCGCGCCGAGTACGCCGCCGGCCGCCATCCGCCATAAAAAGCGCATGGGCACGAGCAACAGATAGCCCAATAACCCCATCACGATCAGCCCGATCGCAAAAGCCAGCACCATTTCCCAAGGTATATGCATACGCCCGCCCCCTCACACAATCGTATGAGCGGGCGGGCGCGTGAATGCGAGACCGCGGGGTCAATCGGCGCGCTTGAGTTCGACCGAATCGCCCGCCTCGCCGAGGGTGAGCTTGCTGCCCTTGACCACGAAGGGAAAGTGTTCGGGCGCGCCGTCGAAGGTGATGGTGAGCGTCTCGCCGTCCACCTGATAGACGCCCTCGCTCTGCTGCCCGGTCAACGCGTTTATGATCGCAAGCGTGCCATCGGGCGAAAACTCCCAGTAGGTGGACGATGCGGAGCGTATGCCCGCGCCGCTATCGACATTATAACCGCTCGTATCAAACAGCCATTTGCCCGCCAAATCCTTGGGATCGTGCGATGCCCAGCCCCATGTCGCAAGCACATAGACGGCGAGCGCCACCGCCACAACGGCGATGCCGAAAATGTAGTAATTCGGCTTGCCGCTTCGCTTGCTCTTTCCGCCCTTTGCCATATGCAGCCTCCTTACAGCGCCTTTTCGTCGATCTCCCGCGCCAATTTCGCGAGCAGCTGATCGACATCCATCGCGCCCAAGTCCTCGCCGCCGCGCGTGCGCACCGCGACTTTGCCCGCCTCCGCTTCCTTATCGCCGATCACGAGCATGTACGGGATCTTCAGCATCTGCGCCTCGCGGATTTTAAAGCCGATCTTCTCGTTGCGCAGGTCGATCTCCGCGCGGATGCCCGCCTGATCGAGCGTTTGCAGGATGCCCTTCGCGTAATCGTCCGTGCGTTCGGTGATCGTCATGATCTTCACCTGCACGGGCGCGAGCCACAGCGGGAACGCGCCGGCAAAATGCTCCACGAGGATGGCGATGAACCGCTCGATCGCGCCGTAGACCACGCGGTGGATCATCACCGGGCGGTGCTTCTGCCCGTCCGCGCCCGTGTAGGTCAAGTCGAAGCGCTCCGGGAAGTTCATGTCGAGCTGTATCGTGCCGCACTGCCAGGTGCGCCCGATGGAGTCCTCCAGATGGAAGTCGATCTTCGGTCCATAGAACGCGCCGTCGCCCTCGTTGACGGTATAGGCGACCTGCATCTCATCGAGCGCGCCGCGCAGACCTTCCGTCGCCAACTCCCACATCTCATCCGAGCCAATCGAGTTCTCCGGGCGCGTGGAGAGTTCTACCTTATACTTGAGCCCGAACACGGAGTATACCTCGTCGATCAGCCGATAGACGCCCTTGATCTCGTCTTTGATCTGCTCGGGCAGCATGAAGATGTGCGCGTCGTCCTGCGTGAAGCAGCGCACGCGCATCAGCCCGTGCAGCGCGCCCGAGAGTTCATGCCGGTGCACCAGCCCGAGTTCCGCGGAGCGGATCGGCAGATCGCGGTAGCTGACGGGTTTTCGCTCGTAAACCAGAATCCCGCCGGGGCAGTTCATGGGCTTGATCGCAAAATCGACGTCGTCGATCTTCGTGGCGTACATGTTTTCGCGGTAGTGATCCCAATGCCCGGAGCGCTCCCAGAGCGCGCGGTTGAGCATGATGGGCGTACGGATTTCCTCGTAGCCGTGCTTTTTATGGATCGCGCGCCAGTAATCCTCAAGCGCGTTTCGCAGCACCATGCCCTTGGGGTAGAAGAACGGGAAGCCCGGTCCTTCGTCGCGGATATCGAACAGGTCAAGCTGCCTGCCGAGCCGCCGATGGTCGCGCTTTTTCGCCTCTTCCAAGCGGTGCAGATGCTCCGCGAGCGCTTCTTTTGAATCAAATGCCGTGCCGTAGATGCGCTGGAGCATCTTGTTTTTCTCGCTGCCGCGCCAGTACGCGCCGGCAATCGACATGAGCTTGAACGCCTTGATCCTGCCGACGGAGGGCAGATGCGGACCTGCGCACAAGTCGGTGAATCCGTCCTGTTGATAGAAGGAGATCGTCTCATCTTCGGGCAGTTCGCTGATGAGTTCGACTTTATAGGGCTCATCCTTCACAAATTCGAGCGCTTCGTCGCGCGGGAGCTCAAAGCGCGTCAGCCGCGAATTGCGCTTGATGATGCGCGACATCTCCTTCTCCACCTGCTGGAGAAACTCGGGCGTGAACGGCTCATCGACGTCAAAATCGTAGTAAAATCCGCTCTCGATCGCAGGACCGATCGCCAGCTTCGCCTCGGGTTTAAGCTTTTTCACCGCCTGCGCGAGCACATGGCTCGCCGTGTGGCGCAGCGCCTTGCGCCCGTCGGGGTCTTCAAAATCGAGAATCTCCAGCGCAGCGTCCTGCGTGATGGGCTCGGGCAGCGAGACCACCTTGCCGTTGACGCGCGCGGCGAGCGCCTTTTTCTGCACCTCTTTTGAAATCTCGCCCGCGATGTCCAGCGCGTTCTTGCCGCTTTCGAATTCGTAGACGTGATCGGCAACCGATATCTTCATAAGACCATACCCCTTTCCTGATGAAAAACAAAAAACGCCCGCCCCTACGAAGGGACGGGCGATATGCCCGCGGTTCCACCCAACTTGAAAAAACCACTCGTTCGGGCGATATCGCGCCCGCGCGCCGACAGTCGGGAGGCGGTATCCCCCTTTCGGTGTGCAAGGCGCGCTTTCAGCCGGCGACGCGCCCTCTCTTTTGCTCCTTGATCGGGGACATGTTCTCCGTCATTCGGTCGGATTGTATGCAAGTAGTATAAAATTTGGGGCGCGGGCTGTCAAGCTTTATCGGGAATTTAACATGCCGCGCTTGCCGGAATGCCGCATGTTGTGCTATAATTATTTCTTGGAAAACGCACCTTCGCCCGTCCTTGTTGATGATATGAGCGGAGGGTGGGAAAAACAAGGAGGAACCCATTCATGGCAGTCATCTCTATGAAGCAGCTACTGGAGGCCGGCGTACACTTCGGTCATCAGACGCGCCGCTGGAACCCGAAGATGGCACAGTACATCTTCACCGAACGAAACGGCATCTACATCATCGATCTGCAAAAGACCGTTCGCAAGATCGACGAGGCGTATATGTTCGTGCGCGACCTCGCCCTTGAGGGCAAGTCGATCCTGTTTGTGGGAACGAAGAAGCAGGCGCAGGAATCCATCGAGACCGAGGCGAAGCGCTGCGGCATGTTCTTTGTCAACAACCGCTGGCTGGGCGGCACGCTCACCAACTTCCGCACGATCCGCACCCGCATCGACCGCCTGAACGCCATCGACGCGATGGAGAAGAACGGGCAGTTCGAGGTGCTCCCCAAGAAGGAAGTCATCAAGCTCATGGCCGAGCGCGAGAAGCTCGAGCGCAACCTGGGCGGCATCCGCGAGATGCGCAAGCTCCCCGGCGCGCTGTTTATCGTTGACCCGCGCAAAGAGCGCATCGCCGTGGCGGAGGCGCGCAGGCTGGGCATCCCGATCGTCGGCATCGTGGACACGAACTGCGACCCCGATGAGATCGATTATGTCATCCCCGGCAACGACGACGCCATCCGCGCCGTCAAGCTCATCTCCGGCAAGCTCGCCGACGCCGTGCTCGAAGGACGGCAGGGCGAACAGAACGAAGATACCGCCGAGCCGGTCGCCGAGGCAGTCAGCGAGTAACCATCGACGCGCATCTTGAGGAGGGCAAATAAACATGGCTGAGATCAGCTCAAAATTGGTAATGGAGCTCCGCCGCCGCACAGGCGCGGGCATGATGGATTGTAAAAAGGCGCTGACCGAGGTGGGCGGCGACGTAGAAAAGGCGATTGACCTGTTGCGCGAAAAGGGGCTTGCAGCCGCCGCGAAGAAGCAGGGGCGCATCGCCGCCGAGGGGCTCGTGGCGAGCCACCTTTGCGAGGAGAGCGGCGTCGGCGCGCTCGTGGAAGTAAACTGCGAGACGGACTTTGTCGCAAAGACCGACAAGTTCCAGACGCTGGTTGCGGACATCGCCGAGCAGGTTGCGAAGTGCGACCCCGCCGACATCGACGCGCTTCTCAACCAAAATTTCTGGAAAGACGAGAGCATCACGATCGACAACCTCGTCAACAACGCGACCGCCGAGATCGGCGAGAAGATCTCCGTGCGCCGCTTTGCACGCTATCACGCGCCGGGCGGCATGCTCGACAGCTATATCCACATGGGCGGCAAGGTCGGCGTGCTCGTCGAGGCGAAGGGCGATTCGTCCGAAGCCGCGAAAAATGTGATCCACGACTGCGCATTGCAGATTGCTGCCGCGTCCCCCGTCGCGCCCGAGTATGTGCGCCGCGACGAGGTCGATCCCGCGCATCTCGAGCGTGAAAAGGACATCCTCATCGCGCAGGCGCGCAACGAGGGCAAGCCCGAGAAGATCATCGAGAAGATGGTCGAGGGGCGCATCAAGAAGTTCTATCAGGATGTGTGCCTGCTCGAGCAGTCCTTTGTCAAGGACGGCGACATGACCGTGCAGGAGATGATCGACAAGAACGCGAAGAGCTTTGAAGTCGTGCGCTTCACCCGCTTCAAGATGGGCGAGGGGCTCGAAAAGCGGTCGAACGATCTGGCGGCGGAAGTCGCAGAGCAGACCGCGAAAATGCAGGGTTAAGATCAGCATCAAAGGAACGCGAAAGCGTTCCTTTTTTTCGGAGGTGTGGGTATGTACAGGCGAGTGATCCTCAAGTTGAGCGGCGAGAGCCTTGCGCCCGTCGATGCGCAGGCGAATGGTTCGGCGAGCGGGTGCTACTGCGCGGACCGCATTGCGGCGGCGGCGGCGGCGAT
>JBMNUA010000039.1:0-14467 GCA_050945995.1 Christensenellales bacterium
AGGGCGCGTGCGGGCAGCTGCGCAGGCGCGCGCTCCTCGCGGACGACATCACATAGCGCAAGGCGCGGCGGAGGGATTCCATGAAGGTATATGTACGCACAGACATCGGCAGCGTGCGCGCGGTCAACGAGGACGCTTACTACGCCCCGGCGGAAGGCGAGCGCTTTTGCTGCGTCGCCGACGGCATGGGCGGGGCGCAGGCGGGCGAGGTCGCAAGCGCGATCGCGGTCGATGTGTTCTCAGCGTACATGCGCGACATCCTCCCGCCGCCGCACGAGCGCATGCGCCGCGCGGTGGCCGCCGCCAACCGCGCCATCTACGACAAGGCGCTCGAGGACGCGCACATGGCGGGCATGGGCACCACCATGACCGCGCTGTTTCTGGAGGGCGGCGAAGCGCACATCGCGCATGTGGGCGACAGCCGCGCCTACCTTCTGCGAAACCGCGCGCTGATGAAGATCACCACCGACC
Source organism: Christensenellales bacterium (assembly GCA_050945995.1). Taxonomy (GTDB): domain Bacteria; phylum Bacillota; class Clostridia; order Christensenellales; family Aristaeellaceae; genus RUG11247. The sequence continues at coordinate 472 of JBMNUA010000039.1, forward strand.
ACACGCTCGTCGAGGAGATGGTATTAAAGGGCGTGATCACCGTGCGCGAGGCGAAGGTGCACCCCCGGCGCAACGTCATCACCCGCGTGCTCGGAACATCGGACGCGGTGGAGATCGATCTATTGCGCATCCGCGTGCTCCCGTCGGACGCGTTTTTGCTCTGCTCCGACGGGCTGACCAACGCCGTGAGCGAGCACGACATCCTCGAGATTCTCAACTCGCGCATGAAGCGCGAGCAGAAGCCCGCGGCGCTGATTGAAAAGGCGCTGGATATGGGCGGACACGACAACATCACCGCGATGCTCGTCATGCTCGAGGAGGATCGCCCATGATGATTGGCGCAGTCTTGTCGGGGCGCTACATCGTCGAGGAGATCGTCGGCACAGGCGGTATGGCGGTGGTGTACCGCGCTTGGGACAACAAAAAAAAGCGCGTCGTCGCAATCAAGGTGCTGCGCCCCGAGTACGAGGGCGACAGCGAGTTTGTGCGCCGGTTCAGCCGCGAGGCGGAGGCGGCGTCGAAGATGTCGCACGAGAACATCGTGAACATGTACGATGTCGGCATCGACGGCGAGACGCGCTATATTGTGATGGAGTACGTCGAGGGTGCGACGCTCAAGGACATGATCCGCGAGATGGGGCATTTGAGCCCGGACGCGGTGGTGCGCATGGGCATTCGCATCCTCGCCGCGGTCGATCACGCGCATAAAAACGGGATCGTGCACCGCGACATCAAGCCGCAGAACATACTCGTCGATCGCGAGGGCAAGGTGCGCGTCGCCGATTTCGGCATCGCGCGGATGAAGGCGCACCAGACCACGCGCGTGGACGATGTGAACGCCTCGGCGCTGGGGAGCGTCCACTATTTATCGCCCGAGCAGGCGAGCGGCGAGGTCGCCGACGAGAAGAGCGATCTGTACTCTTTAGGCGTTGTGCTCTACGAGATGCTCACCGGCGCGGTGCCATTTGACGGGGACGCCGCGATTGCGGTGGCGCTCAAGCATGTGAGCGAGGCGCCCAAGAGCATGCGGCTTGCCGATCCGTCGATCTCCAAGGCGCTGGACGAGGTGGTGCTGCGCGCGCTCAGCAAAGACGCCGCCGACCGCTACCAGACCGCCGCCGAGATGGCGATGGACTTGCGCAAAGCGCTGACGCAGCCGGGCGGGGGGTTTTCCCGGCGCATCCGCCTGCGGCGTGTCGGGCGGCGGACGGACCGCAAAGCGCGCGCGGAGATGACGGAGACGAGCGCGGTCGAGCTGCGCATCCGGCGCGCGCAGCGCAGGCGGCGGATCAAATACGCGCTGATCGGGGTCGCCATCGCATGCGCGATGGCGCTGATTGCGACGGTGGGTTGGCTGACGCTTCACAGCCGCGTGCCGGACGTGATGGGCGCGCACGAATCCGCGGCGTTTGCCAAATTGAGCGATTCGTTCACCGTGCGCGTGGCATACGACTGCAGCGACACCGTCGAGGTGGGTCATGTGATATCGCAGAGCCCGCGCGCGGGGAAGTTCGCGGAGCGCGGCGCGGACGTTGTGATCACGGTGAGCGAGGGCTCGGTCTGCGTAATCATCGGCGATTACGCGGGCTATCATCAGGACGAGGCGGAGCGGCTCTTGCGCGAGGCGGGCGTGCGCGATGTCGAGATCGAATATGTGATGGACGACATGCCGTCCGGCACGGTCGTCGAGCAAAGACCTGCGGCAGGCGAGGTGAAGCGGCACTCGGTTGTCACGCTATCTGTGAGCGGGGAGACGGTGCTTGTGCCGCCGCTGACGGGCTACGCGCTCGAAAACGCGCGCGCGTACATCGAGGGCGAGGGGCTCGCGCTCGGAAACGTCTCCGAGGCGTATTCCGCGGATGCGGCGGCGGGCACGGTAATCGCGCAGAGCGTCGCGCCGAACGCGGAGGTGCTCGTCGGCTCGGCGATCGATCTGACGATTGCGCAGTCGCAGACGATCCAATACTATCCGGATACGGATTTCCGGGTGGTCGTGCCGCTTGACGCAACGCGGGTGCTGGTGCGCGTGGTCGCCCCGTCCGGGGTGACATACGATGCCTACAGCGGCGCGCTCAACCGGGGGACGCACAGCATCCCGCTCTCGAGCGCGGAGGGCGGCATGCACGCGGTGAATGTGTATCTGGACGACACGCTCCTGGAGGAGCTGACTTTGATGTTTGAATAGGAGCTGGATATTTGCAAGGGACGATAGTGAAGGGAATCGGCGGGTTTTACTACGCGACGGCGGCGGACGGCGAGCTTTATACGCTGCGCGCGCAGGCGAAACTGCGGCGCGAGCGCCTCAAACCCATGGTGGGCGATCGGATTGAGATGGAGCCGGGCGAGGGCGAGGATTACGGTTGGGTGCGCGCGATATTGCCGCGCCGAAATCAGCTGACGCGCCCGCCGGTGGCGAACATCGATGTGATACTGGTGGTGGCGGCGGCGGCCGCGCCCGACCCGGATATGGCGATGCTCGACCGGCTGATCTTAAACGCGCGCTTGGCGGGCATTGAACCGCGGCTTGCGATCAACAAATGCGACTTGGACGAGGCATCCGCGCGCACCATCGCCGCGCAATATGCGCATGCGGATGTGCAGCCCATGGCGGTCTGCGCGCGCACGGGGCAGGGCGTAGCGGAGCTGCGCGAATCGCTGATCGGCAAGACGCACGCGCTCGCCGGGCAATCCGGAGCGGGGAAGTCGTCCTTGCTCAACGCGCTGTACGGGTTTACGCTGGAGACGGGCGACATTTCACGCCGCATCGAGCGCGGGAAGAACACCACGCGCCATTGCGAGCTGATCCCCGTTCCGGGTGGGGGCATGGCGCTCGACACGCCGGGGTTCAGCCTGCTTGAAACCCCGCTGATCGAGCCGGAGACGCTCAAGGAGCATTATCCCGAACTCCTGCGCTACGAGGGCGGCTGCTATTTCCAGCCCTGCATGCACGCGACCGAGCCGAAGTGCGCGGCGCGCGACGCGGTGGCGTGCGGCGAGATCAGCCGGGAGCGGCACGAGCGGTACGTCGAACTTTTAGAAGAGATGCGAATACGATGGAGGGATCGATATGATTAAGGTCGCAGCGTCGCTGCTGGCGGCGGATTTTTTGAAGATGGAATCGGAGATCGAGCGGATGGCGGAGGCGGGCGCGGATTACCTGCACTTTGATGTGATGGACGGGCGGTTCGTGCCGAACATCACCTTCGGTCCGGGGATATTAAAGGCGGCGTCGCGCTGCTCTTTGCCGCTGGACGCGCATCTGATGATCGTCGAGCCCGAGAAATACATCGCCGATTTCGCGGACGCGGGCGCGCAGATCATCACCGTGCACGCCGAGGCGACCCACCACCTGCACCGTGCGATCCAACAGATCCATGCCGCGGGCTGCAAGGCGGGCGTTTCGCTCAATCCGGCGACAGACCCGGCGTGCCTTGGCTACATCATCGAGGACATCGACCTTGTGCTCATCATGACGGTGAACCCGGGCTTTGGCGGGCAGAAGCTGATCCCGCGCGCGGTCGATAAAATTTCGGTCGTAAAACGCATGATCGAGGAGAGCGGGAGCGGCGCGGTCATCGAGGTGGACGGCGGCGTGAACACAGAAACCGCGGTGCAGATTGTAAAAAATGGGGCGGAGATCCTGGTTGCGGGCAGCGCGCTGTACGGCGCGGACGACCCCAAGGCGTTTATTGACGCGCTCAAACGATTATAGCTTGAATCTGTGCGCGTGACATTTTCGCACTGCGGTGCATACATTGTCAATGGGAGGCGATCGTATGGCCAGAGTGCGCGTGGCGCGTTGCTGCGGCCCGAGAGGGAAATTCGCGGGCATCGTATTGATGCTCGCGGGGCTGATACTGATGATGCTCATCGTGCCCTACTGGGCCTGGGCGGGGCTGATTTGCATCGTTCTGATACTGGGCGGGTTCATCTTCTGGCGCCTATGTTGAGAACAAAAAAACCGCCAACTCGGGGCGAAGGGTAGCCTTACGCCCTTGGTTGTCGGAATTTTTGCGCCCGAAAGCGGGTGGACCGCGCAATTTTTACAGCGCGCGCTCCACCTTGTTGCTGCGCAGGCAGCGCGTGCACACCGTTTTGCGGGTGGGCGCGCCGTTGACCAGCACGCGAACCTTCTGGGTATTCGGCGCCCAGGTTCGGCGGGTCTTCCGAACGGAGTGGCTGACGTTGTTGCCGTAAACGACGCCCTTTCCGCAGACCTCACAAAATTTGCCCATTGCTTTATCGCACCTCCTTCGAGAGATCAAATCGAATAAAAAAGCCTCAAAACAAATGAATTATACCATCTCGCGCATCAAAATTCAAGTCTTGGGGCATGTAAAAGTTCGAGGAATGCGCGCATATTGTTAAAAGAGATCCAATTAACTTGCAGAGCCAAATGAAAAACGGTATACTAAGGGAACAATCAACGGCAAGCTAGGCACAGCGCGGTTTCGCTTTGGCTATTTGATCCCTCATAAGGAGGTTGTGATATGGAGTTCAAGTTTGTCACAGAGCTTGGAACGGTTACGGTGGACGACGATGTCGTGATCCGCGTGGCGGGCTACGCCGCGCTCGACTGCTACGGAATTGTCGGCATGGCGTCAAAGCGCTCGACCGACGGCATCGTGCAATTGATGGGCCGCGAAAATTTGGGGCGCGGCGTGCGCGTGCGCGCAAACGGCGAGCGCGTGGACATCGATCTATACATCATCGTCGAGTACGGCATTTCGATCAGCGCCGTGGCGGCTTCCATCATCGAAACAGTCAAGTACAAGGTGGAACGGCTCGCCGGTATTCCGGTCGGCCGCGTGAACGTATGCGTGGAGGACATCCGCGTGTGATGGCGCGCCGCCGCGAATATTATTGGAGGGTTCCCATATGGCAAGGACGAGGATAGACAGCATCACGCTCAAAGAGATGTTTGTCTCGGGCGCGGCGCTGTTGGCCCAGAACCGAGAAAACGTCGATTCGCTGAACGTGTTTCCCGTACCGGACGGCGACACCGGCACGAATATGACCCAAACCATCAACGCCGCCGTCAAGGAGATGAACGGCGCGCCCGTCTCATCGGTCAGCGCGGTGGCGAGCGCCGTGGCAAGGGGCGCGCTGAAAGGCGCGCGCGGCAACTCCGGCGTGATCCTCAGCCAGATCTTCCGCGGGTTCGCAAGCGCGCTCGACGGGGCGGAGGAAGTTGACGCCGCATTGTTTGTAAAAATGCTGCGCGCGGGGGCGGACACCGCGTACAAAGCCGTGATGAAGCCGAAGGAGGGCACGATCCTCACCGTGGCGCGCGTCATGGCGGAGGACATCGAGCGCAGCGCGCGCGATGGGCAGGTGATGGACGAGCTGTTTCACGCGGCGATATTGAGCGGGGACGCGATCCTCAAGCGCACGCCGGACATGCTGCCCGTGCTCAAGCAAGCGGGCGTTGTGGACTCCGGCGGCATGGGGCTGATGGTGATCTACCGCGGGATGTACGCGGCGCTCACGGGCGAAGCCATCGAGATGGACGCCGAAACCGCGACCGCGGCGATGCCCGGCGAGTTTGTGGACGACCACGACTCGCTCGAAACCATTACATTTGGATATTGCACGGAGTTTATCGTATCTACGCCGCGTCCGGACATGCGCGAGAGCGAGGTCGCGCGGCTGCGGCGCAGGCTCGAGCGCATCGGCGATTGCGTGCTGGTGATCTCCGATCTATCGGTCGTGAAGGTGCATGTGCACACGGACGACCCCGGAAAAGCGCTGCAAATGGCGATTGAGCTGGGCGAGCTGGACGCGATCAAAATCGACAACATGCGCGAGGAAGCGCGCGAGCGCGCGGCGAAATTGCAGGCGGCGAACGTGCAAGCCGAGCCCGAAACATTCGAGGAGCCGATGTACGGCATCGTATCCGTCGCGCTGGGGGACGGGCTGGCGGAGATATTCCGCGAGCTTTCGATCGAGCAGATTGTGGACGGCGGGCAGACGATGAACCCGAGCATCGAGGATTTGGTGGAGGCGATCGAGGCGACGCGCGCGAAGAACGTGTTCGTGTTGCCCAACAACACAAACATCATCCTCGCGGCGCAGCAGGCGACGGAATTGACCGAGCGGCATGTGATCGTACTGCCCACAAAATCCGTGCCGATGGGGATTTCCGCGGCGCTCGCGTTCAACCCCGAGGAGGATGTCGAGGTCAACGCCGAGGCGATGCGCGAGGCGGCGGAGAGCGTGCACACCGGGTCGATCACCTACGCTGTGCGCGACACGACCTTCGACGAGAAGGAGATTTGCGCCGGCGACATCATGGGGCTAGTGGACAACAAGCTGGAGCTTCTCGGCAGCGACGTAAGGCAGGTCGCGCTCGACATCGCATCGCTGATGGTCACGGACGATTCCGCGCTCATCACCATCTACTATGGCAGCGACGTGGCGCAGGAGGATGCGCAGGCGCTGGAGGAAGCGCTTGCCGACGCGTACCCCGATTGCGATGTGGGGCTTCAGTACGGCGGGCAGCCACTGTATTACTACCTGATCGCAGTCGAATAGATCGCGGTTTTTCGCGCGGGGACGAGCTGTATGGGCTCGCCCGCGCTTTTTCAATATCATCACAGGGGGACAGCATGGATTTTTCCCTTTCCAATGTGCGCGGGATCGGACCTGCGCGGCTGAAGGCGCTGCGGGACGCGGGGCTTGACAGCTTGCGCGATCTGATTTTGTTTTTGCCGCGCGAATATCGGGACATGACGGAGGCGACGCCGCTCGCCGCCGCGCGCGTCGGGCAGACGATTTTCTGCCGCGTGACGGTGGCGGGCGACGCCACCCAGCAGCGGGTGAAGAAGCTCACGATCACAAAGGTATATGTGACCGACGGCAGCGATACCGTACAGGCGGTGTGGTACAACCAGCCGTGGCTCAAGGCGCAGCTTGCGCGCGGGCGCGAACTGATGCTCTACGGTAGGCTCGAGGCGCGGCGCGGTTTTGTGCAATTGATTTCGCCGACGATTGAAGCGGATGTGGGCATTTTGCCCGTATACAAGCCGATTGCCGGCGTGCCGCAGCGCATGTTTCGACAAATTATGGAAGCCGCGCTCCAAGCGATGGATGGACAATGGTCGGACGAATTGCCGCGCGCGCTGCGGGCAAAGTATGAATTGTGCGAGCGAAATTTCGCCATGCGCAACGCGCACTTTCCGGATTCTATGGAAGCGCTTGCCGCTGCGCGGCGCAGGATCGCGTTCGAGGAGCTGCTTTTGTATCAGGTTGCGCTCTCGCTGTATCGCTCGGGCACGCGCGCGGGCACAGAGATGAAATTTTTGGATGCAGACATCGATGCGTACTGGAAATCCCTGTCATTTGCGCCGACGGGCGCGCAAATGCGCGTGTTGCGCGAGGCGGCAGACGACATGCGCAGTCCGCACGCCATGGCGCGGCTGATCCAAGGCGACGTCGGCTGCGGGAAAACGGCAATCGCATTCGGCGCGATGGCGCTCGCGGTCAAAAGCGGGTACCAGGCAGCGCTCATGGCGCCCACGGAGGTGCTCAGCCGGCAGCATTACGAGAGCGCGCAACGGCTGTTTGCGCCGATGGGGATCGAGGTCGGGCTGCTCACGGGCACATTGACCGCCAAGGCGCAGCGCGAGGCGCACGCGCAGATCGAAAGCGGAGCGTGGCGGATGGTCATCGGCACGCACGCGCTGATCACAGACCGCGTGGCATACCAAAACCTCGGGCTCGTGATCACCGACGAGCAGCACCGCTTCGGCGTGCGCCAGCGATCGCTGCTCAGCGAGAAGGGCGAAGCGCCCGATGTGCTGGTGATGTCCGCAACGCCGATCCCGCGCACGCTCTCGCTCATCCTCTATGGCGACCTCGATCTTTCAATCGTGGACGAGCTGCCGCCGGGGCGCACGCCCGTGAAAACGCGCATCGTCCCCGAGGACAAGCGCGCGGGCATGTACCGATTTTTGCGCGCCGAGGTAAAAAAAGGGCGGCAGGTGTATGTCGTATGCCCGCTGGTGGAGGATTCCGAGGCGGTGGACGCGCTGAGCGCGGAAAAGGTATACGATGATCTTCAAAAAAATGGATTACAAGGGCTTCGCATCGCGCTGGCGCACGGCAAGCAGCGCCAGCAAGAGAAGGACGCAGCGATTGAAGCTTTCCGATGCGGCGAGGCGGATGTGCTCGTCTCCACCACGGTGATCGAGGTGGGCGTGAACGTGCCGAACGCGACGGTGATGGTCGTTGAGAACGCGGAGCGGTTCGGGCTTGCGCAGCTGCACCAGTTGCGCGGGCGCGTGGGGCGCGGCGCGCATGAATCGTGGTGTTTTTTGATGGCGGAGCCGAACGAGCGGCTGAGAATCCTCACGCAGACGAACGACGGCTTCGTCATCGCGCAAAAAGATATGGAATTGCGCGGTCCGGGCGAGCTGTTCGGGCAGCGGCAGTCGGGCGCGCTGGACGCGGGGCTGCAGGCGATGGCGGGGGACACGACGCTTCTAAAAATCACGCACGAGGAAGCGCGCGCGATCATCAAAACGCCGACCGCGCCCGATTCGCGCGCGGTCATTGCGCTTGCGCGTGAAACGTTCGCCGATCGGCTCGCCGATGTCGCGATGAATTGATCGGTTTTTCTCCCCAGTCGCATTTCCATTTGTACACAGCATGGAATTGCCAGTCTAAAATACGCCCGCTCGGTCAAAATATCGTCAGACTTGAGCGGGAGGTGATTCTGAATGGCGAAGACCGGCAACAAGGCTGTTGTGCCAGAGAGCAAGGCTGCACTTGACAACATGAAGTGGGAAGTTGCGCAGCAGCTCGGCGTCAATCTGACGAAGGGTTACAACGGACATCTCACGGCCAAAGAAAACGGCAATGTGGGTGGCGAGATGGTGCGGCGCATGATCGAGGACTACGAACGCCGCAGCAGCAACTCCGGGATGTAATGGCAAAGAACGACTGATTGAGATTCGCATGGGAGGAAATTGAAGATGGCTTCCAACAACCAGAATCAGAACAGGATCAACGTGCCCGAAGCGCGTCAGGCGATGAACAACCTGAAGCAGGAAGTTGCCGGCGAGCTCGGCATCACCCTCAACAACGGCTATAACGGCGATATCACCTCGCGTAACGCCGGCTATATCGGCGGCAACATGGTGCGCAAGATGATCGAGGCGCAGGAGCGGCAGATGAGCGGGAAATAATCCCGATCACACCGGGGAGGGGCGTAAAACGCCCCTCCTTCTTGCGTTTACAACAGGCTCAAAAACAGTTTTTTGATGTCGTCCTTGGTCGTCTCGCGCGGGTTGCCGGGGCGGCAGGCGTCGAGGAACGCGCTTTCCGTGAGGGCATCGGCGTCCTCCCGCTTTGCAATCGCCTTGAGATCGCGCGGGATGCCGATCGTATCCGAAAGCGCGCGCACGGCGTCCACCGCGGCGCGCCGGTATGTCTCTTGCGACATACTGCCTGTATCGGGAACGCCCATCGCGCAGGCGATGTGGCGGTACTTCTCGCCCGTAGCGGGCGCGTTGAACGCCATCACCGTAGGCAGGAGGATGGCGTTTGCGATGCCGTGCGCGGTGTCGTACCACGCGCCCAAGCTGTGCGCCATGCTGTGCACGATGCCGAGCCCCACGTTTGAAAAGCCCATGCCCGCCGCGTACTGGGCGAGCGCCATGCGCTCGCGTGCTGCAGGATCACCGGAGACGGCGCGGGGGAGCGAGGCGGCGATCAGCTTGATGGCGTTTAGATGCAGCACATCGGGGATCGTCCACGCGCCTTTTGTGATGTAGCCTTCGACGGCGTGGGTGAGCGCGTCCATGCCCGTTGCGGCGCAGAGATCGGGCGGCATGGAGTCCATGAGATCGGGATCGACGACGGCGACCGCGGGCAGCGAATGCGGATCGACGCACACGAATTTTCTGCGCTTTTCGGGGTCGGTGAGCACATAGTTGACGGTGACCTCCGCCGCCGTACCGGCGGTTGTGGGCACGGCGATGGTGAATACCGCATGGTGTTTTGTGGCAGGCGCGCCCTCGAGCGCGCGAAAGTCCTCGAATTCTGGGTTCGCGATCATGATGCCGATCGCCTTTGCGATGTCGATGGTCGAGCCGCCGCCGATGGCGATGATATGATCGGCGCGCGCTTCCTTGAACGCCTGTACGCCCGCCTGCGCCTCATCCACGGTGGGGTTCGGCGTGAACGCGTCAAACGGCGCGTGCTCGATGCCCGCGGCGGTGAGCGCTTCGATCACCTTGCGCACAAGCCCCGCTTGATAGAGCGCAGGATCTGCGACGACGAGCGCCATGGAGAGGGATCGCCCCAGCACCTCCGGCGCAATCGCCTGCACAGCGCCGCGCCCGTGATAGGAGATGGGTCCCAACGCCAGTTTGTGATACATCATTACCCTCCAACAATTGTTTCGGTTATTTTACCCAGTTTCGTGTGCGGCTATGAGCGTTTTTTGCGAAAATTGGGAAATGAAACTTGACAATTTGGGCGTGCAAGGGTATAATGATCCTCGGTCTTTGTTGGCAGGCTGATTGCAATTCGACATGCTCCACGGATCAGCTGGTCGGCGTGCGGGCGTGGCGGAATGGCAGACGCGCCAGATTTAGGATCTGGTGCCGAGAGGCGTGTGAGTTCGAGTCTCGTCGCCCGCACCAAGACGATATGCGGTAGTAGCTCAGTTGGTAGAGCGCCACCTTGCCAAGGTGGAGGTCGCGAGTCCGAGTCTCGTCTACCGCTCCAAACTAAGCGGGTGTAACTCAATGGTAGAGTTCCAGCCTTCCAAGCTGGCTACGTGGGTTCGATCCCCATCACCCGCTCCATTTTTCCAAGGTTCGCATGCGCGGCGCATGCTATTTTTTTTGTTTTGGCAGATATTTATGTTGACGGATAAAGCGGAACATGCTATCATAATCCCACGGATTTGGTATCCTGATTGATGACATGGAAGGAGTTTACATGATGAAGAAGTTTGTTTCCATACTCTGCGCGCTAGCGATGCTCGCAACCGTAGTCCCCGCGGTGCTCGCGGAAGCCGACTATGTGGACGCGTACACCTCCGCCTCCACGACAAAGACCTCGCTTGAGGGCGATGCGCTTGCAGCGGCGGTCGAGCTGCTGGTTGCGAAGTCCGCCGACATGGCGACCCTCGCTGAGAGCCAGGCCGAGGGCTATGCTGCGCCCGATTCCGCGCTTGCGCAGATCATGAGCGTCAACCCCGACGGCTCTGTTGGACTTTCCACCATCTCCCAGTGGCGATACATGGTGTCCGACGACGGCGAAGTTGTGCAGATTCAGCTCACCTACGGGCAGAACGCGCTGAACCTCGGCGAGGCCGGGGCGCGCGGCTCGCTGCTGGTCGGCATCGACGGCGCATGGTATCTGCTGCACCTCGAGGTCACGGAAGTCGTCGAGCAGGTGTACTCCGATGAGGCGTTTGAGGCGGGCGAGTTCAACGCGCACTACTCCGGCTCGGAAGCGCAGCTCAGCTCCTATGACATCTTCCTGCGCGTCCTCTCCATCGAGAGCACCTACGCCATCCGGTTCTGATTTTCCCACGGTAAGTACGAGCCCCGCTTCTTTGCGGGGCTTTTGACTTTCAAAAAGCGATGTAAGATGAGAATGATTGCAGAACAACCTACTTCATCAAGTTTGGCGGCGTGTACGTCAAACTTGCATGTTCACAAAGAAAACGCTTGCGTTTTCGACTGAACATGGATTCCTGCCAGTCAGATTTGCGCCCGGAAATTCGTGAGAATTTTAGCAAATCGCAGACCTCTTCCGACTCGTCAAAAAACGTGCGTTTTTTGACGACATACGAGCCCCGCAGAAAAGCGGGGCTCATTTTTGTTTATTCTAATAACGCAGGTCGTAGTCCACGAGGTTGCGAACCGGCGCGCCCGTCTTGACATACGCGGCGAGGTTTTCGATGAAGATTTCAAACGCGCGGTTGTAATATTCGTCCGTCGTTCCGGAAAAATGGGGCGTGATGATCACGTTTTCCATGCCCCACAGCGCGCTGTCCTGCGGCAGCGGCTCGGGATCGGTGACGTCTAGTCCCGCGCAGGCGATGATCCCGTGCTCGAGCGCGTCGATGAGCGCATCGTGATCGGTGGTTTTCCCGCGCCCGGCGCTGATGTAGCAGGCGGTGGGCTTCATGCGGGCGAAGCGCGCCGCGTTCATGAAATGCGTCGTCTCGGGCGTGAGCGGCAGTATGTTGAGCACATAATCGCATTCGGGCAGCATCGCATCGATCTCGTCGGGCGCGTACATGTGATCGACGTTCGGCGCGCCTTCGCCGCCGCGGCGCAGTCCGAGCACGCGCATGCCAAACGCCTTGCCGAGCCGTGCGGCTTCCATACCGATCGCGCCCACGCCGAGGATGCCGAGCGTTTTATTGTGAATTTCGGTGAGGCGGTGGCGATCCGGCGCCCATCTGCGCTCGCGCTGATCGGGGATGGCGGTGCGCAGCCCGCGCGCGAAGGCGAGCATCATCGCAAACATCGTCTCGGAGATCGGCAGCCCGTGGACGCCGCTCGCGTTTGTGAGGTAGATTCCCTTCTCGCGCAGTTCGTGAAGCGGCAGCGCGTCCACACCCGCGGAGAGCACTTGAATCCACCTGACCGCGTCGCTCTTGGCACATGCCGCCGCAGCGCGATTGCTCCAGGTGACCACGATCTCCGCGTCCGCGAAATGCGCCTGCGCCGCTTCATAATCCGGCGCGACGGCGACCGTCCAGCCCGGCGCGATCTGCGCGATGCGCTCAAGGCGGGCGACTTCCTGATTCATGATGAGTATGTTTCGCATGCATCTCACTCTTTCTTTTTTTCCCAGTATAGGGATGCGCCGGGCATCTGTCAAGCTTGACATCCACGGTGCATGGATTCATAATAGACAAAAGTGAATGTCAGGGGGATGGATATGCCGGAGAAATACGCGTTCCAACCGGATTACATGAACCTCGTCCGGGCGGCGAAAAACGAATGGGTCGCGCGGGTGCCGCTGTATGATCACATCGTCGATTTTTCAAAGATCGGTGAAATCGCGGGCGAAAACCCCGCGTCCCTGATTTTTTCAAGCGATCCGCGCGACAAGCGCGAGGGCTTTCGCATCTACTGGGATTTCTTCCGGCGCATGGGCTACGATGCCGCGCCGTTTGAATGCTGCATCACTTCCGCGCTCGTGGACGGCGGCGCGCTCGGCGCGCATGTGAAGGGCTGCATACAGACGCGCGCGGATTTCGAGCGCTACCCCTGGGCGTCCATCGAGGATCGGTTCTTCGCGCAATTTAGCGGCATCTTCCGCGCGCTCAAGGACAGCTGCCCGGCGGACATGCGCGCGGTCGGCGGCGTGGGGAACGGGGTGTTTGAAATCGTGCAGGATCTGGTGGGCTACATCGACCTATGCTACCTGCGCGCGGATGATGAAGAATTGTACGCCGATCTGTTCCAAAGGGTTTCGGATTTGCAATGCGCCATCTGGACGCGCTTTTTGCGCGAATACGGGGACGCGTACTGCGTGCTGCGCTTTGGCGACGACCTCGGCTTTAACTCCTCGACGCTCCTCTCGCGCGATGATTTGCGCGCGCATGTATACCCCTGCTATCGGCGCATCGTCGAGATCGCACACCGAAGCGCAAAGCCGCTGCTTTTGCACTCATGCGGCAATCTCCTGACCGTATTTGATGAGTTGATTGAGATGACGGGCATCGACGCGAAGCACTCCAACGAGGACAACATCGCGCACTTCGCCGTTTGGGTGGAGCGGTTCGGGCATAGGATCGGGAACTTCGGCGGCATCGATATGAACGTCATCTGCCAACAGGACGCGCAGTCCATCGAGCGCTATGTGTTCGACTGCCTCGACCGCGTGGCCGCCATGCCGAACCGCGGCGGCATCGCGTTCGGGTCGGGCAATTCCATCCCGGATTATGTGCCGGCGGAGGGCTATGTCGCCATGACGGAGGCGGTTCGCAAATGGCGGGGCGATCGGCGGTAGGATGCCG
>JBMNUA010000040.1:0-14461 GCA_050945995.1 Christensenellales bacterium
CCAAAAACAAAAGAAGATTTACAGCAAATCAAAAACTTTTCCGCCGCCGCATGATATAATGGGGGTAGATAGGAACAGAAATCGAGCGGCGCGTGTGCGCAGGAAATATGACCTGCGCGCCTGATGGATGCGCCGCGTGTCGGCAGGGACATGAAATCGGATTCAGAAAGCGGCGAGGTAGCGTTTGATATGAAGAGGATTGTTCTGACCGGCGGAGGGACGGCCGGGCATGTGACGCCGAATTTGGCGCTGATCCCACGGCTGATCAAAGACGGCTGGGATGTGCATTACATCGGCGCGGCGGATTCCGTGGAAGAGCGGCTGATCCAAGCGGTCGATGGCGTCGCCTATCATGCCGTGGCATGCGGCAAGCTCCGCAGATATTTCGATGTTAAAAATTTGACCGACCCGTTCAAGGTGATCCAGGGCGTCGCGCAGGCGCGCAAGCTCCTTGGCGAATTAAAGCCCAACGTCGTGTTTTCAAAGGGCGGCTTTGTCTCCGTCCCCGTGGTCTACGGCGCGCGGATGAACAAAATCCCCGTGGTCAGCCACGAATCCGACATGACGCCGGGGCTCGCCAACCGGCTCACCGCGCCGTTTGTCGATGTGCTGTGCTGCTCGTTCCCGGAAGCCGCGAAGCTCGCGGGCAAAAAGGGGCTGCACACCGGCACGCCCATTCGCCCCGAGATCTTACAGGGCGACCGGCAGCGCGGGCTCAAGCGCTTCGGGTTCAAAGACGGCATCCCCGTCATCATGGTCACCGGCGGCTCGAGCGGCGCGGTCGCCATCAACGACGCGGTCATCGCCGCGCTGCCCAAACTTGCGGAATCCTTTCAAATACTGCACCTGTGCGGACCGAACAACTTCAACGCATCCGTGGAGGGAACGCCCAACTACACCCAGTGCGAATACCTGGACGAGGGCATGGCGGAGGCTTACGCCTGCGCGGATATGCTCGTCTCGCGCGCGGGCGCGAACACCCTGTGCGAAATCGTCGCGCTGCGAAAGCCCGCGCTGCTCATCCCGTACCCCAAGGGCGCGAGCCGGGGCGACCAACTTGTCAACGCGCAGTCCTTTGTCGAACGCGGGCTCGCGCACCGGCTGCTCCAGGAGGATTTGAGTGGGCAGTCGCTCTACGACGCCATCATCCGCCTGTACACCCAGCGCGGCGCGCTCTACGAGGCGATGGATCGCGAACCGGGCGCGAACGGTCTGGAAAACGTACTCGCGCAGATATACAAGTCAGCAAAATAAAAATACCGAGGTGCCGACATGGACGCACAGAAGATGATCCGCCGGAATTCGATCTTCATGGTTCTGGAGGGTGCGCTGTTCTTTGCCGGGCTCTCGTTCATACCGAGCGAGACGATCGTCGCAGATTTTATCGATTTTACGACGGGCTCCGTGGCGCTGGTGGGGCTCGCCGCTACGATCGGCTCGTTTGCGTTCTACATCGGGCAGTTCGTCTGCGGGCTGTTCCTCCACCGGGTCGAAAGGCAAGCGCCGTTTATGATCAAAATGGCGTTTTTGAGCCGCTCGATCCTGCTTTTGTTTGCGGTTGCGATGCTATTGGGGCTAAACGGCGCGCTTGCCGCGTGGCTGTTTATCATCTGTTATGGGCTGATTTTCATCATCGACGGCTTTGTCGGGCTCATCTGGATGCAGATCTGCGCGCGCACGCTGCCCATCCGCCGGCGCGGCGAGGTGATCACCCTCCAGCAATCGCTGTGCGGCGGCATCGCGATCTTCGTCGGCTTCATCCTCCAGCGGATATTGACCTCCGCGATGCCGCGGATGGATCGCTTCACGCTCATCTTCCTGCTCGGCGGCGCGGTGCTGCTGTTTTCCGCGACCATGATGCTCATGTTCAAGGACGTGCCGCACCCCTCCTCGCCCGATGTCCCCGTGAAAAACCCGATCCAATACCTGCGCGAACTCGCGCCGCTTTTCACGCGCGACCGCGGCGTGCGCCAGACGGTTTTTGCGCGCATCCTCTTTACATTGACCATGATCTCCGCGCCCATCAACTATAAATTCGGGCAAGTCCACGGCTTGAGCGAGTACCAGCTGTCGATGCTCGTCTACATGCCCTTCATCGGGCAGATCGTCGCCGGCGTGTTCTGGTCGCGCGTGAGCCGGCGCACGAACTACCCCACGATGATGCTCTGGTCGCAGATCAGCGGCATGCTCGGCGCGGCGGCGAACCTAGTCGCGCTCGGCTGCGCCATCGCCGGGGTGAGCGTGATGCCGGCATTGTGCGCGGCGATGATCCTCATCAAGTTTACATATGTCGCGGGCAGCGCCTATTCCCAGCATGTGATCGCCATCGTCGATGAGGAAAAGCGCGCGGATCATGTGGTGCTCCTCTCCATCCTCACCGCGCCCGCCGCCTTTGGAACGACGCTCGCCGGCGCGCTTGCGAACTGGGCGTTCTGGCCGGTATACGCCATCATGCTCGCATCCGGGCTGATCGGCGCTGTCCAGACACACCATTTCTTCCTCTCAAAAAATAGCCCGCTGCCGGCTTCGCAGCGCGCGCATTGAAGCGCGCGGAGGTGTGCATATGAATGTTCATCGCCTGCGGCAGAAGTTTCGGATCATCGATCCGATCGGGCTGACGCCCGAAACCGTGCTCAATATGCGGCTTCTCATCCTCGCGGTGATGGGCGGCATGGTGTGGGGCAATATCACAAACGGCATCGCGTTTACGGGCTATTGGAAGGAATTGGGCGTGAGCGATACGCTCTACGGTGTGCTGCTCGCGCTGCCGGCGATCGCAAACGCGTTTCAGTTCGTCGGCTCGTATTACATGGAGCGCACCCAGAAGCGCGCGCGGCTGTTCATCGTCTCGGGGATGATCCAGCGCGTCGTCTGGATTCCCTTCGCGCTTGTGCCCTTCATTGTGCCGATGGCGTTTGCGCAGCTTCGGATTTGGCTCGCGGCGATGCTGGTGTTCGCCAGCGCGGCGATGATGCCCTTTATGAACGTCGCGTTTTTTTCGATCTGCGACGACGTCGTCCCGCTCAAAACCCGCGGGCGATACTTCGCCGCGCGCAGCCGCATCGCGACGCTGACGGGGCTTGTCGTGGGTCTCCTCGTGGGCATGCTGCTCGACGCCATGCCGGGCATGCCGGGCTACAGCGCGGCGTTTCTGATCGCGGGCGTGATGGGCACGCTCGACATCGTATGCTTTCTTTACATGAAACTGCCGCCCATGCGCCCGGCGCAGCGGCGAAAGCCCATGCTTCAGATGATGCGCGCGGTGGTGGCAGACAAAAAATATATGCGCGTGGTCACGCTGTCCACACTCTGGCTGTTCACGGTCATGCTTTGCGCGCCGTATTTCAACGTGTATATGCAGGGCGTGATGAAGATGACGAATTTGCAGATCACGCTGTACGCGCAGATCGCGAGCAACATCGCGCTGATCTTCGTCGTCACGCGCTGGGGGCGCGCGCTCGACCGCTTCGGCAGCAAGCCGATCCTCATGGTGGGCTGCTTTTTCTCGGCGATCATGCCGCTTTTCTGGCTGATCATCGGCGCGGGCGACCATCTGCCCGTCATCCTCACGAACATGCTCACCGGCGCGACCTGGTGCGCCTACGACCTCGGCGCGCAAAACCTGTTCATGGGTCAGGCGGACGGGGAGAACAAATCCATGTACTTCGCGGTGTATTTCATGTTCACGCAGCTCGTAGGCTCGGCGTTTGGCAGCTTCGCGGGCGGCTGGCTACTGGACAACGTGCTGTTTCGGCTCGAGCCGCTCGGCGTGGTGCTCTTTGGCTGGCAATTGACGCGGTATAACTACCTGTTCGCCATCTCATCATTATTGCGCCTTGCGGTGCTTTTCATCTTCCTGCCGCGCGTGATCGAGGAGGACGCGGGCACCATCCGCGATTTGATAAAAAGCGCGTGGTCGGGCGTGTCGGGCGCATGCGCGCGCCGCAGGCATTTCGGGCGCGCGAGGCGCGGCAACCCGCTGCTTTAACATTCATTGTCTTTACATCGCCTGCGCGCGGCGGTATAATGGTATGTATGCCGTGCATGATTTGGCACGAGGAATGGTGAGGGGAGGATGCTTATGGCGGTTACGCTGGTAAGGGAGCTATACACCAAAACCCCGGCGCGGGATGTCCAGGACATCACCGTGAACGGCTGGGTGCGCACCATGCGCGAATCCAAAGCGTTTGCGTTTGTCGAACTCAACGATGGGAGTTACTTTCGCAATCTGCAAGTGGTGCTCGAGGAGGGCAGGCTCGAGAATTACCGCGAGCTGGTCAAGGGCATCTCTCTTGGCGCGGCGGTCGAATTCACGGGCACGCTGGTGCTCACGCCGGATATGAAGCAGCCCTTTGAATTAAAGGCGGATCGCGCGGCAGTCGTGGGGGAGAGCCCGAGCGACTACCCGCTCCAGAAAAAACGGCACACGCTGGAATACCTGCGCACCATCCAGCACCTCAGACCGCGCGCGAACCTATTCCAATGCGCGTTTCGCGTGCGCTCCGCGGCGGCGCTTGCCATCCACCGCTTCTTTGACGAGCGCGACTTTCTCTATGTCCACACGCCGCTGATCACCGGCAGCGACTGCGAGGGCGCGGGCGAGATGTTCCGCGTCACCACGCTCGATGCCCAAAACGCGCCGCGCGGCACGGACGGCAGCGTGGATTACAAAGAAGATTTCTTCGGAAAGCCCGTTTCGCTCACCGTCTCCGGACAATTAAATGGCGAGATTTTTGCGATGGCGTTTCGCAACATCTACACCTTTGGACCGACGTTTCGCGCCGAGGTGAGCTACACGCCCCGCCACGCGGCAGAGTTCTGGATGATCGAGCCCGAGCTCGCCTTTGCCGATCTCGAGGATATTCTCAACCTCGAGGAGGAGATGATCAAGTACCTCATCCGCGCAGTGCTCGAAGCCTGCCCGGAGGAGATGGCGTTTCTCAACAGCTTTGTCGATAAAGGTCTGATCGATCGGCTCAACGCCGTGGCAGACGCGGATTTCGCGCGCGTCCCCTATACCGAGGCGATCGAGATTTTGAAAAACAGCGGCGCGGCGTTTGAATACCCCGTGTACTGGGGCTGCGATCTGCAGACCGAGCACGAGCGGTATCTGACCGAGAAGCACTTCGGGAAACCCGTGTTCGTCATCGATTACCCCAAGGAGATCAAATCCTTCTACATGCGCGTCAACGAGGACGGCAAGACCGTCGCCGCGGCGGATCTGCTCGTCCCGGGCATCGGCGAGCTCTGCGGCGGCAGCCAGCGTGAGGAGCGGCACGACGTGCTCAAAGCGCGCATCGAGGAGTTGGGTATGGATCCGGCGGATTACTGGTGGTATTTGGAGCTGCGCAAATACGGCACCGCCCCGCACGCCGGGTTCGGCATGGGCTTTGAACGCATGGTGATGTATTTGACGGGCATCTCGAACATCCGCGATGTCCTGCCGTTCCCGCGAACGACGCAAAACGCTGAGTTCTGACGGGGGGATGATCCGCGCGTCCGGTCGGGCGCGTGGATTTTTTACGCTGCAGCGTAATCCAATGTTTACGAAAAATGCGCCGAACCTCGCGCGGCAAACGCGCGCCGGCGCGGTATGCTAGAAGGTGCGCCCGCGATCCGCGGCGCGGCACCGAAATGAATGAAGATAGGAAATGAGAATGACGTTTCAAGAAATGAACCTAATTGCGCCGATACTTCAGGCGATCAAAGAATCCGGATACGAAAGCCCCACGCCCATCCAATTGGCCACCATCCCGCGCGTGCTCGCGGGCGAGGACATCCTGGGCTGCGCCCAGACGGGCACGGGCAAGACCGCGGCGTTCGCGCTGCCGATTTTACAAAAATTGCAAGGCGCGCGCACGGCGAATGTGCGCCCGATCCGCGCGCTGATCTTAACGCCCACGCGCGAGCTCGCGCAGCAAATCTACGACAGCTTTATCACCTACGGCGCAAAGCGGCTTTCGCTGCGCGTGAGCGTGATCTTCGGCGGCGTCAGCCAGGTCAACCAGGTGCGCGAATTGCGCCGCGGCGTGGACATACTCGTCGCCACCCCCGGGCGGCTCAACGATTTGAGTACGCAGGGGCTGATCGATCTGCGCGGCGTGAACACCTTCGTGCTCGACGAGGCGGATCGCATGCTCGACATGGGCTTTATCCGCGATGTGAAAAAGATCATCGCGCTGATCCCGAAGGAGCGGCAGACGCTGTTTTTCTCCGCGACGATGCCGGCGGAGGCGGAGGAGCTCGCCATGCAAATCCTCAAAAACCCGGCGACGGTGAAGGTAAACCCCGTCACGCGCCCGGTCAACAGCATCCGCCAGACGCTCTATCATGTCGATAAGGCGAACAAAAAGAACCTGCTCGCGCATCTGCTCAGCGAGATTGAGATCGAAAACGCGCTCGTGTTCACGCGCACGCGCCACGGCGCGGATCGCGTCGTGCGGGAGCTCAAGCGCGCGGGCATCGAAGCGGTCGTGATCCACGGCGGCAAGGCGCAGGGCGCGCGGCAGACGGCGCTCGCGCGGTTCAAAAACGGGCATGTGCGCATATTGATCGCCACCGACATCGCCGCCCGGGGGATTGACATCGCGGGACTCTCGCATGTGTTCAACTACGATTTGCCCGACGAGGCGGAGGTCTACATTCACCGCATCGGGCGCACGGGGCGCGCGGGCTTGGACGGGGACGCGATCAGCTTCTGCTGCATCGATGAGATGAAGAACCTGCGCGCGATTGAATCGCTCACGGGGCGGCGCATCCGCGTGATGGAGAGCCCCTGGCCGATGCTCATCACCACGCCCTCGCCGCCGAAGCAGCCGGGCGGTCGCGCCCGCGCGCCGCAGAAGCTCAATATGCGCGGCGAACCGCTCGTGGAAAAAAGCCGGCAGCGCAGGTACGCGCCCGCGGGCAAGGTCGCGGGGCGGCGCGACGCAGGGAGATAAATAAAAAGACATGCCGATTCACCCAATCGGCATGTTTTTTGTCGATTCCTATAGAAAAACCCTTGAAAACGCTGTGGTTTCCAAGGATTTCGTGGCAGGGGCAGAAGGACTCGAATTTATATTGGGGCTGTATTTGCATGTATTGGCGAATGCCGGAAAGTGTTACAATATAAGGGTTTTAAAGCTATCTATGCTGTCCTGTAATGGCTAACAGTCCTTAGATATTTACCCCATAAGGCTAAAGATAAGGCTAAATTATCGTGGTGTCGTAGTTAAGTGCTACCATGAGGGAAGCATGATTCCGCGCGTAGACCAAGGTTATAAAAAACAGCACGCTTGCTGTAGGGGTCAGATTGAGGGACAGATATCCCTCGTCCCCCCCGTGATGTGAGTATAGTTGAAAGTACACTTTCAAGATCAATGGCAAGAAAGAAAAAGATTGCGATGTCGATCATGGAAATGGTAATCCACCATGAGCACTGGCGGCATGGGTATGGTCACAGTCGGTGGCTCTATTTCCTCGGCGTGGAACTATGACAAGTTATCCAAGGGATATGCCCATAGTTTTATTGGAAATCGGGGGTCATTTTGCTTGAATCTTATCATAGTCCATAAATATATTATGACATGGAAATGTTGAGACCGCTAACTGCAATATCGATTTAAAAATACGCATGTTTTTATCCGCGTGTTTGCGGGCGGTTTCCAGCGCTATTTGCATGCGTTTATAGGAATAATTTCTTAATATCTGTTGATTGTGTATTAAGTATATGGTATAATTTAAGCGAATGCCAAAGAGGTGGTGGAAGGCCATGGAATTATCCAAACATAAGAACATTAAAGGCCTTAAGAAAACGGTATCAAAGAAATACATCGCGCATCTTGTCAATAGTATAGAAAGTCATTTCAATAAAGCATTTGACGACACTATGCGCATTCGTACAAGCATTTCTGTCGCTGTGAACGAAAGCGATAGATATTATTTTTCTGCATTAAATGATTTTATCGAAAAATTTTCACCTGATATGGCATGCAATTCATACCAAGCAAGTGTTATCGCATTAAAAGGAAATGACTTGGTTTTCAGCTTAATGATAAATCATCTTCAATTATCCGGGAGTATATTTTCTAGCGGATTTGATAATGTTATTGTGCAAGAAAATATGAATAGGCTATCCGATATAGTTAATGATATTATCGCACAAGGGGATTCGATTACATACGACAAAGAAAAAACCGAGAACGTTGTTTTGTATGCCGCCTCGTCGAGTGAGCGTAACTATCGCCGCAAAGAAAACGAGGAACAACAAAAGAACGAAGAAAAAAGACAAAAGAAGTCTATTATTTGGAACATAGTCGCAGCTGTCATAACTGCCATATTAGGATTTGTAGCTGGCGTGATCACTCAGAAGTTTTTCAATTAAATATGGTATCTCCGGCTTGGCATTTTTCGGAGACATATGACCATATCGTTATCGCTTCACTAGGGCTAACCACATTCCTTCCAAGCTCCATCATACCTTAAAAAGGTCGTATTACGCTCTATAAACCTCGTCGAATAGCCCATCCACCTTCCGTTATGCGCATGTTGGCGGAGAGGAAACTAAAACAGAATGGGAATAGGATTAAGGCAGGGGAGGCGTGGAATAATCCGCTTAACCTTGTGTTCACGAATGCGCTGGGGGGACACTATGTCCACAATACGCTATCTCACAAATTTAAGAGGATTGTGGATTCTATTAGTCTCCCAGATCGTCGCTTTCACGATTTGCGCCACACCTATGCGGTCTTGTCCATTCAATCCGGGGTGGATATAAAGACCGTTCAGGAAAGCCTCGGGCACCATACAGCGGCGTTCACTCATGTATATGGGCACGTCACAGAGCGGATGAAAAGCGATGCAGCAGCACGCTTAGAGGCCACAATTCTAGGGGCAAAACTGTCCACCTGAACCCCGTAAGGCTAAAAGTAAGGCTAATAGAGAAGTTTGAAGATAGCAAAAACCCTCGAAAACGCAATGTTTTCAAGGGTTTTCTCGTGGCAGGGGCAGAAGGACTCGAACCCTCAACAAAGGTTTTGGAGACCCACGTGTTACCATTACACCATGCCCCTATGCTCGCGACGCGAACAATAGTGATTATACATCACGACCGCCTGTTTGTCAACACCGGAAATTCATATTGCGTCGCGCATCCCGCCGCGGCACAGGTCGATGAATTGCTGCATCACCTCGGTGATATACTTGTTTTTGTGGTAGATGACGGCGAACTTCCGCTTGAGCGATACCCCCTCGATCGGTCTAGTTGCAATCGCTCCCTGCGCAAGGTAGGGCGCGGCGAGCAATCGCGGCAGTACCGCCACGCCAAACCCGCCCGCCACCGCCTGCAAGATCGCCTGCGTTGAAATGCTCTCCCACGCCGGCTCGATCTCAATGCCGCGCAAAAGAAGCGCACTTTCCAAAATCTCGCGCCCCGCGCTGCCGCGCTCGCGCATCAAAAACGGCTCGTCCTTCAGTTCCTCCGGCGCGACCGAAGTCTGCGCCGCCCAGCGATGCCCCGGCGCAAATAAAAGCGCCAACTCGTCGTCCTGAAACGCCTCGCTGATCAACAACGGCTCGTGGGTCACACCCTCGATCAGCCCGAAATCGATGCGGTTGTCAATCGCCGCGCGTTCGATCCGCTCGGAATTGTCGATCTGCACGCGCACCGTCACCCCGGGCTTGCTCTTCGCGAATTCGCGCAAAAAGCCCGGCAGCAGGCAGTTGCCGATGGTGATGCTCGTGCCGATGCGCAGCGTGCCGCTGTCGTCCATGTTCCGCGTCCCGCTCTCCATTTCGTCAAACATCGATACGATGTGCCGCGCATACGGCAACAGGCGCCGCCCGGCGTCGGTCAAGTGCAGCCGCCGCGAGATGCGGTCAAACAGCCGGATGCCGTAGTGCTTCTCAAGCTCCGAAACCGCAAAGCTGACGGTCGGCTGCGCCATAAACAGCTTGTGCCCCGCCTTGGTGATGCTGCCCTCCTCGCATACGGCGACAAATATCCTCAAATGCCGGATGGTCATGTTCCGCCCTCCTTCATTCATATCGAAACAGCTATGCTGATAATAGAATAATACTATTTTTATTATGTGCGCGCAAGGCTTATAATGGTTGAAGAAGGGGGGATTCGGTGAAGAAAAATGCGCGAAATTTTATCAAGCTCTTTCAAACCACGTTTTTTTTGAGCGCTTTTACCTTCGGCGGTGGGTACGTCATCATACCGCTCATGAAAAAAAAGTTTGTCGATGCGCTCGGTTGGCTGGAGGAGGAGGAGATGCTCAACATCGCGGCGATCGCACAATCCTCGCCCGGCGCGATGGCGGTCAACGCATCCATCCTCGTGGGCTGGCGGCTGATGGGCTTATCCGGCGCGCTGGTTGCGATTTTGGGAACGGTGCTGCCCCCGCTCATCATATTGTCGGTCGTCTCCCTGTTCTACCAAGCCTTTCGTGAAAACGAAATTGTCGCTGCAGTGCTCCGGGGCATGATGGCGGGCGTGTGCGCCGTCATCATCGACGTGGTGATCACCATGGGCGGCGGCATCTTGCGCATGCGAAAGATACTGCCCATCCTTATTATGGCGGGCGTATTTATCGCGCACTATGTCCTGCACATCAATGTGGCGTGCCTGATCATGACCTGCGCGATCGTCGGCGCGCTGGCGGGGCTGCGCGAGCGCCGCGCGGGAGAGGAGCGAACCGGTCAATGATTTACCTACAACTGTTTTGGAGCTTTTTTCAAATCGGGCTGTTCAGCTTTGGCGGCGGCATGGCGGCGATGCCCCTCATCCGCGATCAAGTGGTGGGCATCCACGGCTGGCTGACATTGACCGAGTTTACAGACCTCATCACCATCTCTGAGATGACGCCCGGTCCCATCGGCATCAACTCCGCCACCTTCGTCGGCACGCAGATCGCGGGTTTGGGCGGCGCGCTCGTGGCGACCTTCGGCTGCGTTCTGCCCTCGTGTGTCATCGTACTGCTGCTCGCGTGGCTGTACGGCAAATACCGCGAGCTGGCGGTGGTGCAAGGCGTGCTCGCCGGGCTGCGCCCCGCGGTGGTCGCGCTCATTTTCTCGGCGGGGCTGTCGATCCTCGTGCTCTCCTTCTGGGGTGCGGCTGGATTTTCATGGAACCCCGCGTCCATCGATCTCATCGCCGCCGCGCTGTTCGCAATCGGTCTGTTCCTCCTGCGGCGGTTCAAGCTCAACCCCGTATTCATCATGTTGGGCAGCGGTCTGGTCGGCGGCGTCGGCTACCTGCTTTTCCCATAAACTCCTTGTAAAAAATCGCATGATTGGTCAAAATACCTCGAAATTGGGCAGTTTATGCTCTATCCGCGTGCGCCCTTGACTGATATAATATTGGAAGGGCGCGCGGGGATGGGGCATCAACGCCCCATTTCCAATGCGCGCGTGAAAAGGAGAACACGACATGATTCAATTGCTGCTCGCCGTGATCTATCTTTCGTTTATCAGCCTCGGGCTTCCCGATGCGCTGCTCGGCTCGGCATGGCCTACCATGTATCTGGATTTCGGCGTGCCGGTCTCCTACGCGGGCGGGATCTCCATGATCATCGCCGTCGGCACGATCGTCTCGAGCCTGATGAGCGACCGCCTCACGCGCAAACTCGGCACGGGAAAGGTCACCGCGTTCAGCGTGGCGATGACGGCGGTCGCGCTCCTCGGCTTCTCTTTGAGCAATTCCTATTGGATGCTGTGCCTGTGGGCGATTCCCTACGGGCTCGGCGCGGGCAGCGTGGACGCATCGCTCAACAACTACGTCGCGCTTCACTACGCCAGCCGCCATATGAGTTGGCTGCATTGCATGTGGGGCATCGGCGCATCGCTCGGTCCGTACATCATGGGTCTTGCACTGTCGGGCGGTCATTCCTGGCATTTGGGCTATCGCTCCATCGGCATTTTGCAGGTCGCATTGACCGCCGTACTCCTCTTCAGCCTGCCCCTCTGGAAAAAGCGCGCCGGCGAAAATGGCGCACCGGGCGCGGGCGCGCCGGATCGCGCGCTTACGCTTTTTGAAATCGTGCGCATCCCCGGCGCGAAGCAGATCATGATCACCTTTTTCTGCTACTGCGCCATCGAATCGACCGCCGGGCTCTGGGCGAGCAGCTATCTCGTGTTGCACCGCGGCGTTTCGACCGATCTCGCGGCGAGTTTCGCGAGCCTGTTCTTCATCGGCATCACCGCCGGTCGCGCGCTCGGCGGGTTTGTCACCATGAAATTTAGCGATGTCGCGATGATCCGCATGGGTCAGGCGGTCATCCTCGCAGGCATTTTCGCGCTGTTTCTGCCCATCGGACAGGTCGCCTCGCTCGCCGGGCTGATTTTAATCGGACTCGGCTGCGCGCCGATCTACCCCTGCATCATCCACGCAACGCCGCATCACTTCGGCGCGGATCGCTCGCAGGCGATCATCGGCGTGCAGATGGCGAGCGCCTATGCCGGCACCTGCCTCATGCCGCCCCTGTTCGGGCTGATCGCCAACCATATCAATGTCTCCCTCTTCCCGTACTTTTTATTCGCCATTTTGATCCTCATGGTCGGCATGCACGAGCGGATGCTCAAGGCGATCCGCCCCGGCGCAGCCGCGTAACTTCTACCAGTCGCCATTCGCCCGCGGACAAATGTCCCCGGGCAGTTTTTTATGCCCGCCCGCGCGAGAAACATGAAGAATTTGTGAATTAGGTGCCGAAAAGTGGCGTAAAATGTTGGATTGTGGTATAATGTGGGACGCCTATCGAGGGGAGGTGGGGCTTTGGGCGCGTTTGAATTTTCGGGCAACTATACGCATAACCTTGATGTCAAGGGTCGCGCCACGATCCCCGCTGTGTTTCGCGAGGCGTTCTCCGATGGCTTTGCCGTCGGGCTCAACAACGATTTCAACGCCATCGCGCTCTACCCGCCCGAAAAATGGCGCGAAATCGGCGCGCGGCTCGATCGCATCCCGGATTCCGACCAGCGCGGCATGAGCTATGTGCGCTTGATCAAGGCGTTCTCCTATCCCGGGCAGACGCTCGACGGGCAAAACCGCGTGTTGATCCCGCAGGCGCTGCGCCAGCAGACGGGCATGGAAAAGGCGATCCGCTTTGTCGGCGTGGGCAGATACCTTGAAATCTGGGACGAGGAGCGCTTCATCCGCCAGTACCTCTCGGCGCGCGAGAACGTCGAGGAACTCATGCAGTACGTCAACGACCGCTACTTCGGCGCGCCAACCGCCGCCGAATGACCGCAATTTTTCGATTTCGCATGCCGAAGGGGACAGGAGGGGTTCGCGAATGAAACGGATGGGCAAGCACCGGGTGTTCAAGCTCGCGCTGGGCATCATGCTCTTTGCCGGGCTCTATCTGCAAATCTGTATGCTCGCCGAGATATCGGGAAAAACAAAGGAGATATCCCGCGTCGAGCGCGACATCAAGGAGCTCTCCGCCGGTGCGGACAACCTCGCGCTCCAGCTCGCGCAGCTGACAAAGCTCTCGCGCATCGAGGAGCGCGCGCTGGAATTGGGCATGCAGTGGCCCGAGGACGGACAATTGCGGGTCATTTCGATCCCAACGGAATACGGGGAGGCTTCCGCGCATAAAGCTGAAATTACGGGCTCTCGGTAATTTTCAGGCGGGGAGGGATGCGCTTGGTTCTGACAGGACCTGTGATCCGTCGCCGTCTCGCTTTGTCGATGGGCATATTTCTTTTGCTGTTTCTCACGCTGTCGAGCCGGCTGGTGTATTTGCAAATCATCGCATCGGAGGATTTGCAGCGGCGCGCGCAGGCGCAATGGACAAGTGAGAGCGTGATCGCCCCCGCGCGCGGCGAGATCACCGACCGCAGCGGCAATGTGCTCGCGATCAGCGCGACCGCCTATACCGCCTCCGTCAACCCGCGCCAGGTTGCAAACGCCGCGGCGCTCGCCGAGGTACTTTCGCCAATTCTTGGCATGGATGCCGGCGAGATAACAAAACGCGCGTCGGATACGTCTAAATCTATGGTGATCCTCAAACGTCAACTCACGCGCGAGATCGCCCAGCAGCTCAAGACCATGCTCGCCGAGCACAAATCCGCGGGCTCCAGCGCGCTCAACGGGCTCGTCCTCGATGAGGACAGCCAGCGCTTCTACCCCTACGGCGCGTTTGCCGCGCAGCTGATCGGCATCACCACGATCGACGGCATCGGGCAATCGGGCATCGAAGCCTCGCTCAACGACTACCTCTCCGGGAAATCCGGGAAAGTCCTCGGCGAGATCGACGGCAAGGGCCGCCAGCTCGGCTATGGGGAGAGCGAGTACGTCCCCGCGGTGGACGGCTACGACGTCGCGCTCACCATCGACGCCACGATCCAGGGGTTTTGCGAGAAGGCGGCGCGCGAGGCGATCGAGGTCAACCGCGCGGATTCCATCCGCATCCTCGTGATGAACCCGCAGACCGGCGAAATCCTCGCCATGGTCATGAAGCCGGATTTTGACTTAAAC
>JBMNUA010000041.1:0-14460 GCA_050945995.1 Christensenellales bacterium
GTGCGCTTGCGAAGTTCTACGAGAAGGTCGCCGGAGATACCATCTACGATGCCGGAGAAACATCATAAATCAAAGGGTGAAAGCGCTTGAAAGTAATCGTTGCGATGGATTCGTTTAAAGGGAGCTGTACCGCTACGCAGGCGGGAGAGGCGGCGCGCGCAGGGATATTGCGCGCTGATCCGGACGCCGAAGTTTTGAACATTCCCGTTGCGGACGGCGGCGAGGGCACGGTCGAATCCATCATCTCAAATGGACGGGGGAAATGGCACGCGTGTGAGGTGACAGGTCCTATGGGCGGGCACGTATCCGCGGGGTACGGCACGCTGAATGATCGCATGGCGGTGATCGAGATGAGCGCCGCATCGGGACTGCTGCTCGTGCCCAAGGAGGAGCTCAACCCGCTCATCGCCACGACCTACGGCACGGGCGAATTGATCCGCGCCGCGCTGGATGCGGGCTACCGCGAGCTTTTGATCGGGATCGGCGGCTCGGCGACGAACGACGGCGGCATGGGCATGGCGCAAGCGCTGGGCGTATCATTTCGGGACGCGCAAGGTCGCGAGTTGCCGTTTGGCGGCGCGGCACTTGAACGACTGCATGCGGTGGACGCATCCGGGCTCGATCCGCGCATCGCTGATTGCAGGATCACGGTTGCCAGCGATGTGCGCAACCCGCTGTTTGGCGCGGACGGCGCGTCCTATGTGTTCGGCGCGCAGAAGGGCGCGACGCCGGAGGTGATGGAGCGGCTCGACCGCGCGCTCAGGCACTATGCGGATGTGCTGCGCGAGGGCTGCGGCATCGACATTGCCTATCTGCCCGGCGCAGGCGCCGCGGGCGGATTGGGCGCAGCGCTGTTTGCGTTTCTGGGCGCCGACGCCATGGAGGGCATCGATGCGGTGCTGGGCATCCTCTCCTTTTCGGAGAAGTTGGCGGGCGTGGATTTTGTGCTGACGGGCGAGGGGCGCACCGACGGGCAGACGCTGTTTGGCAAAGTGCCCGCGGGCGTTGCGAAGGTCGTCAAGCAACATGCGCCGATTCCGGTGTTTATCTTAACCGGGCAGGTGGGGGAGGGCGCGGAAGCGCTCTACGAGCATGGCGTGGACGGGATTTACGCGATTGCCGACGGCCCGATCACGCTGGATCAATCGCAGGCGCGCGTCGCGGAACTGCTCGCGCGCGTGTCCGAATCGGTCGCGCGGGGCGTACAAGCCGTCCGGTGCGCCATGGATGCGCCGGTGATGGCGCGGGAAGGGAGGCAGATGGTATGATGGAATCCATCCATAAATACTTTCAGATCGGGACGATTCAATGGATGAGCTATCCGAATCTCGATGCGCTGGCGGGCATTCGCAAAATCGCGGCTGACGATTATTTCGATGCGATCGAAATCTCGCATTTCCCCGATGCGGGCATGCGCGCGCAGGCAAAGGCGCTGCTGGAGCAGGCGCACATGCGCGTCTGTTTTGGCGCGCAGCCGATGCTGCTGTCGGGAAAGCTCAACCCCAACGATTTGGATGAGGAAGCGCGCATGCGCGCCGAGCGCACGCTGATTGAAGCGGTGGACGAGGCGAAGTACCTCGGCGCAACGGGGGTCGCGTTCCTTGCTGGCAAGTGGAGTGAGCCGCAGAAGGAGGCGCATTACGAGCAGCTGATCAAGACGACGCGCGCGGTGTGCGCACATGCCGCCGATGCCGGGTTGATCGTCGAGCTTGAGGTGTTTGACTTCGACATGGACAAAGCGGCGCTGATCGGTCCCGCGCCGCTCGCCGCGCGCTTTGCCGCCGATATGCGCACCTACGTCAATAACTTCGGGCTCATGGTCGATTTGAGCCATTTCCCGACCACCTACGAGACCACCCGCTTCGCCGTACAGACGATGCGCCCCTACATCACCCACTTCCACATCGGAAACGCCGTCGTTCAGCCGGGGTGCGAAGCATACGGCGATATGCACCCTCGCTTTGGCTTTCCGAACAGCGCGAACGACACGCCTGAGCTCACGGACTTTTTCCGCGTGCTCAAACAGGAAGGGTTCTTTTGCGCCGACGCGCCGTATGTGCTCTCCTTTGAAGTGAAACCTTGGGGCGACGAGGATGCGGAGATGGTGCTCGCAGGCACGAAGCGCGTAATCAACCGCGCCTGGGCGCTGGCGGAGTGACGCGGCTGGGAGGGATCGCATGAAGATTGTGGTATTGGACGGATATACCGTAAACCCCGGCGATTTGAGCTGGGATGCGCTTTCGGCGTTGGGCGATTTCACGGTCTATGATCGAACGCCCGTGGACGATAGCGCCGAGATCGTGAGGCGCATCGGTGATGCGCAGATCATCTTTACGAACAAAACGCCGATCGACCGCGCGATATTGGAGCAATGCCCGCAGATTCGCTATGTCGGCGTGCTGGCGACGGGCTACAATGTGGTGGACATCGAGGCGGCGCGCGAGCATGGCGTGGTGGTCACGAACGTGCCCGCGTATGGAACGGCGGCGGTCGCGCAGTTCGCGATTGCGCTGCTGCTCGAAATCTGCCACGGGGTGCGCCGCCACAGCGATGCGGTGCATGCGGGGCGGTGGACGAGCGCGCCGGACTTC
The DNA here is from genome assembly GCA_050945995.1 of Christensenellales bacterium. GTDB lineage: Bacteria > Bacillota > Clostridia > Christensenellales > Aristaeellaceae > RUG11247. The sequence continues at coordinate 2,592 of JBMNUA010000041.1, forward strand.
TGCTTCTGGGACAGCCCGCAGATCGAGCTTGCGGGCAAGACGATGGGCATCATCGGCTTTGGGCGCATCGGGCAGGCGACCGGGCGGATCGCCGGCGCGCTGGGCATGCGCGTGATCGCCTACAACGCCGGGATTGAAACAGACGAAGGTCGCGGCATCGGCAGCTATGTAACGCTTGAGGAGCTGCTCGCGCAATCGGATGTGATTTCGCTTCACTGCCCGCTCACGCCCGAGACGCAGGGCATCATCAATCAAACGAGCATATCGCGCATGAAGGACGGCGTGATTTTGATCAACAACAGCCGCGGACCGCTGATCGTCGAGGACGACCTCGCGGCGGCGCTCAAAAGCGGGAAGGTGTACGCCGCGGGGCTGGACGTGGTCTCCGTCGAGCCGATCCGCGCGGACAATCCGCTCTTGGGCGCGCCGAACTGCGTCATCACGCCGCACATCAGCTGGGCTTCGCGCGACGCGCGCGCCCGCCTTTTGGGCATTGCGGTCGAAAATCTGCGCGGATTCATACGGGGGGAGACGATCAACGCGGTCAACGCGTGACGACGACAGGAGGTACAACCATGTCCGAAAGACTTTGGTGGCATGAGCCGCTGCGCGTGATCCAAGACAACCTGCAGGTAGCCGATACGCCGAAGATGGATCCTGTGAAAATTGCGCAGGAAACCAAGGAGATGAGCGCGAATGTGCTCGTCGTCAACGTCGGCGGCATCTACGCCTGGTATCCAAGCAACGTGCGCTACCATCACATCAACGAATATCTGCCCGAAGGGTATGACCTGCTCGAACGACTGATCGAGGAATGCCACAAGCGTGACATCAAGCTCGTTGCGCGCTTCGATTTTAGCAAGACCGACGATTTTGTCAGCCAGGAGCGCCCCGAATGGTTCGTGCGCAACCCCGACGGCACGCGCCGGGCATACGGGCAGGAGCGTCCCGGCAATTGGTCGATTCTCTACTCCACCTGCATCAACTCCGGCTACCGGAACGAAGAACTCGCCGTTCCCGTGCTCGAGGAAGTCATCGACCGTTACAAAATTGACGGCGTGTTCCTCAACGCGCCGCACTATGAATACTGCACCTGCGCAGCCTGCCAAAAAAAGTACCGTGCGCTGTATGGAAAGGACATCCCCGTCGGCGCTTCCAACGAGCCGCACGAGCCATCCTACGGGCATCGCGGGCCGCCGCCGGACATGGAGAAGGATTTTGCAGGTATCTGCTACCGCGACAACATTGGAAAACTGTATGGTGCGATCAAAAACAAAGCACCGGATATGCCGCTGATCCTATATTACGGCATCTACAACGAGCGAATGGACGACCGCTTGAAGACTTCGGATATGATCTGCACGGAGGCGCAGAACATCCTCTCGCGCGGTTGGCGCGACATACCGCCCATGTGGATGCCGACGATGATCATGAAGATGGGGCGCACGCAGCCCGCAGGCAGCCCGAAGCCCTTCGGCATCATCCATTCCTGCCCGGGGATGGACTGGCGGCACACCGGCATGCCGGAGGCGGAGTACCGTCAATGGCTGCGGCAGATCCCCGCTGCCGGCGGCACAATATGGCACAGCGTCACGGGCTTTAACGACACCATCACCGACAAGCGGGTGGTGCGGGCTGTATCCGATGTCAACGCGGAGATCGCGCGCGTCGAAGCCGATATGGACGGCGCTGTGGAGAAGAGCGATGTGCTGCTTCTCTGGAACAGCAAGCAGACGGACGGCTGGGCGCAGCTTCTGGTGAACACCCAGACGCAGTTCGACATCGCCGACCCCTACCAGATCACCGCAGAATTGCTAAAAAAATACCCCGTGATCGTGCTGCCCGACGCATACCCGCTCACAGACGAGATCGCCGCGATGCTCCGCGAATATGCGCGCGCGGGCGGCAAACTCGTGATCGAGGGCACGACCGAGGAGCAGCTTGCGCCGTTTGCGGACATGATCGGCATCGATGATATGATCCGCACGAGCGAGCCTTTGACGGCGAGCTATTGGCAGTTCGAGGATGCCGGCAGTTGCCTGCGCGGCGGGTTTGAGACGACGCCGATCATCGCGCACCGTGGGCAGACCGCGTATACCCGCGCGCTTGCGGGCACGCGCGTGCTGGCGACACTCATACCGCCGTTCGCGCCGCTCAACTCCGTCGGCTCGCCGCCCGAACGCGCCAGCATGCTCGTCAAGCATACGGACATCCCGCTCTGCACCCACAACCGTTTCGGCGCGGGCGAGGTCGTGATGCTGCCGTTCCAGCTCTCTGTGCTGGCGGATCAATACCGGCTTGCCGAGTTCTTCCAGCTGTGGAGCAATTTGCTCGATTTGCTGTTGGGGGAAGCGCGCACGCTGAAGATGGAGATCGCGCAGGGCATCGTCGCATCGGTCTACGAGCGCGGGGATCGGCTGCTCGTCCACCTGGTCAACGGGATCGGTCAGCGTCCGCTGATGAATCGTGTCGCGTACACGGATTTCTCGTTCCGCATCGCGTTGCCCGCGGGCGCGCAAGTGGAGGCGGTGGAAGGCGCGCTTAGCGATGCCAAATTCACTTGGCGGGTGGAGGCGGGCGCGCTCATCGTAGATGTTGCACGGCTCGGGCTTTGGGAGATGTTCCGCATCCGCCTACATACCTAACGCCTCTCGCAGTAGCTGCAGAGGTATTGCCAGAACACGCGGTCGGCGCGGTTTTGAACGGGGTCGATGTTATAGCGCTTGCGCACATCGTTGACCCAACCAAAAAGTGTGTTTTTGTGGATGAACAGCTGCCTACTCGCCTTGACGAAGTTGTAGTTGTGATCCGAAAGCGCTTGGCGCGCGGCGATCATGCGGTCAATGAACTCACTTTCATCGTTCTCGTCTACGAAATAGCGGTAGATGTCGCGCAATTCCGTCGCGGGAACAAAGGAGTCGATCCATTGGCGGATGTGATCGTAGAAGAACTCGATCGTCGCGCTGCTTTCGGCGCATAGATCGAGCAACCAATGCGCGTGCTCGTAGGCTTCGTGATACTTCCCGAGCGCGTTGCAGAACGATCCCGCGCTGACCCGCACCTCGATGCCCATGCGACCAAGGGCGCGAATGAAGCCATCGAGATATTCCCTGATGATATCGCGATAGCCGCGCACATGTTCCGCTTGGGCATCGAACGCCTTGAACACGGTGAACTCCTTGCGCGGCCATTGGGTGATGAAATCCTGCGCGGAATGGAGCTTGTCGGAGGTAAGCACCTCGGAGAGCGCCATCTTTTGCGGGAATTCGAGGTAGCGATCGACGCGTATGAGCAGGGGAATGCGGAAAACGGCGCTGTCGAGGTTGAGCTCGCCCGCCCATTTGTTGAGGTTCGCCTCGCTGGCCGCGCCGTAGATGAAGCCGGACTCCAGGTGCTGCTGCTGCGTATATTTGAGTACATACGATTGCTGCTCCAACTCATACGCCAACATGCTTTCCACCGCCAGCTTGAGCACATGCACGAAGGGGCGGATCTCGTCCGGTTTGCCGGTAATGCCGAGGACGCCGACCTTTTGGTTTTGGTATTTCAAGGCGGTGTTGATGCCCATGCGCGTGCCGAGCAAATTGTCGGTGTTGTAGGTCTCGATGCGATCGTTTTCACCCATGATGATCGTGTGTGCAATTTCATGGAAGCTGTCGATGCGCGAGGGCGTCGAACTGGCGATGATGATACCCTGCGCATTCATGATGTTGATGTTATAATCGATGGTTTCCTTGGCGGTTTCGACAATTTTTGTGGCGATCATCGTGCTCAATTCGATGGGAACGCCCTGTCGGTTCATGCGATCGTCTCCTTCTTTTGTTGTTTGCGCGTTTGATGGATCAAATTGCGAGCGATGAATTTACCGAAAGACGGAACTCCTTTTTCATTACTATAACTGATTTTACTTCAAAAAACCAGTCACCGGAAGCAAGAATTTTGGAGGTATACTATGGCGTGGTGGATGGACAATCGGATCCGAATGATCCAGAACAATTTGCGCGATATCGACGCGGCGATGGACGTGGGCAAGCTCGTGGATACCCTGGAATCGTTCGACTGCAACTGCGTGATGGTCGGCGCCGCCGGCATCAGCTCGTTTTTTGAATCGTCGCTTCCCTATCAAACGCCCAGTCCCTACCTGAACGGGCGCGACACGCTGGGGGAGATCGTCGAAACATGCCACGCACGCGGCATTCGCGTGATCGCGCGGTTTGATTTCAGCAAGACGCATGAGCGGTTGTACGAGGCGAACAGGGATTGGTATTACAAATCTGCAAAAGGTGAGATCGTTCGCTATAACGACACGGTGCACACCTGCATTTGCGGCGAATATCAACAGAAGCTCTCCCTCGAGATCATTCGCGAGGTGCTTGAGAAGTACCCCGTAGACGGCATCTTCTTTAACATGTTCGGCTTCATGACGCGCGATTACAGCAACAATGAATACGGCATCTGCCATTGCGACGCGTGTAAAACGGCGTTTCGCGCGCACACCGGCTTGGATCTGCCGGAAATCGGCGGCGCAACCGAGGTATGGGATCAATACCGCGCGTTCCAGGAGCATGTGGTTTCCGAAACGCTTCGGCATGTGCACGAGTTGGTGCGCTCGTTCAGCGGCGAGATCGCAATCTGCACCTATCATCACGCGTATGTGGACATGGTGCGCAATGAATCCAACAGCGCGGTCGATCGTCCGTACCCCTTCTGGCTGATGAATTCCGCCAGCAATGTGGACATGGTGCGCTCGTCATGGAACGGCACGAAGATATCCTCCAACTGCGTGATCAATGCCACCGACATCTTCTACCGGTTTACCGGGGTATCCAAAGAACTCAATCGCATACGGCTCTATGAGGAGATGGCGGCGGGCGGCGTGCTGGATTGGTGCATCATTGGCGTGTTTGAGGATTATCCGGATGAAGAGAACTATGAGTATGTGCGCGAGGTGTTCCGCTTCCATCGTGAAAACGAGCGCTACTTCGGGCATTTTGAATCGCTGGCGAAGGTGGCGGTTGTGCAACCGATTTCCACCCATCTCCCGCGCGGCGGCGACGGGGAGAGCTTTTTGGGTGTGTATAAGGCGCTGAAGGAGGCGCATATCCCCTTTGATGTGTTGGCGTTGGAGCGGATTGAGGAGGAACCGGCGCTCATCGATGGCTATGACGCGCTGATCTACCCGGCGATGAATTGTTTGTACGAGAACGTGATCGACCTTGCGCAGGCGCGCGGGATACTCAATGTGTTCCTCGGGTTGTCGAAGGAATTGAGCGCGCCCTTGGCTGCGCGGCTGCAGGCGATGGTGGTTGGCGCGATGGAGCGCGACAAAACGCGCGCCGCATACCTCAATACGCGCGAGAAGGATGTATTTACGAGCTTTGAGAAGCGCCATTGGATCATCGTGGACGACGACTTCGGCATCGTCGATGCGCCGGAATACCGCGCCATGTTGCCCATGGTGAACACGGCGTGGTACGGTCCGCCGGAGCGGTGCTTCGGACACACGTTGAGCGAGCACGCCGGTGCGCTGTATGACGCGAGGAATAAAACAATCATCGTGCCATGGGATTTGGGCGGCATCTTTTATCGATATGGTTTCCGCGATCACAGCAACATTTTGACGAATTTATTGGATGCCTTCTGCCCGTCTGCGCGCGTGGTGCGAACAAGTGCGCCGGAGATGGTCGAGCTTTTTGTGAACCGCGCGCGCGAAGATGTTGGCATCGTGCAGCTTCTTAACCTCACCGGCGCGAACGGCACTTCCGTTGGCGCGCATATCCCGGTGCATGGGATTGAGGTGGAGCTGCCTGCGGATTTCGCAGGCGTGCCGCGGTCGCTGACTGGCGGCCAAATCAACGTGGCGGATCAAAACGGGAAGCGGGTGCTGCGCGTGCAATGCTTGGAACAGTATGAGGCGGTCGTGTTTGAATAAAGGATGATCGGAGGGCCTTCGCCATGCGGATCGGCATGGCGGAGGCTTTATTTTTTGGACGAGGATGCGATGCGCGCCTTGGCATGATTGGGTTTTCGGATCAAGCCTATGCGACGGGTAAAATATGTGACAATAGTGCGCTGAGGTCTGTCCCGGATTTTATGTAAAGTCGAAAGCTGCAAGTGGGAGTCTGTTAGAGGGAGGGGGGAGCAAGCTCCAACTTGGACACCCTGGATTCTTGCAATGCCACATAAAAAAGCAAGACCATGCCAAGCGCAAAGACCACCGTTCCTATGAGCGGCAAGGGATAGACCAAATCCTACTGTTCATTCGGCGGGGTATCATAAGAGTATCAATAAAAAAGATGGCAGAAGCGCCCTGCGATATCGCTGCCTCGAGCGGCTGTCAACGCCATTTATCGGTTAGCCGCGGCATACCTCCGTTCACAAGAAAAGGGAGACGCAGACTCTCGTGCCCGCGCCTCCCTTTATCCCATCAGCGGTCGTGGCAGGAGCCGCCCATGGAGCAGTGCCCACAATTTCCGCCGCAGGAGGATTTCCCCTTTTTCCTGTCCCTGACCATGACGGCAATGACACACGCCACGATCACACCAAGCACGGCGCAGATGATGATCGTTCCAATATTTGCAGCAATCCAGGATAACATTTCAGTGGGCTCCTTTCACGTTTGATCATCAGTTGATCCTTACAGTTGCGGTCAGCCTGGTGGCCTCCTTGTAGGGCTTGAACAGCATATAGATGATGCCGATGAGGAACGCCGCGGCGAACACAAGACCAAGCACATTCATATTGCCGGTGAACAGCCCGCCAAACTGGTTGATCATCAGGGCGATCACATAGGCGAACCCGCACTGATAGCCGATGGCAAACCATGTCCACTTCGCGCTGTTCATCTCCCGCCTGATCGCGCCCATGGCCGCAAAGCAGGGGGCGCACAGCAGGTTAAACACGAGGAAGGAGTAGCCGGTGACGCCGGTAAACACGGTACCCAGCGTTGCGTACATATTGCCGGACGCACCGTACAGAATACCCATGGTGCCGACGATGTTCTCTTTGGCGATAAGACCGGTGATGGAGGCGACCGTCGCTTCCCAAGTGCCCCAGCCGAGCGGCTTGAAGATCCACGCGATGGCTCCGCCGATGGCTGCGAGGATGGAGTTGCTGATTTCGCTTTCATCCAGCATACGGAAGGCTCCGTCCACCACGCCGAAGTAGGTGGTAAACCACACAAAGATGGCTGACAGGAGGATGATCGTTCCGGCTTTCTTTATAAACGACCAGCCGCGCTCCCACATGGAGCGGAGAACATTATTCAGCGTCGGCCAGTGATAGGCGGGCAGCTCCATGACGAAAGGCGCGGGCTCACCGGAGAACATCTTCGTTTTCTTCAGGAGAATGCCGGAGACAACGATGGCGGTCATGCCGATGAAGTAAGCGGAGGTGGCCACCCATGCGCTGCCGCCGAAGATTGCCCCCGCGATCATGGCGATAAAGGGTATTTTGGCGGAGCAGGGGATAAAGGTGGTGGTCATGATGGTCATGCGCCGGTCGCGCTCGTTTTCAATCGTGCGCGACGCCATGATCCCGGGAATGCCGCAGCCCGTGCCGATCAGCATGGGGATGAAGCTCTTGCCGGAGAGCCCGAACTTGCGGAATATGCGGTCAAGGACAAACGCGATCCGGGACATATAGCCGCAGGCTTCCAGGAACGCCAGCAGCAGGAAAAGCACCAGCATCTGCGGCACAAAGCCGAGAACCGCGCCGACACCGGCTATGATGCCGTCGTTGATCAGACCGGAGAGCCATGGCGCAGCGTTGGCCGCATCCAAGCCGTTGCCGACCAGCGCGGGAATGCCGGGCACCCACACGCCGTAAGCGGCCGGATCAGGTTCCTCTGCGTAGCTGTCCAGCGTTTCCAAAGCGGCGTTGTAATCGGCGATTGTTGCCGTTTCATACGCCACAGCCAGCGTTTCTTCGTCCTCCACGGCGTATTGGAAATCGCCGGTGGGCGCCGAACCGTTTTCTTCAACATAGACGTCATATCCGTCTACAATGAGAGAGGCTTCACCGTATTCTTCCGCCGCCTCGTTGTAAGCTGCGCTGCCGATGCCCAGCAGATGCCAGCCGTCGCCAAACAGCCCGTCGTTGGCCCAGTCCGTGGCCGCCAGACCCACCGTCACCATGGAGATATAGTAAACAAGGAACATGACTGCCGCGAAAATAGGAAGTCCCAGCCAGCGGTTGGTGACCACCCGATCAATCTTATCCGAGGTGGACATCTTGCCCGCGTTCTTTTTCTTGTAACAGCCCTTCAGCAGAGATGCAATGTAAATATACCGTTCATTGGTGATGATACTCTCCGCATCGTCGTCAAGCTCTTTTTCGGCGGCCTCAATATCTTCTTCAATATGTGCCAGGACGGACGGATCGAGGTTTAGCTGCGCCAGCGCCTTATCGTCGCGCTCAAATATTTTGATTGCGTACCAGCGTTGTTGCTCCTGCGGCAAATCGTGCGCCGCCGCTTCTTCGATATGTGCCAGCGCATGCTCGACGACACCGGAGAAGGTGTGCATCGGCACGGTCTTTGTTCCCTTGGCAGCGGCGATGGCGGCCTCAGCGGCCTCCATAATGCCCTCGCTCTTCAGCGCGGAAATCTCCACGATCTTGCAGCCCAGCGCACGGGATAGTTCTGGAATGTTGATCGTATCGCCGTTTTTCTTCACCACATCCATCATGTTGATGGCGATGACCACCGGGATGCCCAGTTCCGTGAGCTGCGTGGAGAGGTACAGGTTGCGCTCCAGATTCGTGCCGTCCACGATATTCAGGATAACATTGGGGCGCTCAGTGATCAGGTAGTTTCTCGCAATCACTTCTTCCAGCGTGTAGGGAGATAGCGAATAGATGCCGGGAAGGTCGGTGACGATGACGCCGTCGTGTTTCTTCAGCTTGCCTTCCTTCTTTTCAACCGTAACCCCCGGCCAGTTGCCAACGAACTGGTTGGAACCGGTCAAGCTGTTGAACAACGTCGTCTTGCCGCTGTTCGGGTTGCCCGCAAGGGCAATTCTGATTTTTTCAGCCATAAAGTCCCTCTCCCTTGAAGTTAGAATTATCTAACCATCTGCTCCGAATAATAGGTGTCATCCTCTTTTGTCATTCAACCTCGATCATCTCTGCATCCGCCTTGCGGAGCGAAAGCTCGTAGCCCCGAACTTTGACCTCAATGGGGTCGCCCAGTGGCGCCGCCTTACGGATATAGACATCCACACCTTTGGTGATGCCCATATCCATGATGCGCCGCTTGACCGCACCCTCTCCGTGGAGCTTCACGACCTTTACGGTCTCGCCGATGTTTGACTGCCTTAGCGTTTTCATGTTCTCCTCCTTAGATCATGATTTTTCCGGCCATCTCGCGACCGATGGCGATGCGAGACTCCTTGACGTTGACGATGAGGTTTCCTGCGATCGCGGAAACTACCGTGACATTTCCTCCGACGACGAAACCCAAGTCCTCTAAGTGTTTTTTGGTTTCTGCGCTTCCTCCGACTCTTCGGATCATGTTTTCCTCGCCGACATTTGCAAGTGTGAGCGGCATCATGTCTCCTCCTCCATCCGAAATCGGTTAGCCAAAGCTAACCGCAGCTCGCGAAGATTGGTTGGGTCTCCCTAACACCAAACAGTTTAATACCGCTAACCGCAAATGTCAAGAGGAATTCCGGAGTCGTTTCGGCGTTAAATGTTACATATTGGGGGAACGGAAAAGTGCCGTATGAATCGTCAAGGGATGGGCGCAGGGACAAATTGATAGTGATCGCGCAAGAGGGCGCAAGCGAGGCGTAATCAACGGATTCGTGTAAAAATGACCTTCGGGTTTGCATTCGGTATGACCGATCAATCAACCGATCGCCTATGCGATGGTCTGCAACCTTGCGCGCAGCTTATAAATACAACCGACGTTTCATATTTTCTTTGAGGCGCGGATTGCTTTCGATGACGATAAAGATCGCTCCGAACGCCGCGAGTGAGACCATCGCATAGATCGACCATTGAAGATGCACCGCTCGCAGTACAAACAAATCGATCAGCGCCTCCAGACCGACGAGCGCGCCCGCGCCAGCCCACACCATGCTCGCGACCTTGTGAAGCGTCGGCATCCGCTTGCGCCGCGCGATGTACACGCACAAAATCGCCGTTAAGCCGACAAGCAGCGTCAGCGGCAGCGCGATCGCAGTATACCAGTTCATTCCCCCGACGCGCCAAGCGATGAACGCGAGATACGCGGAGGCGGAGAGGACATCGATTGCTATATAAAGGTATGGTCTGCGCATCTCGAGAAAAAACGGCAGTATGACCCATAAGCAAATGCAGATGCCCGCACCGATCACATAACCGGACCATGTCACCCGTCCCGAGATCAACAAATCGAGGATCAGCACCGCCCCCATCGGAATCGAGAGAAACAGCGTCGCGAGTTTTGCGCCGTATCGATGGTCGATATGCGTGTTCACGGTCTCCAACCGCTCGGGGTACGCCTGCTCCGCCGCTTCGGGCGCTCCATTTGGATCGAGGACGACTGCCAGGCACAGGGGACAGCTCTTTTCAGACGGCGCAAGTTCGACGCCGCAACGGACACAATAGGACATGCGATCACCTCCGGTTGCTTTCGACTTTGACGGGTACGCCCATTTTTACAAGGGCTGTAAAGAGCGCGCGCTCGATCATCGGCTCGCGTATCCGTCGAGAGATATTGAGATAGACGTTGCCGCCATAACTGACGCAGGCGCAGCTGGCGGGGTTGCGCTCAGGCGTGCCCAAGATAAAATCGAGCCTTGAGACATATGCGCGCATCGCCTCGGGCAATTGAACCACGCCGAGGTTTGATAGGGTGATCGAATTGTAACGATCTCCCCGCAGCAGGAACATGATCCGCAAAAACGGAGCTTTGATCACAAGCGGCATCGCGCGTATCAGCGGGTTCTTCTCGGCGCTCACATTGGCGGACATGCGCGCGTTGAGCATCCTTTCGGTTATTTCCAGCCCCATCGTATGCTTGACCGCGTTCAGAATCTCTTCAAATGTCCATCTGCCGTATCGGCCGCTCACACCCACATTGACATAGGAAGCGAAATTGCGCAGCGTCTTCGCGCCATAAAAACGGCGCAGATTGACCGGCACGAGCACCTTCACCGGCAGACCGCGCTTGCGCCTGCGCACATCCTTGAATTGAACTTCTTGGATGGCGTCCACCAGCATCGCCGTCAGAAACGCGGTAATGCTCACGCCGTACTCCTTTGCCTTTGCGGAAAGAGCCGCCTGGGGGATGATGCCTGTTGTAATGTTTAAGAAGTGGGCGCGCTCGGGCGTGCCCGTGGCGTGGTATGCCGGGCGCTCCACATTGCTGATGCCAATATCGCGCGCGTGTTTGAGAAAGCTGTCCTCCATTTCCTCCGGCTGAGGATCGATGCTGCAATCCAGGATCGCACCGTCCGCCGGAATCTGCACCGCGTACTTTACGCGCAGATATTCGGCGGCGAGCGTGAGTAAAAAACTCATCCCGCCCGTGCCGTCCGTCAGCGCGTGGAAGAATTCGACGGCAATCCTGCGCCCGTAGTAACGCACGCGATACATGAAGCGCCCGTTTTCGTTCAAATCCATGCGCACGAGCGGGTTGCCCACGTCCTCTTGTATCTGCGGCGCGCCATCCATATGCTCAAAGTAATACCAGAACACACCTCGACGCAGCCGATACGCAAACGTCGGAATCCGCTTGAGCACCGCATTCTGCGCTTGCGCAAGCGCTGCCGGATCGATGGGTTCTGTCAGCGTGATCGATAGGCGAAACATCGCCGTCCAATCGCGCGTGCGCGCGGGTGGATAGATCTTCGCCGCGTTGTCAAGTTTGATCCACGCCGGGGTT
>JBMNUA010000042.1:0-14308 GCA_050945995.1 Christensenellales bacterium
GGGCAGGTGTTCGAGCTCGACATCTTCCCGTTTTGGTCGGATCGCGCGCTTCTTGAGATCGAGCTCTCCGACGAGTCCGATCCGGTGCATCTGCCGCCATTTATCGACGTGATTCGCGAGGTGACGGACGATGCGCGATACAAAAACCACGCCATCGCGCAGGCGATCCCGTTTGAATAATCATACGAATTCATATTTGGAATTCGTATCATAACAGCGCCCCGCCCGGAAATTCGTCCGAGCGGGGCGTTTTGTCACTGAATCAAATCTCGTCGTCGTCCAACTGGTCGGCGGCAGGTATGGTGCATCCCTCGGGGAATTCCGCGGAGCACACGCTCTCGTCGAACGTGACCGGCGCTTGTTGATCGGGGTTCGGGCGCTTCTGCGGGGTCTTCATGTTCGGCACCTCCTGATCTTATTAAAAGAGATATACCCGCGCTGCGGGCGGTTGAATCAGCCGCGCGCCGTAATAAGCGCCTCGAGCATATCGACCATTTTGTCCATGTCCTGTATGGCGATGCACTCTAGCCGCCCGTGGGCGTTCATGCCCCCGGTCGCGATGTTCGGGCAGGGCAGCCCCATGAACGAGAGCCGGCAGCCGTCCGTACCCCCGCGCACGGGGTGCGTCACGGGCTCGACGCCGACCGCGCGGTACGCCGCGCGCGCGCGCTCCACAATGTCCATGCGCGATTCTAGCACCTCGCGCATGTTGTAATAGGAGTCCTCGATTTCGCACACCAGCGTGCCCGCGCCGTACTTCTCCTCAAGGTATGCGGCGGCGCGCGCGAAATACGCCTTGCGCGCGGCGAAGACTTCCTTTGAATGGTCGCGGATGATGTAGTGAAGCGACGCTTCCTCCTCGTTTCCGCGCATGTCGGTCAGGTGATAAAAGCCCTCGTAGCCCTCGGTGTGCGCGGGCGTCTCCGCCGGCGGCAGCATGGCGTGAAACTCCATCGCGATGCGCGCGGCGTGCTTCATGCGGTTCTTCGCCGAACCCGGGTGGATGCTCACCCCGCGCACGCGGATGCGCCCGCTCGCCGCGTTGAAGGTTTCGTACTCGATGCCGCCCACGTCGCCCCCGTCCACGGTGTAGGCGTAGTCCGCGCCAAACCCCGCCACGTCGAACAGATCCGCGCCGCGCCCGATCTCCTCGTCGGGCGTGAACCCAATGGCGATCCTGCCGTGCTTGATCTCCGGGTTGCTTAAAAGACGTTCGCACAATGTCATGATCTCGGCGATGCCCGCCTTGTCGTCCGCGCCGAGGATGGTTCTGCCGTCGGTGACGATCAAATCCATGCCCGCGCGCGCCTTCAGCGAGGGAAACAGCGCCGGATCGAGCACGTCCCCGCTCTCGAGCGTCAGCCGCCCGCCGTCGTAGTTTTCGACGATGCGCGCGTTCATGGGCGTGCACGGCGCGCAGTCCACCACGTCCATGTGCGCGATCAGCCCGATCGCGTCCGCCCCCTCGCAGTTTGCGGGGATCGAACCGTAGACATAGCCGTGCTGATCCACGCGCGCGTCCGCGATGCCCATCTCCAGCATCTCCGAAACGAGCAGGCGCGCGAGGTCCAATTGCTTTTGGGTGCTCGGGCAGGTGTCGCTGTTTGCGTCGGATGCGGTGTCGATCTGTATATAATTCAAAAACCGTTCATATGCTCGCATGGCGTCCCTCCGTCAGCGTCCCAGCATCGCCGCGCCGATGATGCCCGCGTCGTTGCCGAGCGTCGCAAGTTCGATGCGCGCATACGGCATCGCCTTGTAGAAAATCATCTCCGGCAGCTTATTGCGCACGGCATCCAGCAAAAAATCGCCCGCCGCAGACACGCCGCCGCCGAGCGCGATCACCTCCGGGTCAAAGAGGTTGATGATGCTCACAAGCCCCACACACAGATGGTACACATATTCATCGAAGATCGCCGCGCAGCCCGCGTCGCCCGCCTTCGCCAGATCGATCACATGCTTTGCGGTGATCGCCTCGGCATCGCCGCCCACCGCCTGGGAAAGCGCGCCTTCCGGGTGCGCCGCGATGTGCGCCGCCCCCATGCGGATGATCGCCGTCGCGCTCGCGTAGCGCTCCCAGCAGCCCTTGTTGCCGCAGGTGCACATCTCCCCGCCCGCCACGGTGATCATGTGCCCGATCTCCGTGCCCACGCCGTTTGAGCCGGAGAACACCTTCCCGCCGATCACCACGCCGCCGCCCACGCCCGTGCCGAGGGTGACAAACACCGAGTTCTGCGCGCCCGCGCTGATCCCGGACACGGACTCGGCAAGCCCCGCGACGGTCGCGTCGTTGCCCACGAAGATGGGCTTGTCGATCACCCGCTGCATCCACTCGACCAGCGGCACGTCATGCCAACCGAGGTTTGTGCAAAACGGCACGCGCCCGGTGCGCGGGTCCTGGATGCCGGGGATGCCGATGCCGACCGCCTTCACATCCGCAAGCGTCAACGCCGCTGCGTCGATCGCGCGCAGCGCAAGCTGCGCCATGTCGGCGATCACCGGTTCCGCGCCGCGCTCCACCTTCGTCGGGCACGACACCTTCGAGAGGATCGCACCGCTCTCGTCCACCACGCCCGCCTTCAGCCCCGTTCCGCCCACGTCGATTCCCACATAAACCATACCCGTACCTCCCATGCAATCGCTTGCAAATTTACTCGTCCTGCGACCGGGTCGCGCGCTCGATGTGCCGGCGCGTGAGCACCTCCGCCGCGTTGTAGCCCATTTGCTTGAGCCGGAAATTGCTCGCCGCCACCTCGAGCACGGCGGCGATGTTGCGCCCCGGATGGATCGGGAGAAGTAGCCGCGGGATCCGCACGTCCAATATCTCGATGAAATTGTCGGTAAGCCCCAGCCGGTCGTACTCCTTCCCGTTTTGCCACAATTCGAGGTGCACCTCAAAATCGATCGATTTCGAGCGGATGATCGCGCCGATGCCGTACATCGTGGCGATGTCGATGATGCCGACGCCGCGGATCTCCATAAAATGGCGCACAAGCTCCGGCGCTTCGCCCACCAGCCGCGTGTCCGTCACCCGCCGGATGTCCACCACGTCGTCCGCGACGAGCCTGTGCCCGCGCTTGACAAGCTCAAGCGCCGCCTCGCTTTTGCCAACGCCGCTGCTGCCGGTGATGAACAGCCCCGAGCCGTACACGTCCACCAGCACCCCGTGGCGCGTCTCGCGGGGGGCGAGCGCATCGTTGAGGAAGTTGATGACCTCCATCTCGCAATGCGTCGTCTCCTGCTTGGCGGAGTAGATCGGGATGTTGCGCGCCGCGCCCAGCACCAGCATCTCGTCAAAGCAGGGCAGCCCGCGACAGATGATGATGCAGGGCAAGTCGTAGCTGAAAAATTTCGTGAGCCGCTCGCGGCGGCTGGATTCGTCGAGCATGGAAAGATACGTCATCTCGACCTTGCCGAGAATCTGCGGTCTTTCATAGCCGAAGAACTCCCAGTAGCCCGCGAGCTGCAGCCCCGGGCGGTTCACGTTCGCAACCTCGATGGGCAGGTACTTCCCCTCGCAGGGGATCACGGGTGTGAGGTTCATCGCCCGCACGAAATCCGCCTCTTTGACCATGGGCTTACGCTCCTCCCAGTTGACCGGAATCGAGCATCCGCTCGATGATGATGGCGCAGCCCTCCTGCGCGTTCGAGGGCGCAAAATTTTTGCACTGCGCGCGCACGCCGGGGGTCGCGTTCTCCATGCAATAGCCCAAGTGCGCGAAATTGAGCATCGAAATATCGTTCTGCCCGTCGCCGAAGGCGAGCACTTCCTCGCGCGATACGCCGAGCGCGCGGATCGCCTGTTCCAGCGCCCAGCGCTTGTCTACGTCGCCCGCGACGATCTCGATGTAGTTCGGGCGCGACATCATAAATGTGACGCCCGGGAACGCCTGCTGGAACATCTCGATGTGCTTGAGCGTATCCTCTTTTTCGCCGATGACGAGCAGCTTGATCTGGTCGGTCGCGATCCACTCGGAGAGCTTCACGCCCGTGATCCCGCATTCCACTTTGATGGAGTCCTCGTATAGCTTCGTATACGGGCGGCGCGCTTCGGCGACATAGCCCTCGCCGGGGTACGCCTGGATGTAGATGCCGTTTTCCTCCGCCATGCGGCATATGCCGCGCGCCGTCTCCATGGGGATGGCGGCGGAGTTGAGCACGCGCCCGTGCGCCAAATCGTACACCATCGCGCCGTTGTAGGCGATAATCGGCGCGTTGACGGAGAGTTCCCGCGCAAAGGGCAGCACGGATTCGAGCATGCGCCCGCTGGCGAGGACGAGGAACACCCCCGCGTCCATCGCGCGCTTGAGCGCACGGAAGGTTCTGGGTTCAAGCGTCCCCGCGGGACTTAGAAGCGTGTCGTCCATATCGGAGGCGATCAATCTGTACAAATGTGTCAATCCCTTCGTTTGTTGTAGCCGCAGCACCATTTTATATCATTTCCACGGCGGGTGCAACATTTCTTAATCAAATCGAGGTATAATAAGGGCAATACTCCGAATTTTTCGGGCAGAAAGGGTCAGAGGCATGCAAATGACGAAGCGCTATCCGGCGCAATACGCTCTTTTTTTGATGGCATACTATGTGACGAACTCGGTGTATCAGGGGTTTTTGCCGATCTACTATGAGCGCACGCTCGGCTTCGCCGCCGCGCAGATCGGCTCGATCCTCGCGGGGTTCGCGATCGTATCGGCGATCTCGCAGCCCTTCTGGGGCACCTGCGGCGACCGGATGCGCAGCAAAAACGCGCTGATCCGCATCCTCTGCGCGCTGAGCGCGGGCGTGATCCTGCTTCTTTTGTTTGCCAAAAGCTACCCGGCGGTGCTCGCGCTCATCTGCCTGTTCGGCTGCTTCTATATGTCAATTCAGCCCCTTGGCGATTCGGTGATCCTCGAATCGCTCCAAAAAAACGACCAGCCCTTCGGGCCGATCCGGCTCGCGGGCGGGCTCTCGTTCGCGTTCGCGTCCATCGCCTACGGTTGGGCGCTCAACGCCTCCGGCAAGGAGAATTTGACGATTTATTTCACCGCGGGGCTTCTCGGGCTCACGGCGATCGCCACCCTCGCGCTCCCCAAAATCCCGGGGCACCAGTCCAACCGGGGCGACCGCATGAGCATGGCGCGGTTGTTTCGCATGAAGGAGTTGATGCTGCTGCTCGCCTTCTCCATCCCCATGCAGGCGACGATGGGCTATTTCTACACCTTTTTCCCGGGTCACTTCATATCGCTCGAGGGCGGCAACAGCGCGCTGCTCGGCTGGTGCTACTTCATCTCCGCGGCGAGCGAGGTGCCCTACCTTCTCTTCAGCGACCGGCTGTTTCGGCGCGTCGGCGTGGGCAAGCTGATGTGCGTCTCCGCCGCCGCGCTCACCGCGCGCTGGCTGATCTTGGCGACGACCAGCGACTACCGGGTCGCGATGTTCAGCCAGGTGCTGCACGGTTGGGGCTTTATCGTGATCACCGTCGCGCTGGCAAAATACATCAGCTTGGTCGTGCCCTCCGAGCTGAAGGCGACCGGGCAGATGCTGCTTGCGGTGGTAAGTTTTGGCATTTCGCGCGTGATCGGTAACCTCGGCGGCGGTTTTCTCGCCGACGCGCTGGGCATGCGCGGGGTGTATTACATAGCAGCGGCGATTTGCTTTGTCACGCTCGCGGGGTTCGCGCCCTATTTCCTGCGGCGCGGGCCGATGAACGGCGTTTCGCAGGCGCGCGGGTGAAAATTCGCACATCTTTCGAGGAAAACGGAACAATCGCCGTGTAATCGCGGTCACATTGTGGTATAATTTATGCGGTTGATCCAATTAGGGAGGTAAGGCGATATGAAGAAATATTCCGGAGCCATAGCCGCCATTCTCGTCCTTCTGCTCATCGCAACCCCCGTTGTTGCGAGCGCGGAAGTGATCGATGTGCAGGCATTGCAAATTTCCGATCCCATTGTAGCGATAGACGGCGAGCCCTTCCTCGATATGACGGGGCTGAGCTTGCAGTTTGCCGGCGGCAGCACCGCCGACGGATCGCTGACGCAGCTGTTTTTCGATATTTTTGCGGGCGATCAGAACGCGAATTCCGCGCTCTTGCAGATCGATGAAAACGGCGTCGCGGGGCTTCTTGGCGGCATGACCAGCGCCTACGGCGTGTCCATGGAGGCGGCGGAGTCGCTCGCGCTCGGCATGGAGGTCGATCTGTTCGGCTACCAGTCGATCGATGATTTCGCCGCTGCGCTTGAGAACTGGACGCTCGCGGACGACTTGGCGGCGCGCGTCGAGGCGTTTGCCGAGAATGAGATCGCGTACGGCGAGCCCGAGGAGATCGAGATCGAGCTCGCGGCGGGTACGGCGACCATGATCTATATTCCCATGACGGCGGATGCGACCGAATATACGCTTGATATCATCCGGATGATGGCGGAGGACGAGCTGCTCGCCCCGATGTTTGCGGAGTCGCTCGCGGACTCCGGCTACGCAAGCGTCGATGAAATGTTAAACGATTTGGCGCTTAGCTATCAGGTTTCCGGCGGCGTGGCAGTCACCGAGGACGGAATGAGCACCCTCATCGACCTTTCGCTTCATATCACAGTTGATGATGAACCGGGCTTGGTCGATATATACATGCTCCTTGACGGCAGCATGGGCGAGACCCAGTATGTGGACCTCACGAGCACAGTTTCCAGCGACGATGAGGACGATGTGACCGTCATCGCCGTAAACGGCATCATCGAGGGCGAGGAATTCTGGTTTGACGGCTCGATCAACGAGCTGGACGATGATGAGGACGAGGTCGAGATGACCTTCTCCGTCGGCTACGCGACCGCTGCGGGCGCGGGCGAAGGCTACAACTTGTTCGAGCTTTCCTTCGCAGAGCCCGGCGAATCCGAGTTCATCCTCAGCGGCTACGCGAGCCCCGAGGGCGAATGGTATGCATCGGTCGCCTATGCGGATGAATACGGCGATTCGTTCGACGCGTACATCTCCTATGTGCCCGCCGAGCCCTACGAGGGCGCGCGTTACTCGGGCAATGTGGAACTGGGCGTCAGCGATGGCGCGACGATGTATTCGCTCGCCAGCACGGTGCACCTGATCGAGACCACGATCGATACGGATGATTTCTACATCGATCCCGCGAATGTCATCGACATCATGAGCATGACGGACGAGCAGGCGGAGACCGCTGAGCAGGAGATCGGGCTTGCGCTGATCTCGACGCTGACGGTGATCGAGAAGGTCGTCCCCGGGCTCGCCGGGCTGACCTCGAGCCTGTTGTTTGACAACGGCGGCGATTTCTAAAAAAACGCCATACGGGCGGGCGCAGTTGATCGACGACTGCGCCCTTATTTTTATGACGCAGGGGTGATTGGATTGGAATTTATCAAGATGCACGGGCTGGGCAACGATTTTGTGGTGATCGACTGCTTTTCGCAGCCCGCGCCCGACGCGCCGGATGCGCTCGCGCGCAAGGTTTGCCGGCGGCGCGTGTCGATCGGCGCGGACGGGCTTGTGCTCATCCTGCCGGCGGAGGGAGCGGACGCGCGCATGCGTATTTTCAACGCCGACGGCACAGAGCCGGAGATGTGCGGAAATGCCATACGCTGCGTGGCGAAGTGGCTGTATGAGTCCGGGCGCGCCCCGCGCACGCAGATGGCGGTGTTGACGCGCGCGGGGCGCATGGAGATGCGCCTGTTTGTGCAGGCGGGCGATGTGCAAGCGGTGCGCGTCGATATGGGCGCGCCGGAGATCACGGGGGCATCCGTGTTTCAGTTGGATGGGAATCGCGCGGAATTTCAGCACATCTCCGTCGGCAACCCGCACGCCGTCACCTACGCGGTCGAGCCGTCGGAGGAAGAATTTCAAAGGTGGGGTGCGCGCGTATCGGCGGATGATGCGTTTCCTTCGGGCGTGAATGTGGAGTTCTGCCGCGTCATCGGCAAGGATCACATCCGCGTGCGGGTGTGGGAGCGCGGCGCGGGAGCGACGCTCGCCTGCGGCACGGGCGCGACGGCGGCTTTTTTCGCGGGCGTGAAGGCGGGGCTGGTGGGGGAGCGCGCGCGGGTGACGCTGCCGGGCGGCGACCTTGAATTTGAAATCTCCGCCGACGGGCGCGCGTTTATGACAGGACCTGCCGAGATCGCGTTTCGCGGAACATACTAAAATAAAGGATCGTCCGGCGTAATATCCGGACGATCCTCATTTTAGATATTTATTGATACGCGGGAATCCACCCCTCGTGCGCCGCGATCAGCTCGTCGCACATCGAAACGATGTCGTCAATCGACAATTCCGCAGCCGTGTGCGGGTCGAGCAGCGCCGCCTGATAGATGGAATCCTTCTTCAGGTTCACGGCGGCGTCGATCGTGAGCAGGTGCACATTGATGTTCGTGCGGTTCATCGCCGCGCACTGCTCGGGCAGCGCGCCCACATAGGTGGGCGTCACGCCGGAGGCATCCGCGATGCAGGGCACTTCGACGCACGCGTTCTGCGGCAGGTTCGTGATCAGCCCCGTGTTCATCACATTGCCGCCGAATTTGAACGGCGCGTTCGTCTCCATCGCCTCCATGATATAGCTTGCGTATTCCGCGCTGCGCACATGGGTGAGCCCCTCGTCGTGCAACAGCGCGTCGCGCTGCTTGCCCCAATCCGCGATCTGCTGGATGCAGCGGCGCGGGTACTCGTCCAGCGGGATGTTGAACCGCTCGATCAATTCCGGATAGCGCGATTTGATAAAATACGGCATGTACTCCGCGTTGTGCTCGGACGATTCGGTTACATAGTAGCCGAACCGTTTCATGATCTCATAGCGCACCATATCGTTGTGCTTGCCCGCGCGCGCGGCGGCGCGCTGTTTGATCTCGGGATAGAGATCGGCGCCGTCCTTTGTCACTTCCAGCAGCCATGCCTGATGGTTGATGCCCGCGATCTTCCATTGCACGCGCGCGTCGTATTCCATCCTAAGCCCCTGCATCAGGTGCTCGCAGCACACCTGCACGCTGTGGCACAACCCGACGGTCTTCACGCCCGTAAACCGCTGCATCGCGCCGGTGAGCATCGACATGGGGTTTGTGTAGTTGAGCAGCCACGCGTCCGGGCAGACTTCCTCGATGTCGCGCGCGAAATCAAACATCACGGGGATGGTGCGCAGCGCGCGGAAGATGCCGCCGATGCCGAGGGTGTCGGCGATGGTCTGATTCAGCCCGTATTTTTTCGGAATCTCAAAATCGGTGATCGTGCAGGGGTCGTAGCCGCCGATCTGCACGGCGTTTACCACATAGTTCGCCCCGCGCAGCGCGTCTTTCCGGTTTTCAACGCCCAGATACGCCTCGATCTTCGCCTTGCCGCCGTTGTTGCGGTTGATGGTGTCGAGCATCATCTTCGATTCGTTCAGCCGGTGCGCGTCGATGTCGTACAGCGCGATCACGCTGTCCTCGAGCGCGGGCGTCATCATGCTGTCGCCCAATACGTTTTTGGCAAATACCGTCGAGCCCGCGCCCAGGAATGTAATTTTCGGCATCTATTGCTCCTCCATGCTGTCGATCAGGTGCACCCGCGCCTCATGCCGCCCGCCCTCAAACGCGGTGGTGAGGAAGATGTCCATCAGGCTGATCGCCTTTCCCTTGCCGATCACCCGCTCGCCCAGTGCGAGCATGTTCGCGTCGTTGTGCCTACGCGAGAACGATACGGTCAACTCCTCCGTGGCGTTGACGCAGCGGATGCCGCGGATGCGGTTCGCGGCGAGGGATATCCCAAAGCCCGTCCCGCACACGACAATGCCGCGCTCCGCCTCGCCGCGCGCCACCGCGCGCCCCACCGCGTACCCGTATCTGGGATAATCGGACGATTCCTGCGCGTGAACGCCCATGTCGATCACCTCGTGACCGAGATCGCGCGCGTGCTCCATCAAAAGCTCCCGATATGAGAAGCCCGCGTGATCGCTTCCGAATGCGATTTTCATTTCTTTCCGTCCTTTCTTGCCACATAGATGGCCCTTTGCTCGTGTTTCCAATACGTTTCGACGGAGGAAAAGCCCGCCGTGCGCAAATCGCCCAGCACGCTATCTTCCGTGAGCGGTCTTTCATACGCGGCTTCCGCAAAAAGGCGATCCTCCTCCGCCGCGTCGCGCGCGGCGATGTCCGCCTCGACATATCTGCCGCCCGGGCGCAGCGATTGATGGATTCGCGCGTAAAGCGCGCGCCGATCCTCGCGCGGGGAAAGGTGCATCACCAATACGGATACCGCCGCGTCGTACCGCTCCGTGCCCAGCGCCGCTTGGATGCTGTCCGCGTGGATCAAGGTCAGCCGTGAGGCGTAGGGTTTTGCCAACAGCCGCGCGAGCAGCGCGGGGGAGCGGTCGATGCCCGTGACGCTGATCCAGGGGGAGCGCTTCATGATCTCGTCGAGCGCGCGCCCCGTGCCGCAGCCCAAATCCAGCAGATGCGCCGCGCCTTTTAGGCCAAGCGCATCGGCGGTTCGGTTGTAAATCTCGCCATCGCCCGTTGCATGCTTTAGCACATGCCGCTCATACGCCTCGATCTCCCGATCCGAGAAACGCCCGTTCTCACCGAACATGTAGACCACCTCCGACGCGCCTCTTCCATGCCATTATATCACATGCGCACGCGCTTGCAAACCGCATAATATGCAGGAAAAGATGCAAAAAATAAATAGAAATGCAGGAAAAGAACCCAGGAGATATTCCCCGTTCTCGGTTAATTCTTGTGTTATACTGTTAAATGTTGACTGTTTTGCCCAAAATGCGGGGGAAGGTGGGTTGACGTTTAAAAATCTATGTGGTATTATATTAAACTGCGTTAGTATGGACGAATATCCGCTTTTGCAACCCGGGGGCGTGAAAATGCCATCAAAATGTCCGTATTGCGCGCAACTTTCCATAATTTAACCTCCCGGAGCGGCATGGCGACAGGTGACAAGACAGGGGTGATTTAGGGTATGGCAAAACCCAATCCGGTTCAGATGGGCGGACGGACGCGCATGAGCTTTGCGCGCATCAAGGAAGCGTTGGATGTACCCGATCTAATCGAGATACAGAAAAATTCGTACCGAACCTTCCTCAAGCATGGTCTGCGCGAGGTGCTAGCGGACGTGTCTCCCATCACGGACTATTCCGAGAGCCTCATACTCGAATTTATGGATTATTCGCTCGACGAGGCGCCCAAGTATTCCGTGGAAGTCTGCAAGGAGCGCGATACGACGTACGCCGCGCCCCTCAAGGTGGTCGTCCGGCTCACCAACCGCGACACCCACGAGATCAAGGAGTCCGAGGTATTCATGGGCGATTTCCCGCTCATGACCGAGCATGGAACCTTCATCATAAACGGGGCGGAGCGCGTCGTCGTCTCCCAGCTTGTGCGCTCGCCGGGGGTCTACTACTCCCGCTCGATCGACAAGACGGGCTCGTATCTCTATGCCGCGCAGATGATCCCGAACCGCGGCGCATGGATCGAGTTTGAGACGGACTCCAACAGCGTCGTCTACGCGCGCATCGACCGCGCGCGCAAACTCCCGGTGACGGTGCTTCTTCGCGCCATGGGCGTGGAGACCGACGCGGACATCATCCGCCTGCTCGGCGAGGATGAGCGCGTCAGCGCGACCATCACGCGCGATGCGCCGTCGGTCAACGACAAGGGCGAGAACCGCTACAAGTCGCGCAAGGATCAGGCGCTGATCGAAATCTACAACAAACTGCGCCCCGGCGAGCCGCCGTCCGTTGATTCGGCGACGAGCCTGATCAACTCCTTGTTTTTTGAGCCCAAAAGGTACGACCTTGCGCATGTGGGCAGGTACAAGTTTAATAAGAAGCTCTCCGTCGCGCAGCGCGCCGTCGGGCAGGAATTGGGCGAGGACGTCGTCAACCCCTACACGGGCGAGGTGATCTTCACCGCCGGGCGCGTACTCAAGCGCGAAGAGGCGGATCTGATACAAAACAGTGGCGTAAACGAAATCGTCGTCGTTGTTGACAACAGCGATACGCGCATCGTCGGCAACAACTTCGCGTTCATCAAGCCCTTCCTCGCCGCCTACGACGCGCGCATCTTCGAGGAGTACGACGAGACCGTTGCACCGTTCTCCGAGCGCGTGCACGTTCCCTCGCTGGTCGAGCTTTTGACCCGCGTGCGCGAGGACGGCATGCCGCTCAACGAGGCGCTTCGCGAGGCGACGCCGCGGCTGATGCCCAAGCACATCCTCGTAGACGACATCATCGCCGCGGTGAGCTACCAGTTCGGGCTGTTTCACGGGCTGGGTGAGATCGACGACATCGACCATTTGGGAAACCGCCGGCTGCGCAGCGTGGGCGAGCTTTTGCAAAACCAGATCCGCGTGGGCATGTCCCGGCTTGAGCGCGTGGTCAAGGAGCGCATGGCGATCCAGGATCTCGACAAAGTCCGCCCGCAGGATTTGATCAACATCCGCCCGGTCTCCGCGGCGATCAAGGAGTTCTTCGGAAGCTCCCAGCTCTCGCAGTTCATGGACCAGCCCAACCCGCTGGCGGAGCTCACGCACAAGCGCAGGCTCTCCGCGCTCGGTCCGGGCGGTCTCAATCGCGACCGCGCCAGCTTCGCCGTGCGCGACGTTCACTACTCGCACTACGGGCGCATCTGCCCGATCGAGACGCCGGAAGGACCCAACATCGGGCTGATCGGCTCGCTTGCGACCTATGCGCGCATCAACGAGTACGGCTTTATCGAGGCGCCCTACCGCAAGGTCGATCCGGTGACCTTCAAGCTCACCGACCAGATCGACTATATGACTGCCGACGAGGAGGATCAGTACGTCATCGCGCAGGCGGATGAGCCTGTGGACGAGACGGGCGGCTTCCTCAACGACCGCGTGACCGTGCGCCGCAAGGACGACATCACCGAGATCGAGAAAAGCTATGTCGATTACGTCGATGTCTCGCCGCGCCAGCTCATCTCCGTGGCGACCGGCATGATCCCCTTTCTCGAAAACGATGACGCGAGCCGCGCGCTCATGGGCTCGAACATGCAGCGTCAGGGCGTGCCGCTGCTCATGCCCGAAGCGCCGATTGTCGGAACGGGCATCGAGTACAAGGCGGCGTGCGATTCGGGCGTTGTGGTGCTCGCCGAAGAGGGCGGCATCATCACCCGCGTGACCGCAAACGAGATTCGCATGGTTGGCGATAGCGGCGAGGAGCATGTCCACAAGCTCACCAAATTCGCGCGCTCCAACCAGGGCACCTGCATCAACCAGCACGCCCTCGTCGTCGAAGGCGAGCGGGTTTTCAAAGATCAGGTGATCGCCGACGGTCCGTCCACCGACAAGGGCGAGATCGCGCTGGGTCGCAACGTGCTCATGGCGTTTATGACATGGGAAGGCTACAACTACGAGGACGCGATCCTGCTCTCCGAGCGGCTCGTCAAGGACGACGTGTACACCTCCATCCACATCGAGGAGTACGAGTCCGAGGCGCGCGACACGAAACTTGGACCGGAGGAGATCACCCGCGACATCCCCGGCGTGGGTGAGGACGCGCTGCGCGACCTCGACGAGCGCGGCATCATCCGCGTGGGCGCGGAGGTGCGCGCAAACGACATCCTCGTGGGCAAGGTGACCCCGAAGGGCGAGACGGAGCTGACCGCCGAGGAGCGGCTTTTGCGCGCGATCTTCGGCGACAAGGCGCGCGAGGTGCGCGATACCTCGCTGCGCGTGCCGCACGGTGAGTTCGGCATCGTCGTGGACGTGAAGGTGTTCACCCGCGAGAACCGCGACGAGCTCAGCCCCGGCGTCAACCAGATGGTGCGCGTCTACATCGCGCAGAAGCGCAAAATCTCCGTCGGCGATAAGATGGCGGGACGCCACGGCAACAAGGGCGTCGTCTCGCGCATCCTCCCCGAGGAGGATATGCCCTTCCTCCCCGACGGCACGCCGCTTGATATCGTGCTCAACCCGCTGGGCGTGCCCTCGCGCATGAACATCGGTCAGGTGTTCGAGGTGCACTTGGGGCTCGCCGCCAAGGCGCTGGGCTGGCATGTGGCAAGCCCGGTGTTCGACGGCGCGCGCGAGGAGGACATCCAGGACGTGCTCGACATGGCGGCGGAGATCCCCGCCGAGGACGCGCTGTTTGACGAAAAGGGCAGACCGGTCATACAGTTCTCCAAATGCGGCATCAACCCCACCGGCAAGGTGCAGCTCTACGACGGGCGCACGGGCGAGGCTTTCGACAACCCCGTGACCGTGGGCTATATGTATATGCTCAAGCTGCATCACCTGGTCGATGATAAAATCCACGCCCGCTCGACGGGACCCTACTCGCTGGTCACCCAGCAGCCCCTCGGCGGCAAGG
>JBMNUA010000043.1:0-14022 GCA_050945995.1 Christensenellales bacterium
TATGGTCAAGGTCAAGGGCGTCAACATCTACCCCGGGCAGATCGAGGATGTGCTGCGCGTGATCGACGGCGTGTCCAGCGAATATCAGGTGATGATCGACCACCTCATGGGCAAGGACGAAATGACCTTGTTTTTTGAAGCCGTGCCCTATTTCGATAAGCCCGCGGTCGAACAGGCGGTCGGCGCGGCGTTCAAATCCAAGGTCGGGCTCACGATCAAGCCCAAGGCGGTTGACATTGGCGAGCTCCCGCGCAGCGAGAAAAAATCCACGCGCATCTACGACAACCGATATTAAACTATGGCAATACCGCACAAATCGAACGCGCGCGGACGGATGCATTTCCGCCATCTTGTGCCTGCAAAACCCTTGACGTAGCACGACTACGCCTGCGGATTTTGCAAGCTCAACCTGACGAAAATTCACCTCGTCGGCGCACGTCCTCTTTATGCGGTATCGCCTATGTGATTTTGTCACGGTTCGCCGCGCCGCCACTTGTGGTATAATCCCTGTATCAGGAATCTTCAGGGGGTAGGATCGATGAAACAACGTGTGCTGATCATCGGCGGCGTGGCAAGCGGCGCAAGCTGCGCCGCGCGGCTTCGCAGGCTCGACGAGGATGTCGAGATCATACTGTTCGAGCGCGGCGCGTACATCTCGTATGCGAACTGCGGGCTTCCTTATTATACCGGCGGCGAGATTCGCTCGCGCGACGCGCTGCTGCTCCAATCGCCCGAGGGCATGCGCAATAAGTTCAACATCGATGTGCGCGTGCACAGCGAGGTCACCTCGATCGACCGCGCGAATAAAACTGTCTCCGTGAACGGACCGGATGGCGCGTATACCGAAGCCTACGATACCCTCGTCATCGCCACCGGCTCGTCGCCCATAAAGCCGCCCATCCCGGGCATCGATTCCCCGCGCGTCTGCACCCTCTGGACGGTGCCGGATGCCGATGTCGTCAAGCATCTCGTCGCCTGCGGCGCGGGGCGCGCGGCGGTGATCGGCGGCGGCTTCATCGGCGTGGAGACGGCGGAGAATTTGCGCGCCGCGGGCTTTGATGTGGTGCTCGCCGAGGCCGCCGACCAGCTGATGGCGCCGTTCGATCCCGAAATGGCGCTGCTCATTGAGCGCGCGATGAAGGACGGCGGCGTGGAACTGCGCTTGGGCGACGCCGTTCAATCCTTTTCCGAGCGCGCGGGCGGCGTGGATGTCCGCCTTGCGAGCGGGCATGTCGTCTCCGCGGATTTCGCGGTGCTCGCCATCGGCGTGCGCCCGAACGGGCAGCTTGCAAAGGACGCGGGGCTTGCGGTCAACGCGCGCGGCGGCATCATCGTCGATGAATATATGAAGACGAGCGATCCGCACATCTACGCCGCAGGCGATGTCGTCGAGGTCAACGACCTCGCGCTCGGCGGGCGCGCCATGATCCCGCTCGCGGGACCTGCCAACAAGCAGGGGCGCATCGTCGCGGACAACATCGCCGGCGGCAGCGCGCGCTACGAAGGCTCGCTCGGCACCTCCGTCGCCAAGGTGTTCGACCTCGCCTGCGCCTCGACGGGCGCAAACGAAAAGCAGCTGCGCGCGCGCGGGTTGGTTCGTGGGAAGGACTATCACACCGTCACCATCATGCAGAACTCGCACGCCACCTATTACCCCGGCGCGCGCGCCATGGCGCTCAAACTCGCCTTCTCCGCAGACGGCAACACGCTCTATGGCGCGCAGATCGTCGGTCACGAGGGCGTCGATAAGCGCATCGACACCATCGCCACGGTCATCCGGCTCGGCGGCGGCATCGACGCCCTCGCCGCGCTCGAACTCTCCTACGCGCCCCCGTTCTCGTCCGCGAAAGACCCGGTCAATATGCTCGGCTTCGCGGCGGAAAATGTGATACATGGGCTCGCCGATTTCGCGGCGTGGGACGTGTTCGACGGGGAAGAAGATGCGCTCGCCCTGGATGTGCGCGAGGATTTCGAGCTTCGCATGTTCGCGCTCCCGGGCGCTGTGCACATCCCGCAAACCCAGCTGCGCGCGCGGCTCTCGGAGCTCGACCAATCCAAAAAAATCGTTGTTTTCTGCGCCATCGGCGTGCGCGCGCACACCGCCGCGCGGCTGCTCTTGCAAAACGGGTTTGAAAACGTCAGCATCTACCCCGGCGGCACGCGCTTTTACCAGCTCACCCACACCTAGAAACCGCAGTAGAACCCCCATATCGGACGCCGCCGTGCAGCATTCCATGCGAATCCGGCGGCGTCCCGCGTCGATCGCCGCCCCGCACCTTAAACGCTTTAATACATTTTGTACATATCGCTCAAACCCGCAGTTTATTTACGCATTTATTGTCAAATTCTTTGAAGCGCACACCTTTTCGCTTGCGATTTTAGCAGCCCTTGTGATAGAATATGATGCAAATACGAACCTTCATACTATAAAACGAGGGGGTGCCGTTTATGCATACCGTCGTATTGGTCGATGATGAAGCGCTTGCGGCAATCGACGCCATGCACGCGGTGGACTGGGAATCCTGCGGCTTTGAGGTTTCCGCCTACATACAATCCGCCGTCTCCGCGCAGGCGCAGCTTCAGGATTTGCAGCCCGACCTCGCGCTGATCGATGTCAACCTCCCCGGGCTCCCGGGGCTTGATCTGATCGAACGCTGCATCGTCTCGGGCGTGCGCAGCCGCTTTGCCATCCTCTCCTCCCAGCCCGATTTCGAGTGTGCGCGCCGCGCGATGCGCCTGGGCGTCGCCGATTATTTTTTAAAGCCCCTCGACAAACTTGAATTGGAGACCTTCTTAAAACGCTTGAGCAGCGAGCTCGGCGCCGCCGATTCCGTCGAGGAGCATGTCGATCCCCAGTTCGCGCGCATCCTCAGCTATGTCCGCCGCCACGCCTACGAAAAACTGCGGCTCGACGACCTTGCGGAAATCACCGGCTTTAATAAAAATTATATCTGCCACCTGTTCCGCAAGCAGCTCAACACCACCTTCATACAGTACGTCACGAACCTGCGCATGCGCCACGGCTGTGATCTGCTCGCCTCCACCTTCATGAGCATCGAGGATGTCGCCGCCCGCTGCGGCTATCCCGACCCCGCGTACTTCAACCGCATTTTCAAAAAGGCGATGAATATGACGCCCGCCGCCTACCGCAGGGAAACAATCGCATGAAGACGTTGACCATCATGCTCAAGCCCGCCTCAAGCCTCTGCAACCTCAGCTGCCGCTATTGCTTCTATCACGACCTTGCGGACGCCCGCGCGGTCAAATCCTACGGCATCATGAAACCGGATGTGCTCGAAGCAGTCGTGCGCCGCGCCGCGCAGGAGGTCGAATCCGCCGTGCAGTTCGTGTTCCAGGGCGGCGAACCCCTCCTCGCCGGGCTCGATTTCTTCCGCGCGTTTGAATCGCTCGTAGAAACGTATATCCCCAAAAGCCTGCGCGTCGATCGCAGCATCCAGACAAACGGCGCGCTGATCGATGCGCAATGGGCGTCCTTTTTCGCCCAACACGGCTACTTGGTCGGCGTCTCGCTCGATGGTCCGGCGGCGCTTCACAACGATCTGCGCATCTTCCCGGACGGCAAGGGCAGCTTCTCGCGCGTCATGGCGGGCATCCGCGCGCTCGACCGCGCCCACGTCCCCTATAACATCCTCACCGTCGTCTCCGAGCCCATCGCGCGGCGCGGCGCGGCGGTTTACAATTTCCTGCGCAAAAGCGGCTGGGACTACCTCCAGTTCATCCCCTGTTTGAACCCCGTGACGGGCGATTGCGGCGCGCACGCACTGCGCTCCGAGTCCTACGGGCGGTTTCTGATCAACATCTTCGATTTGTACGCGGATGAGCGCGCGCGCGGAAAACAGGTGAGCGTGCGCTGGTTCGACAATGTGCTCGATATGCTCGCCGGACGCCCGCCCGAAAGCTGCGGCATGTCCGGCGTCTGCGCCTGCCACATCGTCGTCGAGTCCGACGGCGGCGTCTACCCCTGCGATTTCTATGTCCACGATTCGCACCGCCTTGGCTCGCTGCTCGATCAGTCGCTCGCTTCGCTCCTTGCGTCGGACGCCGCCGCGCAGTTCATCGAGGAAAGCCGCGCCCTGCCCGCGCAGTGCGAGGTCTGCCCGCACCGCTCGCTCTGCCGCAACGGCTGCCGCCGCTACCGCCAGCCCTATCTGTCCGGCGCGCCTGGCGCAAACGAGTTGTGCGAAGGCTACCGTATGTTCTTCGATCACATCGCGCGGCGCATGGGATAATGTTACCATATAAAGGAAAAAGCGCCCGTCTGTCGAACGATATCTACGGAGGTGTCGTCCATGGAGATCGTAACCCCCCGTACAAACCCCGCGCCCGTGCGCGCCGTGCTGCTTGATTTCGACGGCACGCTGTCCACCATCCGCTGCGGCTGGGAGGATGTCATGCGCCCGCTCATGCTCGAGATGCTCTCGCCCGGCGGGCAGGACGCGTCCGTCGCCGAAGCGGTCGATCGCTACATTGATCAGTCCACCGGCATACAGACCATCCACCAGATGAAATGGCTCGCCGCGCGCGCGCATCGCGCAAACCCCGCCGCGCCGGACGACCCGTGGTGGTATAAGGATGAATATAACAGGCGGCTGATGCGTGTCGTCGAAGAGCGCGTGCAGGCGCTTTTATCCAAACGCGCCCCGCGCGACTCCTACCTCATCGCGGGCAGCGAGGATTTCCTGCGCGCCCTCAAAGACCGCGGCGTCGCCCTCTACGTCGCCAGCGGCACCGACGATCCCGATGTCCGGCGCGAAGTCGCCGCCCTCGGGCTGACCGATTATTTCACGCGCGTCTCCGGCGCGCCCGTCCGGGAGGAAAGCTGCTCGAAAGAGCAGGTGATCGATGCGCTGATCCGCGGCGCGGGGCTCTCCGGCGCGGATTTCGCCGTCGTCGGCGACGGCAAGGTGGAGATCGCGCTCGGTCGCGCCGCCGGCGCGCGCACCTTAGGTCTGGCGACGGATGAGCACGCCCGCTCCGGCATCAACCCCGTCAAGCGCGCGCGGCTGTTGCAGGCGGGCGCGGACGCCATCGCCGGCGATTTCCTCGATCTGCGCGCCATCCTCGGTTTTCTCGGCTTGGAGGTGTAAATTATGCGCTTGTCCTTTGATTCCACCCAAACCTTCTCCGCCTTCGGGCGGCACAACCTCGTTCGGATCGACACCCTCGTCGATCCCGCTGCCCCCGCGCCCGATTGGGACGCGCCGGGCTTTGCGGAATTGATCGACCGCCTGCTGCTCGCCCGCAAGCGCGGCGCGCAGATCATCTTCTCCATGGGCGCGCATGTCGTCAAATGCGGGCTCTCGCGGCTGCTCATCGAACTGATGGACATCGGCGCGATCACCCATCTCTCCGGCAACGGCGCATGCTCCATCCACGATTTTGAACTCGCCTACCTCGGCGGCACGTCCGAGCATGTGCCCACCGCGATCGAGGACGGCTCGTTCGGCATGTGGGAGGAGACGGGGCTCTGGATGAACGATGCGATCCGCGCCGGCGCGCGCCGCGACCACGGCTACGGCGAATCCCTCGCCCGCTACATCGACGCGCGCCCCGACCGCTTCCCGCACCGCGCCGATTGCGTGCTCTATCAGGCGTACAAGCGCGGCATCCCCGCCACCTACCACATCGCGCTCGGCACGGATATCATCCACCAGCACCCGTCCTGCGATTTCGCCGCCATCGGGCAGACGAGCGGCGCGGATTTCAAAACGCTCGCGTGGTCGGTCGCCCACATGGACAAGGGCGCGTTTCTCAACTTCGGCTCGGGCGTGATCGGTCCGGAGGTGTTTTTGAAGGCGCTCTCCATCGCCCGCAACCAGGGCTATTCTACCTTCGACATCACCACCGCGAACTTTGATTTGATCGATCTGGGCGATTTCCGCACCGACATCGGGCAGGACGACCCCAACTACTACTACCGCCCGCGCAAAAACATCGTCAACCGCCCGGTCAGCCGCGGCGGCATGGGTTGGCATTTCACGGGCGACCATCGGCAGACGATCCCCAACCTCTACCATCAATTGAAGGCGGGCATCGACCATGAACATGCGTGACATCACCTCCTTTGATCCGTCCGCGCTCGCGCACGCCCTCGCGGGCATCTCCCGCGCGCGCATCGCGCTCGTCGGCGACATCTGTCTCGACGCGTATTGGACGGCGGATATGACAAAAAGCGAGCTCTCGCGCGAGACGCCGCATTTCCCCCTGCCCATCGTGTCCGAACGTTACGCGCCGGGCGCGGGCGGCAACGCCGCGTGCAACCTCGCCGCGCTGAACCCGCAGTCGCTTGCTGTCGTCGGCGCGATCGGCGAAGATTGGCGTGGCGCGATATTGCGCGACGCGCTTTCTGCCCGCGGCGTGCCCGCCGCGCACATCGTCACATCGCCATCCATCACCACAAACGCCTACATCAAGCCCATGCGCACCGGCATCTCCGGCGTATCGTATGAGGACGCGCGGCTCGATTTCATCAGCCGCGATGCGCTCCCGCCCGCGATCGAGGATGCGCTCATCGCCCATCTCGACGCGCTCGCGCCCTCGCTCGACGCGCTCGTCGTCTGCGACCAGATGCCGCTGGGCGCGATCACAGATCGCGTGCGCGCGCGCATCAACCGCCTCGCCGCGGACGGTCTCACCGTCGTCGTCGATAGCCGCGATGGCATCGCCCGCTTCCATCACGCCATCCTCAAGCCCAACGAGGTGGAGCTTGCGCGCGCCACGGGTCTGCCCGCCGATGATCCGCTCGCGGCAGCGCGCGCGCTCGCCAATCAAAACGCCGCGCGCGTGCTCGTGACGCTCGGAGAATCCGGCTGCGCCTATGTCGATGGCGATGCCTGCGCCCGCTACGGCGCGGTGCGCGTTGTTGGGGAGATCGACATCTGCGGCGCGGGGGATAGCTTCCTCGCCGCCTTCTCCGCCGCCATGGCGGGCGGCGCGCCCATCGACCAATCCATCGCGGTCGCGACCTTCGCGTCGGCGGTGACCATCCAAAAAATCGGACAGACCGGCACGGCGACGCGCGAGGAGATCCTCGCCGCGTTCGAGCGCGCCCAAATGGAGGGAACTCTATGAAACATAGCTATGAATCGGCGCGCGATGCCATCATCGCCTGCTACAAAAACGGCGGCAAGGTGCTCGTCTGCGGCAACGGCGGCTCGGCGGCGGACAGCGCCCACATCGTGGGCGAGCTCGTCAAGGGCTTTTTGAAACAGCGCCCCATGCCCGCGGCTTGGGCGGATGTGCTCGGCATGCCCCTGCAGATGGGGCTGCCCGCCATCGACCTCACCGCGCAGTCCGCGCTCATCTCCGCGGTCGCCAACGACTTGGGCGGCGACTATGTCTACGCCCAACAGGCGCTCGCCTACGCCGCGAAGGGCGATGTGCTCATCGGCATCACCACCTCCGGCAACGCCGTCAATGTGATCAACGCCGCGCGCGCCGCCCGCCTCAAGGGCGCGACCGTCATTGCGTTTACGGGCGAGGGCGGCGGCATGCTCGCCGAATACGCCGACATCCTCCTCGACGTCCCCGCCCGCGAGACCTATCAGGTGCAGGAGCTCCATCTCAAGCTCTACCATCGGCTCTGCGCCGAAGTCGAAGCCGAGTTTTTTGATAACTGACGGGCATCGACCCGTACAATATAGAAACGAGGTGCAAACCATTGATCCACATGATCGGAAACGCCCATATCGACCCGGTGTGGTTCTGGCATTGGCAGGAGGGCTATCAGGAGATCAAGGCGAGCTTCCGCTCCGCGCTCGACCGCATGAACGAGTCCCCCGAATTCGTGTTCACCAGCGCCTGCGCGGATTACTACCGCTGGGTGGAGCAAAACGACCCGCCGATGTTCGCGGAGATCGCCGCGCGCATCCGCGAGGGACGCTGGAGCGTGGTCGGCGGCATGTGGGTGCAGCCCGATTGCAACATGCCGTCCGGCGAATCCTTCGTGCGCCATTTCCTTTACAGCCAGCGCTATTTCCACGAAAAGTTCGGCGTCACCGCGAAAACCGCCTATAACGTCGATTCCTTCGGTCACAACGCCATGCTCCCGCAGCTCTTCCGCCGCGCGGGCATCGAAAACTACGTCATGATGCGCCCCGGCGTGCATGAGAACGCCGAAATTCCCGGCTGGCTGTTCGATTGGTATGCGCCCGACGGCTCGCATGTGCGCACCTTCCGCATCCCGGATGCCTACTCCGCGCCCTTTGGCAGCTGCGATGCCGACATCGAGCGCGCGCGCAACTGGCAGGCGGAGCGCGGGCACGCCATGATGTGCTTCTACGGCGTGGGCAACCACGGCGGCGGTCCGACGATCTCAAACCTCAAGGCGATTCGCGCCTATCAGGACGCGCATCCCGATCATAACGTCCAATTCTCCTCGCCCGACCGCTACTTCGATTCCGTCCGCGACATCGACGTCCCCGCCTGGAAAAACGAACTCCAGCACCATGCGAGCGGCTGCTACTCCGCCACCTCGCTGATCAAAACCTACAACCGCCGCGCGGAGAATGCGCTTTTGAGCGCGGAGACGATGGGCGTCATCGGCGCGGTGCGCGCGGGGCATACCATCGGCTGCATGGCGCAGGGCTGGCAGAACCTGCTGTTCAATCAGTTCCACGACATCCTCTGCGGCTGCTCGATTCGCGAGGTCTACGAGGACGCGCGCAACCAGCTGGGCGAGTCCATCTCCATCGCCGCGCGCGAGCAGAACGCCGCGGTTCAGGCGATGTCCTGGCAGGTGGACACCATCGCCGGCATGCCCGGGCGCGTGCGCAGCAAGGAGTCCGGCTGGCGACTGTGGGAGATCGACGGCAACGGCACGCCGCTTGTGGTGTTCAACCCCCACGCCTTCCCCGCGAAGGGCAATGTGCAGGTGTTTGGCAACATCGCCCGCGTGACCGACGAGACGGGCGAGGATGTCCCCGCGCAGACCATTCGCGCCTCGCGCACCAACGGGCGCGATAAGTGGGATACCCTCCTCGAAGCGGAAATCCCCGCCTACGGGCATCGGCTCTACTGGCTGTATCTCAAGGGCGAATCCGCCCCGGTCGAAACCGCCCTGCGCGTGGACGCGCATTCCATCGAAAACGCGAATGTGTTCGCGAAATTCGATTCCAAAACCGGCGCGCTCATCCATTTGATCGACAAATCCACCGGTTACGACGCCATCTCCGCGCCCGCGCGCATGCGCCTGTTCGACAACGAGCACGCTGATATCTGGGCGCACATGGTGTTCAAGTTCGACGACCCGAAGGGCGATTTCGGCGACCCCACCTTCGAGGTTCTCGAAA
Source organism: Christensenellales bacterium (assembly GCA_050945995.1). GTDB lineage: Bacteria > Bacillota > Clostridia > Christensenellales > Aristaeellaceae > RUG11247. The sequence goes on from JBMNUA010000043.1 coordinate 9,312, forward strand.
CAGGACCCGTGCGCGCGAAGCTGCGCGTCACCACGCGCTTTGGCAAATCCAAGTTGATTCAGGAGTACGCGCTCACCGCCGATGCCGATCAGATCGAGGTCGCCGCCCGGCTCGACATGCAGGAGAAATTCCGCATGGCGAAGCTCTGCTTCCCGGTTCGCGCGCAGTCGCCCGTCGCGCGCGCGGAGATCGCCTACGGCGTGATCGAGCGCCCCTGCGACGGCTGCGAGGAAACCGCGCAGCGCTGGCTGGGCGTGTCGGGCGAAGCCGGCGGGCTCGCGCTTCTCAACGATTCCAAGTATTCCTTCAGCGCGCCGGATGCCGAACTGCGCCTCACGGTCGCCAACACCTCCATCTACGCCGATCACTACGGGCAGGAGCACCGCGACGCGGATTGCCGCCATGTCGATATGGGCGAGCAGGAGTTCCGCTACGCGCTCGTGCCGCACGGCGGCAGCTGGCGCGAGAAGAATCTGGCGCACCGGGGCGAGCTGTTCAATCTGCCGCTGGTCTCCATTGTGGAAACCTACCACGAAGGCCCGCTCGGACCTGTCTCCGAGGGCATTTCGATCGACGCCGCGAACATCTCCGTCGGCGCGTTCAAGCGCGCGGAGGACGGCGCGGGCTATGTGCTGCGCTTGACCGAGACGCAGGGGCTGCCTGTTCAGGCGCAGGTCGATCTCAAGCTCGTGGATCGCAAATTCGCGGTAAATCTCACCCCCTATGAGCTCAAAACGCTCTACATCCCCGACGATCTCGCGCGCGAGATCACGGAAATCCTCGTGACCGAACTGTAGGAAGATGGGGGAGTGGCGATGGAATCGCCGCTCCCCCGATCGCAAAATGAATGCCATCCAAAAGGATGCCATCCAAACCATAACTATGCGCAAGCCTCAAATCCTGCTGCTAATATGCGTTGAATAAATCGATGCTCCCATTTGTATGGATGTCCGCGTTTTGAACCGCTTCTATGATCGTGTCTCGGTCAAGGCGATAGAACGAGCGACCCATTCGCGCATAAATCCACTGCTCTCCATTCCAAAGAGAAGCAACGCCCAAGTAGAGATCCATTGTCTCCCCGCCTTCCAAGAAAAAGCGGAAGTGATGAGGTTCGTCTGTTTCCATGCGGTGCTCACCCATGGATTCCCCGTTCAGGATGCATTGAACCATGCCGTCAATGATGTCCTGATCCGCGATGTACTTGGTGATCTCCCTCAGATCGGAAGGCGCGTCTCCTGTTGTTGCGTATCTTGCAATTCCCGTCGTCTGGCTGATTTGAGAAATCTCCTGATCCTTCCCGCCCGCAATCTCTACCACAATATCCCACAGTTCTTCGGACGCCAGATTGTACTCCACTTGTATCGTTTCATTTTCCCAGGACCATTCGCCCTTCCACACAAAGAAGTCTATATATACAAAATGTCCGTCGTCCGGATGATCCACAACATTGGATGGGAATAATCGAATACGCGCAATGTAATTCGGGTCTACTGCATCCTGAAGCCACAGTATCAATCCGGCCGGCTCGAATTTCCTGTATAAATCGTACTTGTGCGGTTCTGGCAGGGCGTCCGGGTTGCTCCCTGTCATCTCCCAATAATTGGGGGGCACTTCGGCATGCGCTTCTTGCAAGCAATCGAACAGCCGTTGGAAATCAATCGTTTCGACTCCCTCGATGTCCCATGTCGTATCCATCGCGTATGCGGCGGTCACATTGTAGTCCGGAAAGATTACCCTCCCGTTGTCCTCGTCAAAATAAAACGCGTCTCCCGCACCTTGGATCGGGATGCTCATTTGCGGGGCTTGCCCGCTCGCAGCGCAGGCGAAGGGGAAGAGCAGCAATGTGGCTATCGTCAGTCCGATCCATGTTCGGCAACGGTTGGTCAGTTTGCGCACGGTGATCCCTCCCTCCATATGTTGGAATTTAGACGAACCGTAACATAATTTGTTCCATCGATAAAGTGATGATAACCCAAAACACAAACCGGAAACAACGTAAATATTGTAACCACCTGCCGTCCGCCGCCATATCCTGATATGAGCGCAGTCATCTGTATCTGTTACATAACCCGTAAAGGATGGATGAGATGAACTTGCGCAATCTGCTCCGCCATTTTCTCACGATCACGCGCCATCGGCATCTGGTGATCGCGCATTGCCGCCGCGCCGGGATCCTCCGGCAGGGGCTTTTCCACGATCTCTCGAAATATCATCCCGCGGAATTTCTCTCCGGCGCGCGCCATTTCTCCGGCACGCGCAGTCCGAACGATGTGGAGCGCGAAGTCTACGGCTACTCGCGCACTTGGCTGCGCCATAAGGGGCGCAACAAACATCATTTTGAATATTGGATGGATTATCGCCTGGACACAGGTCGCATGGGCGCGGTGAAAATGCCGTTTCGCTATGTGGTCGAGATGTTCTGCGACCGCGTCGCCGCCAGCAAAATCTATATGGGCGATCGCTATACCTGCACCTGCCCGCTGCGCTATTTCGAGCGCGGCATCTCCTCGCGCATGATCCACCCCGAAACGGCGGATTTCATCCAGAGCCTGCTTACCATGCTCTGCGAGCGCGGCGAGGCGGAAACCTTCCGCTATATAAAAGCGCTCGTTCGTAGCAAGGGGGAGTATTGATCCCTCCGCAGCCTACGAAAAATATATCTCCCCCCGCAACCTCTCAATCGTAAAAACAATACGCGGCAGCGAAGGCGGATTCCCGCTCCCCTCGCTGCCGTGTAACCATCCGCCGCGCCCGACGCGCGTATCCGTTGTAAATCATATCTCCTCACAACCACTCATCCGCCGCGCCCGACGCGCGTATCCGTTGTAAATCATGTCTCCTCACAACCACTCATCCGCCGCGCCTGATGCGCGTATCCGATGTAAATCCCATCACCCTGCAACCGTTCATCCGCCGCACCCGATGCGCGATTCCTACGAAAATCACATCTCCCCGCAACCGCTCATCCCCCGCATCCTACGAAACCTACATCTCCCTCCGCAGCCGCTCATCCCCCGCATCCTACAAAACCTACATCTCCCCCCGCAGCCGCTCGATCGCCTCGATGTACCCTACAAAATGCTTACCCGCAATCGTCGCAACGCACGCGTCCCGCGTGTACGAATGCCGCCGAAACGGCTCGCGGTTTTCGATGTCGGACAGATGCACCTCCACCGCGGGAATGCCCACCGCCTTGATCGCGTCCGGGATCGCCACGCTCGTGTGCGTGTACGCAGCGGGATTGATCACCATCGCGTCGATGTTCCCATACGCGCCCTGTATCGCATCGACAATCGCGCCCTCGTGGTTCGATTGGAAAAACGAAACCTCCGCGCCGATCTGAACGCAATGCGCGCGGATCATCTCCTCCAAATCCCGAAGCGTCTGCGCCCCGTAGATGTCCGGCTCGCGAACCCCCAATAGATTGAGGTTCGGTCCGTTGATCACCAGTATCTTCATCGCATCCTCCCGCTCATCACCCAAAATCCGCCGCGATCCGCCGCGCCGTCTCCTTAATCCCCACATTCTCATACGTCCGTTCGCTCCAACTGTCGTACAGCGGCTTTCGCTCGCGGTAAATCGCCTCCACGCCCTTCTTGCGCGTCACGGGTCGCCCGCCCGCTGCCAGCGCGCTGATCTCCCGCTCAATCGCCACCACCGCACAGTTCTGCAGAAGCATCCCGCGGTTTCCCGGCACGGTCACAATCCCGCCCCCGGTCGCGATCACCGCATGGGTCTCTTTCGCCGCCCGCGCCAGCATGCGCGACTCCACCGCCCGAAACGCGCCCTCGCCCATCTTCTCAAAATAATCGGGGATCGGCATGCCGATCTCGCCGAGGATCATCTCGTCGATGTCGTAAAACGCCCGCCCCGTGATGGCGGCAATCGCCCGCCCAATCACGGTTTTCCCCGCGCCAGGCATGCCGATCAGCGCGATGTTTCGCGCCGCGCGGCTGAGCGCGTCCACAATCCGCGCCGTGGGATCGTCCCCCGGCGGGCGTACGCCGAAATGCTCGCTCGCCTTCACCGCCTGCGCCGCCAGCATCGAAAGCCCGTTGCGCGCGTCGATGCCCCGCGCCGCCGCGTCCAATAAAAACTTCGTTTTAAGCGGGTTGTAGATGAGGTCAAGCGCGCGCACGCATCGCGGAAACGCCCGCAGATCGATCGGCGACGCATCCACCTCCGGGTACATCCCCACCGGCGTCGCGTTCACCACCACCGCCGCGTCCGCGTGCCGCGAAAGATTTTCGTAGTTGTCCGCGCCCGTGCGCGAGATGATCACGGGAACCAGCCCCGCGTCTGCCATCACTGCGTGCACCGCCTTCGCCGCGCCGCCGCTTCCGAGGATCACCGCCTTCTCGCCCCGCAGATGCGAAACATCCCCCAGCATATATAAAAACCCGTGGTAATCCGTGTTGTACCCGCGCAGCGCGCCGCTCGGCAGCCGCACCACCGTGTTCACGCTCCCGATCCGCCGCGCCTCCTCGGATATCTCCGCCAAATGCGGCATCACCGTCTCCTTGTATGGCACGGTCACATTGAACCCGTCCAGCGCGTTCGTGCGCATGAACTGCGCGACCGCGCCCTCCGGCATCTCGTATAACTCGTACTCGTAATCGCCGATTTGCGCGTGTATCTGCGGCGAGAAGCTGTGCGCCAGCCGCTCGCCGATCAGTCCGTACTTGCCCATCTAAATCACCTCGGTGTAGCT